>NZ_JBNDIK010000001.1:0-328204 GCF_050434365.1 Massilia sp. UYP32
GCCAACCAGTTCGCCATCATGTTCGGCGAACGCTTCACGAACGCAATTACCTAACTACGAATTCTGGCCCCGCACACAGAATTTCTGACAGGTCCCCGTCGACGTGGATCAGGGCGAGATTGGTGAAGCAGTACTCGTCCTTCTTGCTCTTGATCAGGAAGAAGATCTGCTCACCGTCCTCGGTGAACAGGTAGTCGTCGGCATCGACCTTGCTGTAGTCTGCCGGTCCGACGATGACACCGATGTCGCTCAGCCCCAGTGCTTCCGCCGCCATTCTCTTGAACATGATCGTCCTCGCGTGGTGAAAACGACCAGATTACCACTAGTTCATCAGGCTGCGGTCAGCTCGGCAACAAAGTCATACGTATCTCCGCGAAAATACGAGCGGCAGAACTCCACCGCGCGCCCGTCGCGCAGGAAGCCCAGGCGCTCGACGCACAGGCCGGCGTCGCCCTCGCGCGCATCGAGCAGGCGCGCCTGTTCGACCCCCAGCAGCAGGGCGGACAGGCGCTGTAGCGCGCGCACCGGGCGGTTGCCGGTGGCCTCGAGCGCTTCGTACATCGAGTCGCCCACCGCGTCGAGCGAGGGCAGGGCGAAGGCGGCAATGGTCGCGTATTCCAGGCACATCGGCGCATCGTCGGCATAGCGCAGGCGGTTGAAGCGGTACACCGGCGTGCCCGGTGAGAGCCGCAGGCGCAGCGCTTCCTCGGGCGTGACCAGGCCTTCCGAACGCTTGAGCCAGCTGCTCCGCGGCACCCGTCCGCGCGCCCGCATGTCTTCCGAGAACGAACTCAGCTTGGCAAAATTCTTTTCGATGCGCATGTTGAGAAAATTGCCGGAGCCGGCGCGCCGCACCAGCAAGCCGTCGTCGACCAGGCTGTCGATCGCCTTGCGCACCGTGATGCGCGAGATCCCCAGTTCCAGCGCCAGCTGGCGCTCGGCGGGCAGGGCGCTCGACGGTCCATAGACGCCGTTGTCGATCGCCTGGCGCAGCGCGCGCTGCAGTTGCTGGTAGAGCGGCAGCTTGCCGGCGCCGGTGGCGAGACTGGCCTTGGCGGCGTCGTGCATCAGTTGGACGAGGGGATTCATTCGGCGGGCATGAAGATGGGACCGCCCATCATACCGCAGGCCGCCCGGCGATCAAGGCAAGGGGTGCACGATGTTCACCAGGATGGACAGCCCAACGAACCAGGCCGCGGCCAGGATTTCATGGCGCCGCGTTGCCAGGCGCACCCCGGTCACGGCCCAGGCGATCAAGGCGCAGGCGACCAGCGGCGTCAGGAAATTCGCCGCGAGCGCCGCGCCCAATTCGCCATGCACGAGCTGGTGCATTCCCTCGGTCATTCCGCTGAAGGCATTCTTGATGCCGAGATGGCGTTCGAGGGGGCCGGGCGACAGGCCGAGCAGGGCTTCGGCGCGTACCAGCGGATTGGCCGGCAGCCAGGCCAGGGCGGCGCTCGCCAGCAGCAGGCCCAGGCGCCCGCCGACCGTCCCGATCATGCGATACGCGGCTTGCGGACGATGAGGTAGATCGGTACCGCGACGATGCAGATCAGAAAGGAAAACAGGCCCCAGCCGATACCGCTCATGCCACGCGCCTTTGCATCCTTGCCGATCAGTACGCCGATGATCGCTGCGATGATGAGTCCGCCAACTGCTTCCATCTGAGGATCCCCTGTAGGTTGTTTCCACAATTCTACTGAGAATCACGTGTGTAAAACTCGCCAATAGTCACGGCATCGGCCGGGGCGCCGCGCGGCTCCCGGGCGCCATCATTTCGGGCGCGGATTCTTCAATGGCTGGCTGACCACGGCAACCCGTCCCGCGCGCACCTCGCGCACGGCGGTGGCCACCGCGCGCGCCACGTTGCGCGTCTCTTCCTGCACCGCGACGTCCTTGTCGAGCGTCTCGTGGCTGTCGGCATACGATTCGTAATAGCCGATGTAGCGGTCGAGCTGGCCGAAGCTGCCCGAGTTGATCAGCCCCATCCACTCGAGCCAATCCGACAGCGAGCGCCGCGTGCCCTCGACGCCGGCCACGTCGCCGTGCACCAGCAGGCCAAAGGCGCGGCCGGCCAGGTGTTTCGGATAATCCCAGCCGTCGCGCTCGATCTGCTTGGCCTCCTCGGCCTTCTTTCCGTGGGTGGAGGAGGGGTCGGGATTGCCGCCGTCGGCGCACACCAGGCGGTCGATCATCAGTTTCAGTACCGCCGGGGTCTGGTACCAGTAGACCGGGGTGACGATGATGACGCCATGGGCCAGCACCCAGCGCTCATAGATCTCGTTCATCCAGTCGTTCACCTGGCGCTCGCCGTGGTTCGGGTAGCAGCTGCACGGCCAGTGGCACAGCGGCATCGCGGTCGAGACGCAGCCCTTGCAGGGGTGGATGTGGCGGTCGTAGTCCGAATTGAGCAGGCTGAGGTCGAGCACGTCGGCCTCGAAGCCTTCGTTGATGAGGACCTCTTTCGCCATCTGCGTCAGGCGCCAGCTTTTCGACATCTCGCCGGGACAGGTGCCGTCGTTGCGGGCCGAGGCGTTGATGAGCAGGACGCGGTTGCGCGAGTCGGGATTCTTCTGGTGCCGCTCGGCGCCGATCAGGCGGTCGCGCGCCTCCTTCCACTCGACCGACAGGTCGTAGCCGGGATCATGGAATCCGGGTCCGGCCTTGACCGTGTGCGGGGCCTTGCGGCCGTTCTGGTACGCATCCCAGGCCACGTCCTCGATCGCCGCCAGCTCGCGGTCGAGCGCTTCGTAGCCAGGGTCCTGGAACGCCCTGCGAAAGCGCAGGTGGAATTCGTCGCGTCCCAGCTTGGCGGGCGCCTGGCCCTTGCGTACCGTCGTCGTCATGCTGCCTCCGATGCAAATAAGGCAATTATCGGACGGGCTCGGGCGGCCTTAATGTACGGGCGCGCACCTTGGGCCGGTAAAACCGCCGGCCGGCAGCGGGACAGGATGACCCGCGCATACGAAAAAAGCGGGCCGGGCAGCGAGCCCGGCCCGCTTTCGCGGGTGCAACGTGAAGCGCAGCGATTACTTCTGGTTCAGGTGAACGATCCAGTATTTCGCCAGGTCGCCCGCGCCGCCGCCGCCCTTGACGGTTTCGAAGGTCTGGATGGCTTCGGCTTTCTTGCCGGCCAGCGCCTGCGCCATGCCCAGGCGCAGCTTGGCTTCTTCAGGGTTCTTCAGGCCGCCCTTGGCGATGCCTTGCTGGATGAAACCGACACCCTTGTCGCCCTGGTCCATGGTGGCGTAAGCCCAGCCCAGGTTGACCAGGCCGGCGCCGGTCTTGGCCTTGGCGGCCGAGGCTTCGCCGGCGGCGATGCTCTTGGCGTCGTCGGCCGCGCCCTTGGTCGCCTTGTCGCGCAGGGCGGCGTGGGCCTTGGCGTTCGAGCCCTGGCCCAGCACGCCGGCGGCGTAGCCGGCGTCCATGGCTTTCTTGGCTTCGCTCGGGAAGCCGTCGCGCAGCGCCAGTTCGGCCAGGTCGACGTATTCTTCCGGCGCCATCTTCTTGACGGTGGCCGCTTCCAAGCGGTACACGTTGATCATATTGGTCTGCGCATCGAAGCCGGACTTGCGCGCCACGCCGCGGTTCAGGACGTCGGTCCAGAAGTCGTCGTTCGGGTAGTGGGCGACCAGTTTTTCCAGTGCGGTCAGGTAGCCCGCGTCGTCCTTGACCTTGTTGGCCGACGAGGCCAGCAGGCGCAGGTCTTCCTCGCTCGGCTTCTGGCCGGCTTTCTCGGTCGCTTCGATCGCCGGCAGCAGGGCCGCCTTGGCGCTGGCGAAGTCGCCGCCCAGGTAATGGGCGCGGATCAGGGAAGGCGTGACTTTTTCAGGGGTCGCGCTTTCTTTCTGATAGCGCTTGAACCACTCGATCGCCTTCGTGTAGTCCTTGGCGTTGTAGTGCATATTGCCCAGGGCCAGGATGAAGTCGGCCTGTTCCTGGCCTTGCAGGCGGCCGGAATTGATCACGGCTTCGAGCGCCGGCATGGCGATGGCGTTGTTGTTGGTCGCCGAGCCCAGCGACAGCTTCATGCGGTTGACGACGTAGTCTTCGTACGGGGTGCGGTTCGGGAAGGCTTCGGCCTGCTGCACGCGGTTCTGCACTTCGGCGTAATTCTTTGCGTCCATCAGCGGCTTGATCGCGGCCGGGTCGAGCAGCTTGAACAGCTCTGGACGGACGGTGTCCTTCGGCGCTTCGGCGGCAGGCTTCTCTTGCGCGTGGACGGCGGTGGTCAGGGCCGGGGCCGAGAGGCCGACGGCGGCCAGCATCAGGCAGAGGCGGGCAAGACGGAGTTGGGACATTGTGTATCCTTCTATCTAGACAAAAATTCGACGAAACGCGCTTTCGCTACGCTTTTTCTGCACGCATTTTTACAACTATAGCAAAAATGCCAATCTCGGACAAAACGTGCATTGTCCCATAAATCAGCCATTTTCTGGCCGGCCAATTGTGCCGCAGAGCTTGCGCGCGCGCCCAGCGTCGTTACATCGCGTTACCTCGTCGTTGGCGCCGCCGCTGTCGCTGCGGTCGTCGCCGTCTTGTCATCCGCGCGAAACCCGGCACCGGGCAGATCCCCGGCGCGTCGATCTCGCCGCCCAGCCAGGCCACGGCCGCCTCCAGGGCGGGCGGGGCGAAGCCATAGCTCATCAGGGCCGGGGCCGGGAAGTCCAGCGCCTGGTAAGGATTCCACAGGGCCAGGTGCAGGTCGGGGCGCCAGCCGGCGCGCGCGTTCGGGCCATAGCGGCGGCGCGAGGTCGAGGCCAGGATCGTGAAGCGCCCGTCCTGCGGCAGCGCCGACCAGTCGAAGCGTTCGCTGTCGGCGAAGGTGACGAGTTCGACGTCGTACAGGGTCCCCAGCGCCTCGGCGATGCGGGCCGCCGGCACGCCGGCTTCCGAGATACCATCGCTGACCACATCGGCGCGCGCGACCAGGCGCACGCGGCTGCCGCGCGCGGGCCGTTGCGGCTGGCCGAGTGCGGTCAGGCCGGCGCGCCAGGCGCGCGCCATCAGCGCGCGGTCGTCCTGCTCGCGGGCGTAACTTGCCGGGCCAGCCGGGTGCGTGGCCGCCAGCTTCGCCAGGCGCGCCAGTTTCGCCTCGACCTCAGGCAGCGGCAGCAGGCCGTCGCGGATCGCCTGGGCGATCGCGTGTACGGTCTCCACCTGCGTCTCGCGCGTGCCGATCGCCATCACCATGTCGGCGCCCGCCACCAGCGCGTTGACGGCAGCCTCGCCGGCGCCGTAGCGGTGGGCGATCGCATGCATGTCCATGCCGTCGGTGATGATCACGCCGCCGTAGCCGAATTCCTCGCGCAGCACGCCGGTGAGGATCGCGCGCGACATCGTGGCCGGATTGACCGGGTCCAGGGCGGGGTAGACGATGTGGGCCGTCATCATAGCGGGAGCATGTGGAGCGGCCAGGCGAAACGGCGCGAACTCGAAGCGTTCCAGTTCCGCGCGCGGTTTGTCCACGCGCGGCAGGTCGCGGTGCGAATCGACGTGGGTGTCGCCGTGGCCGGGGAAGTGCTTGACGCAGCAGGCCACGCCTTCGCTCTCGCTGCCTTCCATCCAGGCCAGGGCAATGCGCGTGGCCTGCTCTGGATCGGCGCCGAACGAGCGCTCGGCGATGACGGGGTTGTGCGGGTTGTTGTTCAAGTCCAGCACCGGCGCGAAGTTCCAGTTGAAACCCAGCGCGCGCACCGCGCGCGCCACCGCCGCGCCGACCTCGCGCGCCAGGTGCGGATCGTTGGCGGCGCCCAGCGCCATCGCGCTCGGCGGCGCCGGCACCCAGGTCGAGCGCACCACGGCGCCGCCTTCCTGGTCGAGGGCGACCAGGGCGCGCGGACCCATGGCGTCGACCAGGGCGCCGGTGAAGCGGGTCAGTTGAAAGGCGTCCACCATGTTCTGGCGGAACAGGCACACGCCGCCGATCTTGTGGCTGCGCAGGAAGGCGTCGGTGTCGGCATCGAGCTCGGTGCCGAACAGGCGCACCATCATCAATTGGCCGGCGAGGTCGAGATAATCAGTCATGGCGAGGGCGTCAGTTGGTCTTGGTGACCTTGCTCAGGTGGCGCGGCTGGTCCGGATTCATGCCGCGCGCGGCGGCCAGCTTCGCCGCCATCGTATAAAAGGCCTGCACCGCCGCGATCGGGTCGAGGTCGGGGATGGCGGCGGTGGGCAGGGTCAGGTCGCGGCTGGCGACGTCGGCGGGCGCGGCCAGCAGCACGCGCGCGCCGCGCCCGCGCATCTCGTCGGCCAGGGCCACCAGGCCGGCCTGGGTCGGGCCGCGGGTGGCGTAGACCAGCAGCGGATAGCCTTCCTCGATCAGGGCCATCGGGCCGTGCTTGATCTCGGCGCCCGAGAACGCCTCGGCCTGCAGCGCCGAGGTTTCCTTGAACTTGAGCGAGGATTCGAGGGCCAGCGGGAAGCTGATGCCGCGGCCCACCACCATGATGTTGCGGGCCGGCGCCAGCACCTCGATCGCGGCCGACCAGTCCACTTCGGTGGCGGCGCGCAGCGCCTCGGGCAGGGCGTCGATGCCGTCCTTGAGCTCCTTGCTGTCCTGCCAGTCGGCGACCAGGCGCGCGCCGGCCACCAGGCTGGCGATGAAGCTCTTGGTCGCGGCCACGCTTTTTTCCGGGCCGGCATGCAGCGGCATGGTCCATTCGGCGGCGTCGGCGAGCGGCGACGCGGGGTCGTTGACCAGGGCCACGGTGGTGGCGCCGCCGTCGCGGAAGTAACGGATCGGCTCGACCACGTCCGGGCTCTGGCCCGATTGCGAGATCGCCACCGCCAGCGTGTCGCGCGCGACGATCGGCGATTTGTACAGGGTGATGAGCGACATCGGCAGCGAGGTCACCAGGCGGCCCATGCGCGCCATGATCAGGTAGGCCAGGTAGCTGGACGCGTGGTCCGAACTGCCGCGCGCCACCGTCACCGCGCTGTGCAGCTGCGTGGCGCGCAGCTTCGCCCCCAGCTCCGCGTAGCGCTCCACGTCCTGGGTCAGCTGGTGGGCGATGCAGTCGGCGGCCGACAAGGCCTCCTGCAGCATGAGCGACGGGGGTTGGGCGACTGCGGAAGCGGCGGCGGTGGTCACAGGACTTCTCCTTCGATATGGACGGCTTTGATGTTCAGGTCGCGGTCGAGGACCACGAAGTCGGCATGGCAGCCCGGCGCCAGGCGGCCGCGCAGGGTTTCGCCGAGGTAGTCGGCGGCGTTGAGGGAGACGCGGCGGCTGGCGTCTTCGATCGACAGCCCGATCTTGACCAGGTTGCGCAGCGCCTGGTCCATGGTGAGCGTGCTGCCGGCCAGGGTGCCATCGGCCAGGCGCACGCCGCCCATGCATTTATGGACCACCTGGCGGCCCAGCATGTATTCGCCGTCGGGCATGCCGGCGGCGGCGGTCGAATCGGTCACGCAGAACAGCTTGGGGATGCAGCGCAGCGCGGTCCTGATCGCGCCCGGATGCACGTGCAGCAGGTCGGGGATGATCTCGGCGTACTCGGCATGCGCCAGCGCGGCGCCGACCATGCCGGGATCGCGGTGGTGCAGGCCGGGCATGGCGTTGAACAGGTGGGTGAAGCCCGCCGCGCCGTGTGCGAGGGCGGCCACGCCCACCTCGTAGTCGCCGTTGGTGTGGCCGACCTGGACCCGGATGCCGGCGTCGGCCAGTTGCCGGACGAGGTCCATGTGGCCGTCGATCTCGGGCGCCACCGTGATCAGCTTCATCGGCGCCTGGGCGTCGAAGCGCTTCACTTCATCGAGGCTGGCTTCGCGCGCGAACGGCGGCTGGGCGCCCAGCTTGCCCGAATTGATGTAGGGGCCTTCCAGGTGCACGCCCAGGATGCGCGCTTCTCCCTTGCCGCGCGCGGCGCAGGCGCGGCCGATGGCCGAGAGGGCGCGGTCGATGTCCTCGATCGGCGCGGTCATGGTGGTGGCCAGCAGGCTGGTGGTGCCGTGCTTCGCGTGCAGCGCCGCGATCACGTGCGGGGCGTCGCCGCCTTCCATCATGTCGCGTCCGGCGCCGCCGTGCACGTGCACGTCGATGAAGCCGGGCAGGATGTAGTCGTCGCCGTTGGCGTCCGGGTCGGCCTGGCTGCCGTCGATGGCGTCGACGTGCGCGCCGTAGCGCAGGGTGCCGTGGATCCAGCCGTCTGGAGTGAGGATATTGCCTTTGATGGTAGCGCTCATGCCTGGGAGTCCTTCAGGTGCAGTTCGATCATGCGCAGCGCGCCCAGGGCCGAATCGCCATGGGGCGGACTGCAGCGCGCCAGCATCTCGGCCGGCAGGTACAGGCGCAGGGTGTCTCCCAGGCCCCCGCACAGCGACAGCGGCAGGTCGCCCGAAGGATCGAGCGCATGCGCCATCCTGGCCACTTCGCGGCCTGCCTGCTCCAGAATGGCGCCGGCGACCGGGTCGAGCGCGCCATGGGTCACCACGAAGCGCGCCAGGCTCGCGTAATCGGTCTGGGTGGCCTTGCCGAGCCAGACCTGGATCGCGTCGCGCCCGCCGCCGCAGGCGGCAATGACGTCGCGCGCCAGCGCGCCGCCTTCGGCGCGGCCGTCGAGCACCTGCTGGACGTGGGCGATCGCGCGCAGGCCCATCCAGGCGCCGCCGGCTTCATCGCCGGAAGGAAAGCCCCAGCCGCCGACCTCGACCCGCGCGCCGTCCGCCCGCAGCGCTTCGCCCACGCTGCCGGTGCCGATCGCGACGATGGCGCCGGGGCGGCCTCCATGGGCGCCCATCAGGGTCGAGAAAGCGTCGGTGTCGAGCGTCAGCGCGGCATAGCCCGGATTGGCGGCGCGAAAAGCGGCCGCCCATTCCTTGTTGTGCACGCCCGCCAGGCCCAGGCCGATGGCGCACGACTGGCGCGGAATCGCGTCGATGCCGATCGCGGCAAAGGCCTTGGCGGTGGCATCGTCGACCGCGCGCCAGGCATTGTCGATGCCGTGGACAAGACCGGAAGCGCCACTGCGGCCGGTGGCCAGTTCGGCGCCGTCGCGCCCCGCCAGGCGCACGCGGGTATTGGTGCCGCCGCCGTCGACGCCGATGAGATAGTCGATCATGTGGTAGGTGGGAGAAATAGGGTCAGGGCACTATAGGCAGGCCCTATCTGGATGTCAACAGGTATTTAACTGGTATTCTCCTCTGCAGACCAAAATCCGGGACTGGCTTACGCTCATGCTGCCGAGCAGTCTGGCGACGGAAGTGAAAATTGGTATCGTTATTGGTATTGTCCGGGCGTCGGCGTGGACGGCGGAACCGCGGGAGTGGTCGCGGGCGGGGAAAGGATGGTGGAAGAAAGGATCGCCGAGACCATACCGCAGGTCCCGGCGCAAGGTCGAAACGGCGCGCCGCGGCCGGCGGCCGCGGTGTGTGGCCTACTGCGGCGCGTGGCTGCTGCCGCGCCGGTCGACGACCAGCAGCTGGCCGCTGGCGCCCGCCGGCGCGCCGCCCGCGCGTTCGGCCACCTGGACCCGCGCCGTGCCGGGGCCGCTGACCGCGATGTCGGCGCGGCCGGCCCTGAGGCGATTTCCGTCCAGGCCGCCGGAGCCGCTCAGGCGCGCATGGACCATCTCGACCTGGCCGCTGATCCGGGCGTCGCCCGGACCGCCCGAGGTCAGGAGCAGGCGCTTGCCCTGGATCTCCGACGTCAGGCCGCCCGAGCCGCGCAGTTCGGCCTCCAGCGTGTCCGAGACCCGGGCCAGTTCGATGCCGCCCGGGCCGCGCGCCTTGAGCGTGGCTTTCCCGACCGCGAGGCCGCCGGCGTCGATATTGCCCGAGCCCGACAGCTGCGCCTTGAACTCGCCCACCGTGCCGGCCAGCCGGGCGTCGCCCGGACCGTGCAGGCGCAGGGTGGCCGCCTGCGCCCGCAGGCCGAGCGCGGTCAGGTTGCCCGAGCCGCCGATCTCGGCGTCGAGCTGGGCGATGGCGCCGCCCAGGCAGACGTCGCCGGGACCGCTCTGCGATGTGCTGGCGCGGCCGGCGGCCAGGTCGCAGGCGTCGAACGAGCCCGAGCCGGTCACTTCGGCGCGCACCTCGCCGCTGGCGCCGCGCAGCACCATGTCGCCAGGGCCGGACAGGCGCGCTTCCAGGCGCGCCAGGCGCAGGCCGTCCGCCTCGAGGTCGCCCGAGCCGCTGATGTTGGCGTGCAGGGAGCCGTCGATATTGGCCAGCCGCACGTCGCCCGGACCGGACATCGTCAGCGCCACATTGCTGGCCCGCAGCCGCTGCAGCTGGGCGTCGCCGCTGCCGCTCACGGTCAGCGCCAGGTCGCGCACCGCGCCGGAGACTTCCAGGTCGCCCGGGCCATTGAGGTCGAGCGCGAAACGCTCGCCGCTCACCTGGCCCAGCGTGGTGTCGCCGCTGCCCGACATGGACAGGCTTTTCAAGGCCGGCGCGCCGATGTGGATGACGACGGTCTCGCGCCGCGCGCCGAAGCCGAAGCGGAACGTCCTGCTCTCTTTGGGGCGCACCACCAGGGTGTCGCCGCGCACGAAGGTCTCGATCTCGTCCAGCTGCTGGCGTTCGCCGCGCAGGCTCAGGCCGGCCCGGCCCTGGGTGTCGATGGCGACGTCGTACGGGCCGCTCAACTCGATGGCGCTGAAGGCCGCGACGCTGCGCTGTTCGGAGACCGCCCTGGCTGGTGTATCGGCCTGGCTGTTGTCGATCGATAGGAAGGCGGCGCCGAGGGCGGCGGCCAGCAGGGTGGTCTTCTGTACGAGGTGCATATTGTTCCTGGCCAGGAGTCGATGGGAGCCTGAACGATACGCCGGCGGCGCATGCGGCGCATGCGGGGCATGAGGAAACCGACGGAACGGTGGATTCGGGGGCCCGGCTGCGCCTGCATGCGACGAACCGTGCGCCGTTTGCGACAATCCGCGGCACCCGCCACGGCGTGCGATGTCATAATGTCGAGATCGTCGAAAAAAGGATGTCCATGATTCGCCACCCAGGGCTGCAGGGCAAGACCCGCTCCATGCTGCGCGCCTTGCCGCTGCTGGCAGGGCTCGCTTGCTCCGGCGCCATGGCGGCGCCGTCGACCTTCGGCCCGGTGATCGGCAGCGCGCTGCTGTGCCGCAGCCAGCTGGACAACGCCTACTTCCACGCTTACCTGACCCAGGCCTTCGGCCCGGCCTACAAGCGCGAGGGCGGGGCTTGGTGGTTCAAGACCGAGGCTTCGCTGTGGGGCGCCCAGGTGAGCGAGGTGATGGTCAGCGACGATACCAGCAACCTGGTGTTCGTGGCCGCCGTCGTCGACAGCACGCCCGAGGAGCTCGAGAAATCGGTGCGCGCCGGCGCCGGCGTCGCCTTCAAGCCGGTGGACGCCTCGCGCTACCCTTTGCGCAAGTCCAACCCGGGCAGCACGATCGCCTACGCCAGGGACAAAAGCAAAATATACTGCGCGAAGTTCAAGCCGCAGCCTCCGGGCCGCTAGCCACGCACGCAATATCGTACGGTCCAACGCATGTACAACCATTATTTCCAGCTGAAGCACGCCCCGTTCTCGATCGCGCCCGACCCGCGCTACCTGTTCATGAGCGAGCGGCACCGCGAGGCGCTGGCCCACCTGCTGTACGGCATCGGCAGCGGCGGCGGCTTCGTCCTGCTGACCGGCGAGATCGGCGCCGGCAAGACCACCGTGTGCCGCTGCTTCATCGAGCAGGTTCCCGATAACTGCCGCCTGGCCTATATCTTCAATCCGCGCCTGAACGCCGAAGAGCTGTTGCAGACGATTTGCGACGAGCTGCACATCGCGCTGCCGTCCGGGGTGAGCGGCGTCAAATCCTATGTCGATGCGATCAACCGCTACCTGCTCGAATCGCATGCCCAGGGCTTGAACAATGTGCTCGTGATCGATGAGGCCCAGAACCTGTCGAGCGAGGTGCTCGAGCAGTTGCGCCTGTTGACCAATCTCGAGACCAGCGAGCGCAAGCTGCTGCAGATCATCCTGATCGGCCAGCCCGAGCTGCGCACCATGCTGGCGCGCCCGGAGCTGGAGCAGCTGGCGCAGCGCGTGATCGCGCGCTACCACCTGGGGCCGCTGTCCGAGCAGGAAACCGGGGCCTATATCGCGCACCGGCTGGCGGTGTCCGGGGCGGCCGGGATGCCGTTCCCACCAGGGCTGACGCCTGTGGTGCACCGCCTGACGCATGGCGTGCCGCGCCGGATCAACCTGCTGTGCGACCGCGCGCTGCTGGGCGCCTATGTCGAAAACAGCCCGCACGTCACGCGCGCCATTTTGCTCAAGTCGGCCGAGGAAGTGTTTGCCGGTGAGCCGGCGTCACGCAAGCCGCTGCGCTGGCCACTGCTGGCGGGCGGGGCGCTGGCCGGGGTGGCGATCAGCGCCGCCGCCTGGCAGATGCTGCCGCATCAGCAGCAGGCGCAGCCGGCCAGCGCACAGGCGGCGCCGGCCGTCGTGACACAGGTGGCGGCCAGGCCGTCGCCGGCGTCGATCCAGGCCGCGTCCGTGGCGGGCGCCGATTTTGCGGCCGGCAAGAGCGAGAACGATGCGCTGCGCGCGCTGGCGGCCCTGTGGGGGCCGTCGTTCGCCGGCATTGCCGGATCCAGTCCGAAGGCGACCTGCGAGGCGGCCCAGCGCGCCAACCTGCGCTGTCACCAGGGCCGCGGCGGCCTGTACGAACTGCGCCTGCTGGACCGTCCGGCCGTGGTCACCCTGCACGACGGCCCGCGCACCGGGTATGCGGTGCTGGTTGGGATGGACCAGGACAGCGTGCTGCTCGCGGTGGACGGGCGCCGCCAGCGGGTTACCATTCCCGCCTTCGTCGCGCGCTTCGGCGGCGAGTTCACGACCTTCTGGCGCATGCCGGGCGCGTTTCGCGACGTCGTGGGGCAGGGCGACCGTGGCCCCGACGTCGACTGGATCGCCCAGCGCCTGGCCGGCCTGAACAAGACGACCGCGCCGGCGCTCGACCAGCCTCTGGCGGCGCGTACCCAGGAATGGCTGCGCGCCTTCCAGGCGGGCCAGGACCTGAAGGCGGACGGCGTGGCCGGGCCGCGCACCTATATGCGCCTCAACCAGCTGTCCGGCGTGGCCGAGCCGCGCCTGGTGGCCGGTCCGGTGACGGGAAACTGATATGTCGTACATCCTCGAAGCACTCAAGAAGGCCCAGGCCGAACGCCAGCTGGGCAACGCCCCGACCATCCATGCGCCGCCGCCGATGTACGCGGCCCCGGATCGCGCCCGGGACGGGAACCGGCGCCATCTCATCATCGGCCTCGGCCTGGGCGTGCTGGTGGCGGCGGCCGCCTTGCTGTGGGTGCGTCACACGGGCGAACAGCCGGTGCGGCTGGCGGCGGCGCCGGTGTCTGCGCCGGCCTCCGCACCTGCGCCTGCTCCCGCTCCCGCTCCCGCGGCGGCTGCCGCGCCGCCTGCCGCGCCGGCGCCGGCGCCGCGCGAAGCCGCGCCGGTGGCCGCAAAGCCGGCGCCGGCCAGGGCAGCCGAGCCGGCGCCGCCGCCGGTGCGGGTGGCCGAGGCGCCGCTTTCCGAAACGCCGGCCGCTTTGGCGCCGGCGCCCGTGGCGGCGGCCCAGCCGGCCGGCGAGGATAACCTGCGCACCCTGCAGCAATTGCCCGAGTCGGTCAGGCGCGAGATCCCGCAGGTGAGCTTCGGCGGCTATATCTATTCGCCGACGCCGGGCGAGAGCTTGCTGCTGGTCGATAAGACGCTGCGCCGCGAAGGCGAGGAAGTGGCGCCCGGCCTGGTGCTCGAGCGCCTGATGCCGAAGGCGGCGGTGATGAACTACCGGGGAACCCGCTACCGTGTCGCGTACTGAAGCGCCGCGGTCGGCGCAGGGGCTGGGTCCGGTCCTGGGCGTGGTGGGCTGGTCGGGCAGCGGCAAGACCACCTTGCTGGAAGGGCTGGTCGCGCGCCTGGCGCAGGACGGCTTGCGGGTCAATATCGTCAAGCACAGCCACCATGACATCGAACTCGAGCCGCCGCGCAAGGACAGCGCGCGCCTGCGCCTGGCCGGGGCGGCCGAGGTGATGATCGCCTCGCCTTACCGCATTGCCATCATGCGCGAGCTGCGGGCGGAGCCGGAGCCGGGACTTGTAGAGTTGCTGGCGCGGCTGTCGCCGGCCGACCTGACCCTGGTCGAAGGGTATAAATGGGAATCGTTGCCCAAGCTCGAGGTGCATCGCCCGAGCCTGGGCAAGCCGCCGCTGTTCCAGGACGATGTCACGATCCTGGCCGTGCTCTCGGACGCGGCGCGGCCGGCGGACGCGCGCGCCGGACTCGCCTGGCTCGACTTGAACGACCTGGGGCGGGTGGTGGACTGGGTTTGCGGATGGTTAAAGATGCAGCCTCAAGTTCTGGTCGATGAGGCCGTTAAAGACTGACAAGTCTTTTTCTGGAGAGGTGTATGGACGTCACGAACATTGCCAAGCTTGCAACCAGCATGGCCGAAACCGGTATCCGTCAGGAAGTGGGCGTGTCCATGCTCAAGAAATCCATGGACATCCAGGCGGCGTCGGCCGCCCAGTTGCTCGACGCGCTGCCACAGCCGCAAAACCTGCCGCCCCACCTGGGCAATACGATCAATACGAAAGCTTGAACCCAGGGCTTGAACGACCCGGGATCGTCGCTGCATCCGGCGCGAACTCGAGCGCGAAAGCCGGGTCGAAGATCACATGGGATTGTGTCTTGCCTTTTGAAACCCGGCCTCGATGCCGGGTTTTTGCTGTCGTCGATCAGTGGAAGGCGCGCAGGATGCGTTCTTCGCCCGACCTGTCGTTGTAACGGTCATTGGCGGCGCGGGTGGCGGCCATCATGCGCTCCAGTTGCGCATCCTCGAAGCGGGACAGTTCTTCATTGGCCGCTTCCAGGGCGAGCGACAGCTTGGCGCGCGCGTTCTGGTACAGGGCGCTGGAATAGTGATCGGTATTCTTGAGCAGTTCTTCCGCGTTTTCGATCACGAGACGCAGGTCGCCAATCAATTGCTCCTGCGTTTGTGCGCTGTGTTCCGGGGTTTCCATCGCCTTCACCTCTAAGCCGTATGAGTGACGTCTTAAAATATAAACAAGGAAGCCCCGCTCTGTTTGTTAGTGCGCAAACATAAGGCCGCCGTTCCGGCGCCCCATTTCTTGCACTATCAGCCCGGCTCGCGGGCGCCAACAGCTTACTGCACGGTGATGCGCAGGTCGCCGACCGAGACGGTCTGGCCACTGCGAATTTTCGCCGTTTTGCGGAGTTCCTGTCGTCCATCGACCGACACCACGCCGCTGGCGACCATGTTCTTGCCGGCGCCGCCGCTGTCGACCAGGCCGACCAGCTTCAGCAGCTGGTTGACCTCGACGAATTCTGATGTCAAATCGAAAACTATTTTTTGCATTCTATCCTCGGGTTGGTGAAGGCGGCGTACGATTGATGAGGCCGCCTATTTGAAGCGCATGTAGCAGCGTCCGGTGGCGCCGTGCCGGCACCCGGTACACGCCGTCTCGCCGTCCGGCTTACACCGGATCCGGATGCGTCATGTCGATCGGCACGATCCACTGGTCGAACTGCTGTTCGTCGACGAAGCCGCTCTGCAGGGCGGCCTGGCGCAAGGTCAGGCCGTCCGTCGATGCCTTCTTGGCGATCTGCGCGGCGCGATCATACCCGATGTGCGGCGCCAGCGCAGTCACCAGCATCAGCGATTTTTCCATCAGCTCGCCGATGCGGGCGCGGTTCGGCTCGATGCCCTGGGCGCAATGCGTGTCGAAGGAGCGCATGCCGTCGGCCAGCAGGCGCGCGCTTTGCAGGAAGTTGTGGACGATCATGGGCTTGAACACATTGAGCTCGAAATTGCCTTGGGAGCCGCCGACCGTGATGGCGACGTCGTTGCCGAACACCTGGCAGCACAGCATGGTGAGCGCCTCGCATTGGGTCGGATTGACCTTGCCCGGCATGATCGAGCTGCCCGGCTCGTTCTCGGGGATGGTGATCTCGCCCAGGCCCGAGCGGGGGCCGGACGCCATCCAGCGCACGTCGTTGGCGATCTTCATGAGGGCGGTGGCCAGGGTCTTGAAGGCGCCGTGGGCGGCGACCATGGCGTCGTGGGCGGCCAGGGCCATGAACTTGTTCGGCGCGGTCTTGAACGACAGGCCGGTGCGCGAGCCGAGCTCGGCTGCGATGCGCGGGGCGAACTCGGGGTGGGCATTCAGGCCGGTGCCCACGGCGGTGCCGCCGGCGGCCAGCAGCAGCAGGCCGGGCAGGGCGGACTTGAGCTGCTGCTCGGCATAGTCGAGCTGGGCCACGTAGCCGGAGAATTCCTGGCCCAGGGTCAGCGGCGTCGCATCCTGCAGGTGGGTGCGCCCGATCTTGACGATCGGCTCGAAGTCGCGCGATTTGCGCAGCAGGGTGCCGCGCAGCTGGGCCAGTGCGGGCAATACCTCCTTGGCCAGGGCCCAGGCGGCGGCCACGTGCATGGCGGTCGGGAAGATGTCGTTCGACGACTGGCCCATGTTGACGTGGTCGTTCGGGTGCAGCAGGCGGCCTTCGCCGCGCGCGCCGCCCAGCAGCTCGGAGCCGCGGTTGGCCAGCACTTCGTTCATGTTCATATTGCTCTGCGTGCCCGAGCCCGTCTGCCACACGGCGAGCGGGAATTCGGCCGGATGGCGGCCCTCGAGCACTTCATCGGCAGCCCGGATGATGGCGTCGGCCTTGTCGCTGGAAAGCTTGCCGAGCGAGCGGTTGACCGCCGCCGCCGCGCGCTTGACCTGGGCCAGCGCCGCGACCAGCTCGGGCGCCATGCGCTCGGTGGAGATGTGGAAATGGTGGAGCGAGCGCTGGGTCTGCGCACCCCAAAGACGATCGGCGGGCACGTCGATCGGGCCAAAGCTGTCCTTCTCAATCCTGTTTTCCATAGACATTCCTGTTGTACGAGGGGGCTGGGATTAAAGAGTTTATCGCAATGTCCGTTAATTACGCTTGGGCTTCACTCTCGGTATTTCTAATGGCTAGCCGCCTCCCCTTGATCATCACTTGCGCGCTACTCTCTGGCGCTGCCGGCGCAGCCGAACTGGGCGAAGCGCGGGTCGCGTCGTATATCGGCCAGCAGCTCGTGGCCGACATCGAACTGACCATGCTCAACGCCCCGGCGACGCCGGTGCAGGTGCGCCTGGCCCACCCGAACGTCTACCGCGGCGCCAATATCGGCATGCCGCACGTGCTGTCGACACTCAACATGACTGTGACGCAGCGCGATGGCCGCCAGTTCCTGCACGTGACGTCGCTGGCCCCGGTTGAGTCAAACCGCCTGCATCTGTACCTGGAATTGGCCGATGGCGTTCAGCGCGACGTGCGCCTGGTGACCTTGTCGATGACGCCGAATCCGAATCCGCCGCCGCCGGCGGCGGTCAGGATGCCGGCGCCGGTCGTGGCCGATACGCCGGCGCCCGCGCCAGTCGTGGCCAGGCCGCCGCCACGGCCGCGCCCGGCGCCAACGCCCAAGCCGGTCGTCGCGAAGATCGAGGCGGCGCCAACGCAGGAGCCCAAGCCCGCCCCCGAACCGGAACCGAAACAGGAAGCCCGGCCAGTGCCGGCAGCGGCGCCGAGGCCGGCTCCCAAGGCGCTGCCCTTGCCACTGGCTGCCCCGGCCGCGCCGGCCGCCTGCGCGCCCGCGCCCGACGTCGACCGTTCGACCGTGTGCGCCGCGCTGGACTACAAGAACGCGCAATTGCGCGAACAGATCGGCCAGCTGGAAGACAAGGTGAGGGTATTGCAGGTGGCGCTTGGCGCCAGTCCGGCGGACGTCAGCAGGGCGCGGCCGCTTGATCCGAACAAGCCGCATCCGGCGCGGCGGCGCCCGGCGCCCGAACCGGAGGCGTCGACGCCCTGGGGCTGGATCGCCGGCGGCGTTGGCGTCGTGCTGGCGCTGGCCGGCGCCGCGATGCTGATAGTGCGCCGTCGCAAGCGGGCAGGGCAGATCCAGCCCATGCCTGGCGTGCCCCTGATGACCCGTCTGCGCCAGCGTTTCGCGCGCAAGAAAGCGGGCCAGCAGCCGGTCGAGCCGAAGCTGGACGAGACTGAACAGGAAATGTCTACACAACTTTGATTTTGCGTTATACTGGACTTGTGATCGACGAGGTCACAGACGGCACAGGGTCTGCGCAGCCACCACCGATAGCGTGGCGCGACAACAGACGACCGTTGATGAAACGCCTGTGACCGGAAGCAGTCCACTTGCCTGCAGCGGCGGTGGACGCCGGGAGCAACCGGCAAGAGGCGACGCCAGCAGATAGCTGGGGTTCGCCCTCCACCCGATTCGCGGCCGAGCCACTGGCTCGGCGGCAGCCAAGGCGCCCGATGGGCGCCTTGTCATTTGTGCTTCGACCATCCCCGCTTTGTTCCGGCAACAAAAAAGGCACCCGCAGGTGCCTTGGTTCAGGATTCGCCAGGAATCAGTGCGCCTGCAGCGCGCGGTCCAGCTGGCCATCGAATGGCTCGGTCACGTCGCGAATCGCGCGGTCGTTGGCCATCAGCTGCTTGAGCAGGTCGATCTTGCGCAGGCGCTGGGCGCCTTCCAGGGCCGGCATGCCGGCGGCGGCGCTGCGCGCTTCGACCTTGGCTTCCACGTTCAGGTTGGCAAACTCGTTCCAGTCACCGGCCTTGGCGGCTTCCGACATCTGACGGGTCAGGCCAGCCAGGTTTTCGTACATCGCGAGGACTTCGTTTGCGTTCATGTTGCCACCAAAACAATGAAACTCCGGCCGGATTGCCGGTTGTCTGACTCTATTACGGCAGGGATTGTGGGAACTTTAGGGTAACTTCGAAAAATTTTTGAACTTTTTTTCTGACGTGGCGAGCATGTCCGGCGAAGCCGTTCGCCGCCGGCTGGCATACTGTCGCCATGGATCACGATAACAATCACGACGACATCGCCCGCCGCACGCTGGCGCATTACGAGCGCAATGCCGATGCCTTCTTTGCCGGCACGATCGACCACGACGTCAGCCAGAACATCGCCGCCCTGCTGGAAGCGATCGAGGCCCCAAGCCCGTACACCATCCTCGACCTGGGCTGCGGCCCGGGGCGTGACTTGAAAGCCTTCAGCACGCTCGGCCACCGCGCCATCGGCGTCGACGGCAGTGAGCGTTTCGTCGCCATGGCGCGCGACTACAGCGGCTGCGAGGTCTGGCATCAAGACTTCCTGCACCTTGATTTGCCTCAAGCGACCTTTGATGGCATTTTCGCCAACGCCGTGCTGTTCCATGTGCCCAGCGCTGCCCTGCCGCAGGTGCTCGCGCATCTGCACGCCGCGCTCAAGCCGGGCGGGGTGCTGTTCAGTTCGAATCCGCGCGGCGACAACCAGGAAGGCTGGAACGGCCCGCGCTATGGCAGTTATTACGACTACGCCACCTGGGAACGCTACCTGCGCGCGGCCGGTTTCACGGCGCTGCATCACTATTACCGTCCGCCCGGCTTGCCGCGCGAGCAGCAGCCCTGGCTGGCCAGCGTGTGGCGCAAGCCTGTTTGTTAGGCGTCGAACAGAACCGCTTGGCAGTTATCCTTACCATCAAGGCTCATCCACGTAACAGGCAAGGAGACTGCAATGAACAAGGATCAAGTCAAAGGCAAGGCGAAGGAAGTTGGCGGCAAGGTGCAGCAGAAAGTCGGCGAAGCCGTCGGCAGCCGCCAGCAGCAGAGCGAAGGCCTGTCGAACCAGGCCGAGGGCAAGGTCCAGAAGAAAGTTGGCGACATGAAGGAAATCGCCAAAGGCAACCGCTGATCTGCCTTCCGCCCCACAAACAAAGCCGCGCAATCGCGCGGCTTTGTTTGTGCGCCGACAATCTCTGGAATGCCGCGGCACGGCACTCCAGAAACGAGGCGAGTCAACTCGACCCAACCCCCTTCGCCGGTCTGTCCCCCAGCACGTCTTCTATATAGAGCATCTTGACCAGCACCGACAGCACGGCCGCCAGCGGCGTCGCCAGCGCCACGCCGGCAAAGCCGAACAGGGTGCCGAAGATCAGCTGCATCACGATCACCAGCGCGGGCGGCAATTCGATCGCCTTGGCTTCGATCATCGGCTGCAACACATAACCCTCGAGCATATTGATCGCTGCGAACAACAGCAGCGCATACATGGCCATTTCCGGACTGATCGACAGCGCCAGCAGCACCGCCGGGACGCCGGCCATGATCGGGCCGAGGTAGGGGATGAAGTCGAGCAGGCCGGCGATGACGCCGAGGATCAGCGCCAGCGGCACGCCCAGCAGGGAGAGGCCGATCGCGGTGGTGGTGCCGACGATCAGCATCGAGACCGCCTTGCCGACCAGCCAGCTGGCCAGCGAATCGCCCATCTCGTCGATGACTTCGCGCGCGCGGCCGCGCTTGTGTTGCGGGATCAGGCGGATGAAGCCGCCGGTGTAGACGCCCGGCGTGGCGGCAAAATAGATGCCGACGAAAATGATGATGACGACATTGCCGAGGGCGCCCAGGATGCCTGTGAAGAACAGGCCGGCGTTCGGCACCATCGAACTCATCTGCTTGACGATGTCTTCCGGCGGCGGCAGTTCGTCGACGACGCGCTTGATCAGCGGATGCTGCTCGACTTCGCCCTGCAGGCGCTCGATCGCGGCCGGGATTTCCTTCGCCAGCTGGGTCGACTGTTCGGAAATCTGCGGCGCCATGGCCCAGCCACCCAGACCGATGATGGCGCTGAGCAGCAGCACGACGATGCCGAGCGCGAGCTTGCGCCGCATGTGGAAGCGCCGATGCATGATCTCGCTCAATTTGTAGAGCAGGATGGCGAACAGGATGCAGGCGAACACCAGCAACAGCGCATCGGCTGCCAGCACGACGGCGGCCAGGCCGAGGATGAACAGCACGGCGATGCCATTGACAAGGGTCACGCGGCGCGCCAGGCGGCGTTGGCCCTGTGGGGCTTCCTGGGTGGCGGGGACGGCTTCGGTATTGTTGTTATTCATGGAGGATTCTCTTCTTGAGCGGCGCGCCGCGTTGCAAGAAAAGATTAGCATTTAAGCTATGAAAATGTCGCGCGGCTGGGGTTGATTGACTGTGTGCGTGCGCTAACAGATGAGCAGGCGCGAAAGGACTATTCTGTATCCATCGCATGGCCATTCAGGCATGCACTACTCAAGGAGAACACCATGAACAAGGACCAAGTCGAAGGCAAACTGAAAGACATCGGCGGCAAGATTCAGGAAGGCGCCGGCAAAGTGGTGGGCAGCACCGAACAGCAGGCCAAGGGCCTGGCGAACCAGGCCGAGGGCAAGACCCAGGAAGCCTACGGCGACGCGAAAGAAGTCGTGAAGGATGCCGTGGACCAGACGAACCGCCCAGCGCCACGTCCATAAGCCACACCGCGCTGTAAAGGCGCAATGAAAAACGGCCGCGTCGATCGACGCGGCCGTTTTTGTTTCAAGAAGTCGAACTCAGTTCGGCTGCGTGCCGCCCAGCTGCTTCTTGAAGTAGGACTCGATCAGCCCATACACGTGGCGCTGGTTGGTGCGGCCCGACATGCCGTGCTTGGCGCCCGGATAGGTCATCAGGTCGAACTGCACATTGCGCTTCACGAGTTCGTCGATCAGCAGGGTGGTGTTCGAGAACAGCACATTGTCGTCGGCCATGCCGTGGATCAGCAGCAGGTGCGACTTCATGCCGTCCAGGTGGGCGAACACGCCGCTGCGCTTGTAGGCTTCCGGGTCGCCCTTCGGCGTGCCGCCGACGTAGCGCTCGGTATAGTGGGTGTCGTACAGCGCCCAGTCGGTCACCGGCGCCACCGACACGCCCATCGCGATCTTGTCCGACGCTGCGGACAGCAGGCGCAGGGTCATGAAGCCGCCGTAGCTCCAGCCGAACACGCCCACCCGTTTCGGATCGACGAAGCTCTGCTTGGCCAGCCAGTCGATGCCGGCCACCTGGTCTTCGACTTCGTGCTTGCCCAGGTTGTTGTGCAGCACGTCGGTGAACTGGCGCTCGCGGCGGCCCGAGCCGCGGTTGTCGAGGCGGAAGACCACGAAGCCCTGCTGCGCCATGTACTGGTCAAAATAATTGCCCCAGGCACGGGTCACGCGTTGCGAGTGCGGGCCGCCATAGGTGAACAGGAACACCGGATAGCGCTTATTGGCATCGAAACCGTCCGGCTTGATGATCGAGTAGTGCAGGGTCTGGCCATCGACCGCCTTCAGGGTGCCGTATTCGGTCGGCAAGTGCGCATCGAGGTGGCGCGTGTACGGATGGTTGGCGTTGAGTTCGTTCTTCTCGATCCACTCGACCATGCTGCCGTCGGCGCGGCGGATCGACACCTGCGGCGGGGTGTTCGGGTTCGAATAGGTATCGACGAACAGCTTGCCGTTGCCGGCGAACGAAGCCTCGTGCCAGCCGTCGCCCTGGGTGATGCGGGTCGGCTTGTCGGCGCCGCGGCCATCCAGCGACAGCGCATAGGTCTGCTTGTCGA
This sequence comes from Massilia sp. UYP32, assembly GCF_050434365.1. Classification (NCBI taxonomy): domain Bacteria; kingdom Pseudomonadati; phylum Pseudomonadota; class Betaproteobacteria; order Burkholderiales; family Oxalobacteraceae; genus Massilia; species Massilia sp. UYP32. Next base: position 22,422 of record NZ_JBNDIK010000001.1, read on the forward strand.
TCACGGCGTCGCGGTTCGACGAGACATAGATCTTGCCGGCGCCTTCATCGACGGCCAGGATATTGTCCACGCCCCAGTCGCCGCGCGAGATCGGATGCAGCAGCTTGCCGTTCAGGTCGTACAAATACAGGTGCTTGCGGCCGCTGCGCTCGGACGCCCAGACGAAGGCCTGGCGGTTCTTGAGGAAGCGCAGGTCGTTATGGACTTCGACCCAGGTAGGGGAGGTTTCCGAGAACAGCGGACGCTGGGCCAGGGTGGCGACGTCGACCGCCACCAGGTCGAGGCGTTTCTGGTCGCGCGTCTGGCGCTGGTAGACGAGGGTCTTGGCGTCGGCGCTGAAGTCGGCGCGCACCAGGTAGATGTCCTTGTCCTGGCCGAGGTCGATCTTGCGCTGTTCACCCGTGGCCGGATTGACGACCATCAGCTCGATCGCCACGTTCGGATCGCCCGCGGCCGGGTAGTGCTGGTCGATCACCTCGGTGCGGTCGGCGAAGATCTCGAAGCGGCGCACCACCGGCACCGGCGCCTCGTCGTAGCGACGGTAGGCGATGTGCGAATCGTCCGGCGCCCAGTAGTAGCCGGTGTGCTGGTCCATCTCTTCCTGGGCGATGAATTCCGCTTCGCCATTGTGCACGGTGCCCTTGCCATCGGTGGTCAGCTGACGCTCGGCGCCGGTGGTCAGATCGATCACCACCAGGTTCTGGTTGCGCACGAAGGACACGTAGCGGCCGCGCGGCGAGATCTTCGGATCGATGACGTTGCCCGAGGCGACCTTGCGCGCGGCTTCCGGTTTGGCGGCATCGACGAGATACAAGTCGCCGCCGATCGGCACCAGCAGCCGCTTGCCGTCGGGCGACCAGTAATAGTTGAGGATGCCCGACAGGCCGGCGGTACGCGCGCGTTCACGGCGCGCTTTTTCTTCGAGCGACAATTCCTCGTTCGGCACCAGTTGCTTGGAGTCGACCAGGCGCTGCGTGGCCTTGCTCCTGGTGTTGTATTCCCACAGGTCGAGACGGTACTGGTCATCGGCGCGCGGGCGCAGGAAGGTCACGCGTTCGCCGTCGGGCGACACGCGCAGGTTGCGCACGCTGGCGCCGGCCAGCGAGGATTCACCGTAGATGCGGTCCAGCGTCAGTTTTTCGGCCATGGCGGGCGTGGCCGCGAGGGCGGCCAGGAGAAGGAGGAGAGGGCGCATGATGTCTCTTGAAGAATATTAATTTACAGCAATCGCGAGACGATACCAGAGTCGGCGGGGCGGCGCTGTAATAACTTGTCCTCTGATTAATGTGCTGTGGCGCGATGCCCACCCTCGCGGATGCGCTGGCGCGCCAGCTTTTCGAACTGCCAGGTCAGCAATACGGCCGCCACCGTCAGCGCCACGACCAGCCCGATCCAGAAGCCGGTGGCTTCCATCGGCGCATCCGGCGACCATGGGAACCAGGCCGGCGCCAGGCCGAGGATGCAGCCGAGCGGCAGCGACAGGCCCCAGAACGACAGCAGCTGGATCACCATCGGCGGGCGCGTCACCTGGTAGCCGCGGATGGCCGAGGCGGTGGCGACCTGGGTCGAGTCCGACAGCTGGAACAGGGCCGCGAACAGCAGCAGGTTGGCGGTCACCTGCTGCACCGCCGGATCGGAGGTATACATGGCCGCGATCTCCCAGCGGAACAGGGCGATGCCGAGCGCCGCCACCACGCCGAAGCTGACCGAGACGCCGACGCCGACCCAGCCGACGAAGCGCGCGCGCACCGGGTCGCCTTCGCCCATCGCCTGGCCGACGCGGGTGAGCATGCCGATCGCGAAGCTGAGCGGCACCATGAACACCAGCGAAGCGAAATTGAGCGCGATCTGGTGCGAGGACACCTGCACCACGCCATAGCGCGCAACCAGCAGGCTGATCAGGCCGAAGGCGCTGACTTCGGCAAAATAGGTGATGCCGATCGGCAGGCCGAGGCGCAACTGGGCGCCAATCTCGCGGGTATCCGGCCCTTCGTAGCGGTCGAAGGGGTAGGTCAGGCGGTAGGCCGGCGCGCGCGTGATCCACCACAGCATGGCGCCCAGCATCAGCCACAGCGCGCTGGCGGTGGAGATTGCGCAGCCGATCGCGCCCAGTTGCGGGAAGCCGAACTTGCCATATACCAGCACCCAGGCGACGATGGTGTTGAAGACGAGACCGAGGATGGCGATCCACATGATCGGCTTGGTCTGGTTGATGCTGGTGGTATAGCCGTACAGCGCGCGATACACGCCGAAGGCCGGCATGCCGACGCTGATCACGTGCAGGAACAGAGAGGCGCGGTCGGCCACGTGGGCGTCCATGCCGATGTGGTCGAACAGCAGCGTGCACAGGTTGGCGAACAGGCAGCCGACCAGGCCGACCAGCAAGCCCTTCCACATGGCCTGGCGCACCGAATGCGGCACCCGGTCGTGGCGCGCGGCGCCGATCTCGTGCGCGACCACGGTATTGATCGCCATCATGGTGCCCATGACGGTTACCAGCACGATCGACCACACCGCCGTGCCCAGCGACACCGCCGCCAGCTCGTCGGCGCTGACGTGGCCGGTGAGGGCGACGTCGACCACACCCATGCCGACCGTCGCCAGCTGGCCGACCAGCACCGGCCACGACAGGCGCCACAGGGTGGCGATCTCGGTGCGGACGGGCGTTTCGGTGGCGGCGGTGGTGGCGGTCATGATGCGGTGATAGGTCGATGGACCCGTGATTTTACTGACTTATTGTCAAGGCCGGTATTGCCAGCCGCGATCCGCTTATCGCAACGAGTTTTATCCCGGCGTTAATGTTGCGCCGTCGCAAGACAACTTGCCGCGATCTGCACCACCGTAGAGCGACAGCCCCAGGAGGTCTTCATGGAAGAACTGTTGCCGTATTTCGAGCGCGAACTGGTCTACCTGAATACCGTCGGGCGCGAGCTCGCCCACCAGTATCCGCGGCTGGCGGCCGAGCTGGGACTGGGGCCGGAGGGCAGCGAAGACCCGCATATCCGGCGCCTGATCCAGGCCTGCGCGCTGCTCAATGCGCGCACCGCGAAAAAGCTCGACGACGACTATCCGGAACTGACCGAAGCCCTGCTGGGAAGCCTGTATCCGCACTTCCTGCATGGCTTGCCGAGCTGTTCGATCGCGCACGTGGACGGTGGCGATCCGCAGGCCCGGGCCGGCAAGATCGAGCACGTGCAGGCGGTGCCGCGCGGCACCGAGATGAGTTCGCTGAGGGCGCGCGGCGCGCCCTGCGTGTTTCGTACCACGGCCGAGCTGGCGCTGGCGCCGGTGAAGGTGGCGCGCGCCTGGTTCGAGCCGGTGGCCCACGTCCCGCCGCGCATCCGGCTGCCGCCGCGCGCGGGCGCGCGCATCGGCATCGCCTTCGACAGCGCGCTGCCGGCGCGCATGCTGCATGGCCGCGGCCTGCCGCATGTGCGCCTGTACGTCGACGGCGACGGCCTGCTGTCGGCGGCGCTGATCGACGCCCTGGGCATGAACGTGGTCGAGACCTGGGTCGAGGCCGAAGGCGTGGAAGGCTGGCGCCGCCTCGACGGCGCGGCGCTGCACCTGGGCGGCCTGGAGCTAGAGGAGGCGCTGGTGCCGCAACAGGACCATGCCCATCCCGCCTACCGGTTGCTGACCGAATACTTCGCCTTCCCCGACAAATTTCACTTCCTGGACGTCGACCTGGCCCGGCTGGCGCCGCTGCTGCCGGCCGGCACGCGCCGCTTCACCCTGCATTTCCTGCTCTCCGGCATGCACGCCGAATCCAGCCCGGCGCGCATCCTGCGCGCGCTGTCGGCCGCCAACCTGCTCACCGGCTGCGTGCCGGTGGTGAACCTGTTCCGCCAGGCGGCGGCGCCGGTGCGCATCACGCACCGTTCGGCGATGTACGACGTGGCGCCGAGCCGGCACGAGGAGGGCGTCGAGGTCTACAGCATCGACGCGGTGCACGTGCTCAGGACCGAGGACGGCAAGACCGCCAGCGTCGCGTACCGTCCCTATTACGGCTTGCGCCATGGCGAAGGGGACGAGCATGGCCAGCGCTATTGGTTCGCGCGCCGCGACGATCGCGGCGACAGCCGCCACCGCATGAAGATCGCCTTCACCGGCGACGACTTTTCGCTGCTGGGCGAGGACGCCAGCGTGGCCTCGATCGACCTGACCTGCAGCAACGGCGCGGCGGCCTGCGGCGTCGGGGTTGGCGCGCCGGGCGGCGACCTGGCCAGCGAGACCGCGACGAGCGGCCTGCCGATCCGCCTGCTGCGCAAGCCCTCCGCGCCGCTGCGTTTCGGCAACCGCGATGGCACCCACTGGCGCCTGGTGACCCAGCTGGCGCTGAACCACCGCTCGCTGGCCGACCTGGACGCCTTCCGCGAGACGCTGGCCTTGTACGACCTGCCGCGCTCTGGCGCCTCGCAGCGCCAGATCGCCGGCGTCAGCGCGATGGCGTCGACCCCGGCCACCGCCTGGCTGCGCAACCGCTACGGCGCGAGCCTGGTGCACGGCATCGAGGTGCGCATGACGGTGGACGAAGAGGCCTTCGCCGGCAGCAGCCTGTTCGTGTTCGCGCAGGTCGTGAGCCGCTTCCTGGGCCTGTATGTGCACCTGAACAGCTTTACCCGGCTGGTGCTGGTGTCGGGGCAGAGCGACAAGGAGTTGTTGCGATGCGAGCCCCGCAACGGCAGCCTGGCGCTGGTGTGAACGCTGTCAGGCGGACGAGCGCCATCGCCGACCTGCTGCGCCAGCCGCAACGCTACGAATTCTTCCAGGCGGTGCGGCTGCTGGTGTGCTGGCTGGCGCACCAGGGCATCGCGCCCGAGCATGCGCTCGGCGGCCTGATCCGCTTTCGCAACAGCCTGGGACTGGGCTTCCCTGCCAGCGAGATCGAGACCATCGTGCCCACCACCGAGGGCGTGCCGGCGGTGAGCGTCACGCCCACGCTGATGGGGTTGCTGGGCGTGATGGGGACCTTGCCGCTGCATTACACCGAGCGCTTCGCCGCCTGGGAGCTCGCAGTGCGCGACGAGGGGCCGCGCGCCTTCCTCGACTTGCTGTCGAGCCGCCAGGTGGCGCTGTTCTACCGCGCCTGGTGCAAGTACCGGGTGCGCCATCCGATGGAGCCCGATGTCGACCGCTTCCTGCCGCTGCTGCTGGCGCTGGCCGGCGTGCCGGCGCGCGAGGACGGCATGTCCGGCGTGGAAGCGGCCAGCCTGGCCTGGTTCGCGGCGCCGCTGCGCAGCCGGGTAGTCAGCGCGGAGTCGATCGCGGGCGTATTGCGCGCCTATTTCCGGGTGCCGGTGCGGGTCGAGCAATTTACCGGACGTTGGGACGTGCTCGAGCCGGCGCAGCGCACGCGGCTCGCATGCGGCAATTGCGTGCTGGGGGAGGGCGCCACCGCGGGAGCGCGCCTGTTGCGGCCCGAGCTGGGCATCCGCATCCGCCTTGGGCCGCTGGATGCGCACGCCTTCGAGCGCTTCCTGCCCGGCGCCGAAGGCGCGCGGGCGCTGGCCGCCTTGCTGGACCGCTTCGCGATCGAGGTGCCGTTTCGCGAGCTGCAGGTGGTGCTGCGGCGCGAGGACGTCGACGGCGCCTGCCTGGATGGCTCGGTGCGCCTGGGGCTGGACGGTTTCCTGTGTACCCGGACCGGGCGGCGCGACCGCGACGATGTGTGTTATCTGCTTGATTGAATCGGGATGACGAACCCGGCCGACTGAGCAATTGAATGCCGGCAGGCATGCGCGCGCCGCAGGCGCGATGGTAGACCTACAATCGATGCGAATGAACCGCATTGAACAAGGAGGCCATATGCAACAAGCAGAAAACATGCAGCCGGCGGATCACGTCGAGCCGGCCGCCACCCAATCCCTGCAAGGCAGGAGCGTCGCGGTGCTGATGACCGATGGCGTCGAGCAGGTCGAATACACGGAGCCGCGCCGCTTCCTCGAGGAGCAGGGCGTGAAGGTGATCCTGGTCTCGCCGAAGAAGGCCGGCGAGGAGATCCAAGGTTTCAACCACCTGACGCCGGACCAGAAATTCAAGGTCGAACTGAGCGTGCAGGACGCCAGGCCGGGCGACTACGACCTGCTGCTGTTGCCGGGCGGCGTCGCCAACCCGGACAACCTGCGCCTGAGCGCGGAGTCCATCGCCTTCATCAAGGCCTTCGGCGACGAGGACAAGCCGATCGCCGCGATCTGCCACGGCCCGTGGCCGCTGATCGACGCCGGCGTGGCCGAGTCGAAGCACCTGACCAGCTGGCCGACCCTGCAGCACGACCTGCGCAACGCCGGCGCCGAATGGACCGATGAAGAAGTCGTCGTCGACGGCAAGCTGATCACCAGCCGCAAGCCGGACGACATCCCGGCTTTCAACGAGGCGATCCAGAAGCAGCTGATGGTGCTGCAGCAGGCGGGGAGCGACCCGGGGCCGACGTCCTGATCTTTCCTTGCCGCGGCGGCGTCACTGCAGGTGTTCGTACAGCGTGACGCTGCCTACCGCGATCAATACCAGGCCGCCGAAGATCTCGGCGCGCTTGCCCACCACGGCGCCGATACGGCGGCCGATCAACAATCCCAGCGTCACCATCGTCAGGGTCGCCAGGCCGATCGCCAGCGCCGGCCACAGGATGCCGGTGTCGGCGAAGGCCAGGCTGACGCCGACCACCATCGCATCGATGCTGGTGGCGAAGCCGGTCAGGGCCAGCAGCCAGAAGGGGCGGGCGGGATCGTCCGCTTCCGTGTCAGGTTCGCCGCAGCCTTCGACGATCATGCGAATACCCAGGCCGCCGAGCAGGACGAAGGCGATCCAGTGGTCCCAGCTTTCGACGTAGGACGCGGCAATGCTGCCCATGGCCCAGCCGACCAGCGGCGTCACACCCTCGATGATTCCGAACAGCAGGCCGACCTTCAGCGCATCCTTGAACAGGACGTGGGCGCGTCGGGAACCCATGGCGATCGCGACGGCGAAGGCGTCGGTGGACATGGCGAGGGCGAGGATGATGATTGCAGCGAGAGTCATGACAGCTTTCCGATCGGGCACGACACAAGGCATGTCGCGCGGCCCGATCGTCGCGTGAACATGCCAATGGTCTTGCCAACCAGAAGGCTTCCGCACCATGACGTGCTGACGTCAAGTATGTTGATGCGGGAACTTCCGTTGCGGAAGTAGGCTACTCCCCAAGGGCGGGGGCATGGTAACGCAAGAATGGCTTGAAGACAAGAAACACACTGGCCGGGGCTTCGCGGTGCCCGGCTTAATTCATATCAGACAGACGGCGTAGATCTTGAACTCGCCCGTATTTTGTCGGTCTTCCAGTCAGTATGAACTGGCTGAAAGGAACCCATCGTGCGAGACACCGACGCGCCGTCGCTTTCCCCATTGAGGCGGGCCGAGATCGAGCGTCTGTTGCCGATCGCGCCGGAATGGATCCTGGTCGAGCGGGTTGTCGAATGCCGGCCGCCCGACTATATCCGCACCTGCCGCCGGATCGAAGCCGGCGACGCTTTCGTGGCCGCGCATGTGCCGGGCGGTGCGCAGGCCTTGCGCGAGTCCTTGCTGATCGAGTTCGCGCAGCAGTCGGCCTACCTGCTCGCGCTGTTGTCGCGCACGGAGCACGATGGCGCATCGCAGCCGCGCCCGCCAGCACGCTGCAGCGCCCAGTTCCTGGCGTCCGCCAGCGTCGGCGAGTTGCTGGTGGCGGAAGTGATGCTGGACGATATGGCCGACGGCGTCGTGCTGCATGACGCGATCCTGACTTGCGACGAGCGGATCGTTTGCAGGGTGAGGATGTTTGCGGCGCCGGATCCGTCGGTGAAGCATCGCGTGAAGTCTCCTGCGTCGCGTGTAACTGCGAGGGAAGGAAGGGCGCGCAGGCGCGACATTCCTGGTGCGGACTGACCCGCCAGTGACGGCGCTCGAAATGAAAAAGCCGCTGACGAATGGCAGTGGCAAGCAGGCTTTAGCTGTTTAGTTTCGTGCGATCATACTTCTCGTCTTGGCTGGCATTTGTTGCGTGCAAAGGCTATGCTGGACGACTTGATTGCTGAGTTCAGCAGTCCCGGCATTCAATCGCACCAGGAGCAGTTCGCAGCATGAGTTTACGCATCCAGCCGCAAGCCTGCACCACGCCGAAAATCCGGCAGGAAGTCAAGGATTCGGTCTGTCTGATCGGCAGGCCGCAAAGGTCGTTGGCGTCTCGCGAGCCACTGCTGCGAAGTGGCTCAAGAGGGACGATGTGCAGGACCGGTCGTACTGTGCCCGCATGCTCCATACGACCTTAAGCGCATCCCAAGAAGCCATCGTCCTGGCACTGCGCCAGTCGCTTTATCCTTCCCAAGATGATCTGTTGTTTGTTATGCAACAATACATTAATCTAGATGTCTCTCGGTCAGGCGTCGCTCGTCAAGCGCGAGGCATGTCGTGTCTCGAAGACGTGATCGCAAATGCCGAAGGCGAAATCACCACGCCAAGAAGACCTTCAAGGACTACGGACCAGGCTTCATTCACATCGAGATCAAGTACTTGCCTCAGATGCCAGGCAAGACCTCGCGTCGCTACGTGTTTGTCGCCATCGACCGCACCATGCGCCGGGTCTTCATGCACATCTATGGCGACATGACCGACAAGAGCAGCGTCGATTTTCTGCGCCGTTTGAAGCTGGCCTCGCCCATCAAGATTAGCAAGATCCTGGCTGACAAGGGCTCGCAATTTATTGACCGTTTCGCCACCAAGATAAAAAGCCTAGCGGCCAGCACTCGGTGACATGGCTTGCGCCGAAATACCTGCCGAGCATCGTCTAGCACCGCCGCGGCACCCCACAAACGAACGGCATGGTCGAGCGCTTCAACGGTCGTATCAACGAACTGCTGCAGCAGACTCGCTTCGACAGCAGGGCCGATCTGCAAGCTACATTGATGAACTACTTGAAGCTGTAAAATCACCACCATTCCGCAGCGTGCACTCGACGCAAAACTCCCATCTTTGCAATCAAGGAGTGTGACAGCAGAAACTGCCGGAATTATTCATTAAGCGCGTTTATGATCAAACGGGACTCGACACGTAACTTCTCAGCGTCCTCGATTAGGAACGCAGTCCTTTGCGCTCGTGAGGAAGGTAAGATCGAGCACGCGATCAATGCAATAACTATTTATATGCGGAGCCGGTGAGCCGAGTTGCGACCAGTCATTATGCGGCCTGCTTATCCTCATGAGTCAGGTTACTAACATCTTGGACTATCTGCCCGTTTTGCAGCACAATTACACGCTCTGCCATTTGGATTGTTTCTGGACGATGAGCAACGATGATTCGGGTAAGCGGGATTGTCTGGATTGCCCGGTTCACGGCCTGCTCATTCCATACGTCCAAATGGCTGGTTGCCTCGTCCATAAATAAAATTTTCGGGTTCTTGTACAATGCGCGTGCGAGTAGAATACGCTGCTTTTGTCCACCCGATAGGCCAGTACCGATATCGCCAATTAACGTATTGAAGTTCATTGGCATGGCCGCGATTTCGGGCGCGATTGCGGCTAGTCCCGCACATTCGTAGACGCGCTGTATGTCGATCACTGGATCAAAGAAACTAATGTTTTCGGAGATCGAGCCGGCGAATAAAGTGTCATCCTGCATTACCGTGCCCAGCAAATTACGGTAATTTGTCAGGCCGAGCGAACCCAATGGCACGCCGCCGACGAGAATTTCGCCACTCGTTGGCGTGAGTAACCCGAGCAATAATTTCATCAGTGTCGTCTTGCCGCAGCCTGATGGCCCAGTGATCGCAATGCATTGCCCAGCGGGGATGCTGAGGTTAAGTTCGCGGATGATATCGGATTCACTGTCGGAGTAGCGAAAACTCAGGTTATTTATTTCGATCGACGGAGTAATATGATTTGCATCAATTTCAGCTGCATGATCATCCTGTTCCACCTCAGCCAGCGTGATGTCCGCCACACGCTCGCCATGCAGACGCATCATCCGCAATTCAAACAGTTTGTCGATTAAGCTAGCCATACGCTGGCTGAACTGGTCTTTGTAGCTGAGGAAGGCAAACACCATCCCAATCGAGAAGTCGTTGCTGAGTACGGCGAGCGCTGCAAGCCAGATTACGATTACGCGCTCCCCGTTGAACAACAAGGTATTAGCTGTCTGGTATGAGACCGAAAGTTTGGCGACACGCAATTGGGCGTTGAATTCGTCGGTTAGCGAGTTCAGCCAACCTGAACGACGCTCTTCGCTGCGTCCGAACAAGCGAATACTCTGTATGCCGCGCACGGTTTCCATGAAATGGCTCTGCTGTTTCGCGGCGTGAATGATCACCTCGGAACTCGCATCTCGGAGGGGGCGGAAGATCGCGCAGCGCAACAGCGTATACAGCAGCACGGCCACGCAGGCGACTGCGGCCAGAGCGCTACTATACAGAAGCATCATTACCAAGGTGCCCAGAGCCAAGACGCCGTCAATAACCCCCTCGACGAATTGGGTTGTTAGACTGGTCTGGATCCGCTGGATTGAGCCGAAGCGCGAAACGATGTCTCCGGTATGGCGCTTTTCGAAGTATGGCAACGGCAACTTCAGGAGGTGGACAAAGGTATTGCCTAACCATTGCAGGTTCAGGCTGGTGGAGAGTACTGTGGTTACCCAAGAACGGACGGCACCGATCGCAGTTTGCAGAAGTACCAGTAATAAGAAGCCACAGCCCAGCACCGTGACCAAGTCACGGTCTGACGCCAATAGGGCTTCATCCACCATCCACTGCATATAGAAAGGTGCAATCAGAGCACAAACTTGCAGGGCCAGTCCGAGCGCGAGTAGCTGAAACAGTCCACGACGCAGGCCGACCACATGCCCAATCAGCGAGAACAGTGAGAATTGCTGACGTTCCTCCTTAGGCCGGAACTGCGCGGTCGGTGTAATCTCAAGCGCGATGCCGGTAAAATGCTTGGAGACGTCCTCCAGTTCCATGCTTCTTTCGCCGACAGCCGGATCATGCAGGACGGCATACTTCGCGGAGATAGACTTAAGCACGACAAAGTGGTTCAGATCCCAGTGCAGAATGCAGGGCAACTTTAACTCTGGCAAATGTTGGAGATCTAGCTTGAGCGGGCGCGTCTGCAATGACAGCCCTCTTGCCATCGCCATCAGACCCTTCAGATTTACTCCCTTCATCGACACCGAGAAGAGGCGGCGCATGCTCGGAATATCGATTCGGTGGCCCCAATAATTTGCGACCATTGCCATGCACGCCAAGCCGCATTCAGCTCCTTCAGTCTGTAGCAGGACGGGTAGCCGCCGGCGGTTCCAGAAAGCTAACTCGGTAAGAACAGGAAATTGCATCATTCACCTGCGATCAGGATAAGCCGGCAGTACGAATATGGCCACTGCTAGCACGATGTTGGTAGTGAACAGTATTCGCTTACAAGCGGCCGGAGATACTAAATAGCGGTTCGAGCACCCATTCATAAAGCTTGCGGCGCTCAAGCATGACGCTGGCGTCGACGAGCATGCCAGAGCGTAGGGGGATCTGTGCGCCGTAGGCGCGGACGGTCTGCTGGTCGAGCTCGAGCCGAATGCGGTAGACCGGCTCCGCCTGGACTGCCCCGGGCATTGCTGCCGCTGAAGTGGGCAACTCCTCGGGACGCACAGAGGTTGTTACCACCTCGCGCACGCGCGCAGGATGCTGGCCGAACTTTTGGTATGGGAAAGCCTGATACCGCACCAGGGCGCTCATTCCCGGCTTGATGAAGCCGACCGCCCGAGATGGCACGTACATTTCCGCTTCAAGCTTGTTCCCTTCTGGCAGGATCGATGCTAGAGAGGTGGCAGCGCCGACGGTTTGGCCAAGATTTGCCGCAATTGCCGTTATTGTGCCGTTCTGACGTGCCCGAACCGGCACTTCGCGCCGCGCTTCATTCTCGGCCAGGTCTTGATCCAGCATTGATACATTTCGACGTAAGGCGTTCTCGTCGCGCAGTGCTTGAAGTGCAATGTCCTGCTCCTCTGCCTGGGTACTAGCCAATTCGCGCTGAATCGTGGATCGAATGCGCTCGATCTCAAGCTGGCGTTGCCGCTGATCGAGCAACTCGGCTTCCCGTTCCTGCAGTTGCGCTGCTGAAATGTAGTTTGTAGCTTTTAATTGTACGAAGCGTGCGAAATTTTGCTCTGACAAGGTAACGCGCTGCTTTTGCATAAAGGCCTGTCTGTCGAGGCCTTTGATTTCACCGCGTAGATCAAACGCACGTTGTCTCAAGGCCGAGCGTCGATACTTGAACTGCGTTCGGGCTTGCAGGAGCTCGGTATGAAAATTGTCGCGGCGGCGCGCCAGCAATTCGGAAATCAGGTCTTCCGTAGAGCGTAGATTGGAGGTGCTGCGTTCACTGGAAACGACGAATAGGATCTCACCTTCGCGCACGAGCTGTCCGTCCTTAACATGAACCTCCTTGATGACGCCGGCTTGGCTGGAAAAAACGCGCGTTACTCCGGCAGTCGGCATTAGCATCCCCTGAATCGGCACCTTACGGATAGTTTCAAACGTGGCGAAAAATATAATGAGCAGCAGCGTCAGGGTCACGAACACGCTGGTGAGGATTATATGACTGATGTGACGGGTTAGGATTACTCTGCCGCACGCGTGAACTGTTACATGTTCAATGGCTTGTTGGCGAAATAATGACTTACGTATGGGATCGGATGACTGCGTAGCCTGTGTTTTTCCTTTTTCATCCGTGGGGAGAACGGTATTGTGCAAAGTAGCTCCTCTCAAGATGCTTCTGGGAAATCCATCAGCAAACTTATTGTATGGAGGAGGGGAATATAGGAATGTATCGGCGTCATCAACAACTGTAGACGCATATCAACAATGTGTGCAGTCACGAGGAAAAGCATACAGATTTATCAATAAAGAAAATATAACGATCTCGTGCCGACGTCATATTCGGGAAGAATGCTTCACGAGGCAGAAGAGGCGCATGTATTGCGCTTACTTAGTAAAGCGGCAACAAAACGAGCTGAAGTCAAAGAAGAGATGTAGATATAGAAATATTTTCTGAAATTTGCTCTTAAGCAAAAAAACTTCTCTTTCGTAAATATTCTGTTGACAGTCACATTTACGTTTTGCAATACTGTCTCTGCCGTCTAAGCTGTTCATAGTAATGTCACATGTACTTATTTTTACTCCAGAGTTTCGGATGCTGATGAGTGCCGACTTACATGAATATGTGTTTCTAACGGCCGTCCTATTAAATTTTAAAGGAAAATATCATGCAAGAAATGAATGTGTTTGAGATTGATGAGGTCAGTGGCGGCCTTCTTATGATTCCTTTGTGGGCTTTTTATGCTGCTGGCGGAACTGCAGGGGTTGCGGCCGGCTGGCAGTTTGGTCGTGCACTTTTCTGTGATCAATGAGTCGATAAATTACGCCACGACTTAGATGGAGAGGGAAATGAAAAAAGAGCTTCCATTTGGTGCAATGGCTGGCCCAGCACTCTTTTTCTTGGCCGTCTACTCGGGTTGGGTATTGGGTAGATTTTACTTCTGTGGCATCGCAATTTAACCGTTTCAATCATTAATTAGGAGGTGGTGTAATGATCGCTATTGATTCGACTAATAAGGGCAGTGTTGCACTGCTAACCGAAGCTGAGATAGATCAAGTTGGCGGCGCGGTTGGCCCCCTCGTCGCCTATGCTCTTTGGACGGCTGGTGGAGCAGTTGTTGGCTTCGCAGGCGCTGCAATCGTTCATTACTTTGGTAACGGTAATCATTCGCACGCGAAATAAGATTTGCCCCCCTTCCCGAAGGGCATTGGGGGGCTTTTTTATATGTTAATTTCCTGCAGATAAAAATATTAATTTTTCGGTCCGAACTATCATCAGTTCTTGATAAAAACCTTCACACGTGCCTTAGAAGCTCTGGAGCTGATAGTCCACTTAGAGATCGTAAACATGTTTATGCGGGGCAGTTATTGACTAAATAGGTGATGATATTGCCGATAGGTTTCCCTGTCTTCCTTTTGCCGGTGATCTTGGTGAGAAGTGCGATCGCGGCTGTGTCGGATCTAACTGGCCTCTCCTTCAGTATGAGAGCTACGAAAGTACTGGCAAGAATCTCTCGATATAAATGGATAGCGATCTAAATCAGTTCAGCCTTGGCGTGTTCGCCCGATAGGCGTGCCGCCGGCGTACTGTCCCGTACTACTTGAATCGCCGACTTCTTCGCCTAAAGCGAATGGCCTGATTCGCATGGCAACTCGGCTCACGTCGGTCGCCCGAATTCATCAAGCTGATCCCGGCGATCAGATCGAGTCTCTTGCTCTGTCGCTAGATCGCTTCTTTATGTAGCAAAGTGGCCCTACAAGCGGGTGGAAGGTATCTTGGCTGAGGGCGATCAACTAAATTGCGTCGGTAGTATTATTTCTGCTCTGTGAACTGAGCAGTTCACTGTGGCTTAACGAAAACGACGGCGCGGGCACGTTCGATCAGAATTTCAAAAGGTACAATATTCCGCAGCGACTATAGTATGAAAGTTGACGAAGAGTGATGTGATATTCGGCTCGAACCCGCGACCGAAACTGTCGCCAGAAAAGGAAAAGCCGCTGACGAATCAGCGGCTTTTGGAAAGAGGTTGGTGGAGGCGGCGGGAATCGAACCCGCGTCCGCAAGCACTCTACAGACAGTTCTACATACTTAGCACTATCATTTGATTTGACCTGCACAACGGGGATGTGCACCCTTTGTACAAGCGAGTTACCTTAAATTTCGGAAGCAACCAAGTAACCCGGTTGATTCCTAGCCTCTGTAAATGACTCTACCAGTCTTGCGACTCACCCCAGAGGCGAGGTGTTGTAGAGCTAGCAGCAATTAAGCTGCTTGTGCGTACGAGTTATCGTTTGCAGTTATTGATTTCTGGATGTATTTACGAGGTAACCAGTCCTCGGTATGCCCTGCGCTGCTTTGCAACCCACGTCGAAACCAGGTCGCCCCCAACGTCAAGAACCTCTATTGTACTCCAAGCGCCGAGGATGTACAGCGCCGTTCCTTAGCGCCTGCTTAAAGTCTGTCACCATAAAAAACCTACAATGCATAGCTTAATTGCAATATGCTAAAGGGATTCGAGATGCTGACGAGGTTCGACATGACGTGTATCGTTTGTGGCAACACCAAGGTGGCTGGCCTGGCCGGATGGCATGCGACCTGCCCGGCTTGCAACTATGAAAGCGCCGCCCTGAGCGTCGTCATCAATGCGCACACCGGCCCTGCCGTGGACGAAGTCGAGCGTGAGGCCGGCCTCAAGGCGCTGCGCCTCGAAAACTTCCGCACCATCGTCGCCTGGGCCCGGCAGCACGTCAGCGTCAGCCGGCCGCGCCTGCTCGACGTAGGCAGCGCCCATGGTTGGTTCCTCGAGACGGCGCGCGAACAGTTCGACGTGCTGGGCGTGGAGCCGGATGCGGTGGTCGGCGCCCGCGCCGCCGCGCGCGGCTTGCCGGTACGCTCCGGCTACTTTCCGGATGTGCTCAAGGACGGCGAACGCTTCGACGTCATCGTGTTCAACGACGTGATCGAACACATTCCCGACATCCGCAGCGCGCTGGCCGCCTGCCACGCGCGCCTGCACGACGGCGGCATCCTGATTCTCAACCTGCCCAATAGCCGCGGCTTCTTCTACCGGCTGTCGAAGCTGATCGCGCGCCTGGGCTGGTGCGGGCCGTTTGAGCGCCTGTGGCAGAAAGACCTGCCGTCGCCGCACGTTCACTACTTCAATCCGCGCAACCTGCAGCAACTGGTCGCGGGGCAGGGCTTCGAACTGGCCGAGGCGGCCGAGCTGCCGGCGCTGCGCGCCAAGGGCTTATTGGAGCGCCTGCGTTGCGCCGGCAATGTGCCGACCGTATCGCTCTACCTGCAATACGTCGCGATCATGTGCGCGATTCCCGTCTTGCGCATGTTCCCGAGCGACATCATCGTCGGCGTGTTCAAAAAAAAGGCCGCAGACTGAAGGTCCGCGGCCAAGGGAGAGAGAGAGTAAGTTAGCGCTTGCTTAGCGGCCGTTGCGGTTGGCGATTTCGTTGCCGATGATGCCGCCGCCGATCACGCCGGCGACAGTCGCCAGCTTCTTGCCGTTGCCGCCGCCGATTTGGTTGCCGATCAGGCCACCGATCACGGCGCCGGTGCCGATGCCGACATAGTTCGGCTGCTGGGCCGGAGCCGGGGCCGGCTGCGAGTAGCGCGGTTCTTCATAGCGCGCCGGCTGCGGCGCGGCGTGCACCACCCGGGTCTTCTCGACCACTTTCACCACCGGCTTTTCCTTGACGATCACGGTCGGCTGCGGTTGCGGTTGGACTGCCGGCTGGGCATACGCCACCTGCTGGGCCGGGACCATCGCGGGCACCATTGCCGGGACCATCTGCTGGCCGGCCGCCGCCACCGGCGCCATCTGGCCAGGCTGGGCGGCATAGCCGTTCACCGGCGCCTGCATGCCCGCCTGCGGCATGGCGTACGGCGAGGCGGCTGCCAGCGGCAGGCTTGGCTCGGGCGCGCTGTTCGAGGTAGGCAGCAGACCGGTGATCGCGGCGGCGCCGGTCAGGCTCACGATGATGACCGACGCGGCGGCAGCGGCCATCAGTGGGTGAATGCGGTTGGTGGTCGTATTTTCCATGATCTGCTCCATAAGGTATGGCGTGTTCGTATGGACGTAGATTACTGGCGAGCCGGACCGAGAGATAGACATGCCCCTGTATCAATCGTAAATAGATGTAAGCACAGGGCAGAAATGAAAAACGGCGCCGCGAAGGGCGCCGTAACGGACGGATGTCAAAGATCAGGCCGCGTGCTCGGCCTGTCGCGCCGCTGCGGAGACTTGCCCCAGCAGCGCCAGCAGCTCGGCCGGCGTGTCGAGCAGGTAGTCCGCGCCCCAGGTCGATGGTTCGATCGCGCCGCAATAGCCCCAGGCGCAGGCGACGGTGACCATGCCGGCCGCGCGCCCGGCCTCGATGTCGCGCAGGTCGTCGCCCACGTACCAGCACTGTTCTGGTGCAAGGCCGAGCCGGCGCGCGCCTTCCAGCAGCGGGGCGGGGTGGGGTTTGGCGAAACCCGTGGTGTCGCCCGAGACGATGCAGCCGGCGTGCGCCAGCGCGATCTGCGGCACCAGCGGATCGGTGAAGCGCGACGGCTTGTTGGTGACGATGCCCCAGGCCATGCCGGCATCCGAAATGCCGTCCAGCAGCTCGGGAATGCCGTCGAACAGCGTCGTATGCAGCGACATCGCCGACTGGTAGCGCTCGAACCAGGCCAGGCGCAATTCCTCGTAGCCGTCGTCGCCCGGCGCCAGGCCGAAGGCGGCGCCGATCATGCCGCGCGCGCCGGCCGAGGCGGTCGGACGCAGCGCCTCGTACGGGGTCGGGTCCAGGCCACGTTCGGTGCGCAGCCAGTTGACGGCCGCGGCGAGGTCGGGCGCCGTGTCGGCCAGCGTGCCGTCGAGGTCGAACAGGATGGCACGCGGTGCCGGCATCACGGTGGGAAAGGTCATGTCGTTCAGAGCGGTTTGCTGCACGCCACCATGTAGTTCACATCGGTGTCGTTGTTCAGCGAGTAGATCTTGGTCAGCGGGTTGTAGGTCAGGCCCTTCAGGCCGTCGACCTGCAGGCCGGCCTGGCGTACGAACTGCGCCAGCTCGGCCGGCGTGATGAACTTGCCGTAGTCGTGGGTGCCGCGCGGCAGCATGCGCAGCACGTACTCGGCGCCGATCACGGCGAACAGGTAAGACTTGGGGTTGCGGTTCAGGGTCGAGAAGAACACGTGGCCGCCCGGTTTCACCAGCTTGGCGGCGGCGCGCACGATCGAGGCCGGGTCAGGCACGTGCTCCAGCATTTCCATGCAGGTGACGACGTCGAACTGGCCGGCTTCCTGCTCGGCCATCTCTTCGGCCGCGATGTGCTTGTAGCGCACCTCGACGCCCGATTCCAGGCTGTGCAGATCGGCCACCTTGAGCGCCTTCTTGGACAGGTCGATGCCCGTCACCTTCGCGCCCTTGCGCGCCATCGATTCGGACAGCACGCCGCCGCCGCAACCGATGTCGATCACGTTCTTGCCGCTAAGTGGCGCGCGCGCATTGATCCACTCGAGGCGCAAGGGATTGATTTCGTGCAGCGGTCGGAATTCCGAGGTCGGGTCCCACCAGCGGTGGGCCAGTTCGCTGAACTTCTGGATTTCTAATGGGTCTGCGTTTGTCGTCGTCATGGCTCGAATAATAGCGGATTTGATGCGGGGGAACGGCTTACCAATGAAAAAACCCCGCCGCAGCGGGGTTTCGATGACGCTTGGCCTGGATTACTTGTTGACGGTACGGGTACCGACGACTTCGATTTCCACGCGACGGTTCTGGGCGCGGCCTTCAGCGGTCTTGTTGTCCGCTTTCGGCTGGCTTTCGCCCTTGCCTTCGGTGTAGATGCGGGTTTCTTCGATGCCTTTGCCTTTCAGGTAGGCCTTGACGGCTTCGGCGCGGCGGATCGACAGCTTCTGGTTGTAGGCATCGGTGCCGATCGAGTCGGTGTGGCCGACGGCGATGATGACTTCCAGGTTCATGTCGCCCAGCTTGGCGCTCAGCTCATCCAGCGAAGCCTTGCCGGCTGGCTTCAGGATCGCCTTGTCGAAGTCGAAGAAGGCGTCGGCCGAGTAGCTGACTTTTTCCGAGGTCGGCACTGGCGCGGCCACGACTGGCGCGGGCGCTGGCGCAGGTGCCGGCGCTGCCGGTGGCGGCGGCGCGACGCACTTGCCGTTTTCGAGTTTCTCTGGCTCGACGCACAGTGGCGCATCGCAGCCCGGAACCGCGTCGGCCGGGGTCCAGTAGCCGGTGCGCCAGCACAGGCCGAAAGGATTGCGCGCGATCACGCCGCGGGAGTCCTGCACGTAGGCGCTGTACGGGGTGCGAGCCTGGATGTCGGTGGTCAGCGGTGCGTAGGGTGGGGCGCTTTGGGCGGAGGCGACGCCCGCAATCGCGGCCGACGCTGCGAGCAGAACAGTGATCAGTTTCTTCATATTCTTTTCCTTTCGGTTAATTCCGTAGCGATTCAGACAGGCTCCATGTGGTCATAAGATTAACACGGCGGCCGCTCCGTCTGTTTCGTATTATGAAACAAGCAATTGACTTCCTGTCCATTTTGCCACATGCACCAAAATCGCACGACTGCACCCAAATCAAACATCAAGCATTAATTGCTTGACGTTGTTTTGCCGCAACATTTCCACAAGCGTACCCGGCCGGGGACGACAATGCTGGAAATTTCGTGGTCATTCCATCGGTCGACCCTTGATTTCTGGCATCCATAGTGGGCCGGTCGGAATTGAGCAACTGCTATCTGTCGCATGGTAGAATCGTCCGTTGCAACTTATAACCATCGCCTGAAAGCAGTCGACCCGCCCAATGGATCAATTCGCAAAAGAAACAGTCCCGATTTCCCTCGAAGAAGAGATGCGCAAGAGCTACCTAGATTACGCCATGAGCGTGATCGTGGGCCGTGCGCTGCCGGACGTACGCGACGGCCTGAAGCCGGT
Source organism: Massilia sp. UYP32 (assembly GCF_050434365.1). Lineage (NCBI taxonomy): Bacteria > Pseudomonadati > Pseudomonadota > Betaproteobacteria > Burkholderiales > Oxalobacteraceae > Massilia > Massilia sp. UYP32. The sequence goes on from NZ_JBNDIK010000001.1 coordinate 41,954, forward strand.
GCACCGCCGTGTGCTCTACGCGATGCACGAGATGAACAACGTGTGGAACCGTCCCTACCTCAAGTGCGCGCGCGTCGTCGGCGACACGATGGGTAAATTCCACCCGCACGGCGACTCGTCGATCTACGACACCCTGGTCCGCATGGCCCAGGACTTCTCGCTGCGCTACACCCTGGTCGACGGCCAGGGCAACTTCGGCTCGATCGACGGCGACAGCGCTGCGGCGATGCGTTACACCGAATGCCGCCTCGACCGCATCTCGGGCGAGATCCTGGCCGACATCGACAAGGACACCGTCGACTTCCAGCCGAACTACGACGGCAAGGAGAAGGAACCGACGGTCTTGCCGACCCGCATTCCGAACCTGCTGATCAACGGTTCGTCCGGCATCGCGGTCGGCATGGCGACCAATATTCCGCCGCACAACCTGTCCGAAGTCATCAACGGCGCGATGCACGTACTGCGCAATCCGGACTGCACCATCGACGAGCTGATCGAGCTGATTCCGGCGCCGGACTTCCCGACCGCCGGCATCATCTACGGCGTCTCGGGCGTGCGCGACGGTTACCGCACCGGCCGTGGCCGCGTGGTGATGCGCGCCAAGACTCACTTCGAGGAAGTGGGCCGCGACGGCAACCGCACCGCGATCATCATCGACGAGCTGCCGTATCAGGTAAATAAAAAATCGCTGCTCGAGCGCATCGCCGAGAACGTGCGCGACAAGAAGCTCGAAGGCATTTCCGACATCCGCGACGAGTCCGACAAATCGGGCATGCGCGTGGTGATCGAACTCAAGCGCGGCGAAGTGCCTGAAGTCGTGCTGAACAATCTGTACAAGCAGACCCAGCTGCAAGACACCTTCGGCATGAATATGGTGGCGCTGGTCAATGGCCAGCCGAAGCTGCTGAACCTCAAGCAGATGCTCGAGTGCTTCCTGTCGCACCGCCGCGAAGTGGTCACCCGCCGCACCGTGTTCGAGCTGCGCAAGGCGCGCGACCGCGGCCACATGCTCGAAGGCCTGGCCGTCGCGCTGGCGAACATCGACGACTTCATCGCCATCATCAAGGCCGCGCCGACCCCGCCGGTCGCCAAGGTCGAGCTGATGGACCGCGCCTGGGATTCGTCCCTGGTGCGCGAGATGCTCAATCGTACCGAACTGGGCGAGTCGGGCGGCATCGCGGCCTTCCGTCCCGAGCACCTGCCGAAGCACTACGGCATGCAGCAGAACGGCCTGTACAAGCTGTCGGACGAGCAGGCGCAAGAGATCCTGCAGATGCGCCTCCAGCGCCTGACCGGCCTGGAACAGGACAAGATCGTCAACGAGTACAAGGAAGTGATGGCCCACATCGCCGACCTGCTCGACATCCTGGCCAAGCCGGAGCGCGTCACCACGATCATCGTCGACGAGATGACCGCCATCAAGGCCGAGTACGCCGACAATGGCAAGGACACCCGCCGTTCGACCATCGAGCACAACGCCAGCGACCTCGAGACCGAAGACCTGATCACCCCGCAGGACATGGTGGTGACCCTGTCGCACGCCGGCTACATGAAGGCGCAGCCGATCTCCGAATACCGCGCCCAGAAGCGCGGCGGCCGCGGCAAGCAGGCGACGGCGACCAAGGACGAAGACTGGATCGACCAGCTGTTCATCGCCAATACCCACGACTACATGCTGTGCTTCAGCAACCGTGGCCGCATGTACTGGCTCAAGGTGTGGGAAGTGCCGCAAGGCTCGCGCAATTCGCGCGGCAAGCCGATCGTCAATATGTTCCCGCTGCAGGACAACGAAAAGATCACCGTCGTGCTGCCGCTGCAGGGCGAGAACCGCACCTTCCCCGAAGATCACTACGTCTTCATGTCGACCTCGCTGGGCACCGTCAAGAAGACGCCGCTGCGCGACTTCAGCAATCCACGCAAGGCCGGCATCATCGCGGTCGACCTCGATGAAGGCGACGTGCTGGTCGGCGCCGCGCTCACCGACGGCAAGCACGACGTGATGCTGTTCTCCGACGGCGGCAAGGCCGTGCGCTTCGACGAGAACGACGTGCGTCCGATGGGCCGCACCGCGCGCGGCGTGCGCGGCATGAACCTCGAGGAAGGCCAGCAGGTCATCGCGCTGCTGGTGGCCGAGAGCGAAGAGCAGACCGTCCTCACCGCCACCGAGAACGGCTTCGGCAAGCGTACCCCGATCACGGAGTACACCCGCCACGGCCGCGGCACCAAGGGCATGATCGCGATCCAGACCAGCGAACGTAACGGCAAAGTGGTGGCCGCGACCCTGGTCGAGCCAAGCGACGAGATCATGCTGATCACGACCGGCGGGGTGCTGATCCGCACTCGCGTGTCCGAGATCCGCGAGATGGGCCGCGCGACCCAGGGCGTGACCCTGATCGCGGTCGAGGATGGCACCAAGCTGTCCGGCCTGCAGCGCATCGTCGAGACCGACCTCGAAGAAGTCGAGCTCGAACCGGCGCCGGAGTAATGGCGTCCCGGGGCAAGCGTTGCGCATCGGTATGCGTGCGCTTGCCCCCTTCGTTCAATGCAATGGGCGCCCGCGCCCGCCTGGAAAGCCAATGAAAAAAATCCTTCTCGCCGTGACCTGCGCCGCCGCCTTTGCCGGCGCTCCTTCGTTTGCCTTTGCGCAAAGCGCCGCCCCGAGCGAGCAGGAGCGCGCCGCCGTCAAGGAATTGATGGACGCGATGGACGTGCGCAAGATGATGGCCGCCTCGTTCACCGAGATGGAAAAGGCGCTGCCGCAGATGATGCGCGCCCAGGTCACGGCGGTGATCAATGCCGATCCAAGCGCTAGCGACGAGAAGAAGAAGGCCGCGCTGGAGAAAGTCGAACAGGTCTTGCCGGGCGCCGCCGATGCGGTCAACCGCATGTTCCGCGATCCGGCGCTGATCGACGAGATGATGGCCGAGATCGGGCCGCTGTACGCCCGCCACTACTCGGTGGCCGAGCTGAAACAGCTGAGCGCCTTCTACCGCACCCCGCTGGGCCAGAAGATGCTGGCCCTGTCGCCGCGCCTGGCCGCCGAGAGCATGGCGATCGGCCAGAAGATCGTCGCGCCGCGCCTGAACGGCCTGATGCTGGAAGTGATGCAGAACGCCCAGGCCAAATAAATCGTAGAAAGGACCGCATGACCCACGTCTTCAATTTCTCGGCCGGCCCCGCCGTCCTTCCGAAAGAAGTGCTGCAGCAGGCAGCGAGCGAGATGCTCGACTGGCATGGCAGCGGCATGTCGGTGATGGAGATGAGCCATCGCGGTCCAGAATTTTCCAGCATCCACCGCCAGGCGCTCGACGACCTGCGCGAGCTGCTGGACGTGCCGGCCAACTATAAAATCCTGTTCCAGCAGGGCGGGGGACTGGGGCAGAACGCCATCGTTCCCCTCAACCTGGCCGGCCGCCGCCAGGACCCGGTGATCGACTTCGTCCACACCGGTTCGTGGTCGGGCAAGTCGATCAAGGAAGCGGCGCGCTATGCGCGCGTGAACGTCGCGGCGTCCAGCGAGGCCGAGGGTTTTGCCCGCGTGCCGGCGCGCGATGCCTGGAAACTGTCGAAGGATGCGGCCTACCTGCACATCTGCACCAACGAGACCATCGACGGCGTCGAATACCCTGACGCGCCGGAGATCGATCCCAGTGTGCCGATCGTGGCCGACATGTCTTCGCATATCCTGTCGCGCAAGGTCGACATCTCCAAGTATGGCGTGATCTTCGCCGGCGCCCAGAAGAATATCGGCCCGGCCGGCCTGACCCTGGTGATCGTGCGCGAAGACCTGCTCGACTACGCGTCGCCGCAGTGCCCGTCGGCCTTCAACTGGAAGACCTGCGCCGAACACGATTCGCTGTACAACACGCCGCCGACCTACTCGATCTATATCGCGGGGCTGGTGTTCGCCTGGCTCAAGGCCAATGGTGGCGTGGCGGCGATGGAGGCGCGCAATATCGAGAAGGCGCGTCTGTTGTACGAGGCGCTCGACCGCGACGATTTCTACGCCAACCGCGTGGCGCCGGAATTCCGTTCGCGCATGAACGTGCCGTTCTACCTGCGCGACGAAGCGCTGAACCAATCATTCCTGGCCGGCGCACAAGCGCGCGGCCTGCTGCAACTGAAGGGCCACAAGTCCGTCGGCGGCATGCGGGCATCGATCTACAACGCGATGCCGATCGAGGGCGTACAGGCCCTCGTCGATTACTTGAACGAGTTCGCCGGTCGTTGAGACCCGCCCCGGCATGCCGGGGCTTTCAGGCGTGCAGCACCGGTCAGGCGAACCAATCGACCATACAGCATAACGATGACAGACAAACTCAAACCCCTGCGCGAACGCATCGATGCGATCGACGCGCAAATCCTCTCGCTGCTCAGCGAGCGCGGCAAGGTCGCGCAAGAGGTCGGCCACGTCAAGGCCGAAACCAACGCCCCGGTGTTCCGTCCCGAGCGCGAAGCCCAGGTGCTGCGCGGCGTCGCCGACCGCAATCCCGGTCCGCTCAAGGACAAGGACGTGCAGACCATCTTCCGCGAGATCATGTCGTCCTGCCGCGCGCTCGAGAAGCGCGTGACGGTCGCCTACCTCGGTCCGAGCGGCACCTTCAGCGAGCAGGCCGTGTTCCAGCAGTTCGGCACCGCCATCGAGACGCTGCCGTGCGTGTCGATCGACGAGGTGTTCCGCGCCACCGAGGCCGGCACCGCCGACTTCGGCGTGGTCCCGGTCGAGAATTCGTCGGAAGGCGCGATCAACCGTTCGCTCGACCTGCTCCTGGGGACCACCACCATCATCAGCGGCGAGGTGTCGATCGCCGTGCACCACAGCCTGATGACGAAGACCGGTTCGATGGACGGCGTCAAGGTCGTCTGCGCGCATTCGCAGGCGCTGGCCCAGTGCCAGGTCTGGCTCAACCTGCACCATCCGCACATCGAGCGCCGCGCCGTGGCCTCGAACGCCGAGGCGGCGGTGCTGGCGAGCCAGGATCCGACGGTGGCCGCGATCGCCAGCGAGATGGCGGGCGAGCAGTATCAGCTGGGCGTGGTGCAGGCCCACATCCAGGACGACCCGCACAACCGCACCCGCTTCGTGGTGATCGGCCAGCTGCAGACCGGGCCGTCGGGCAAGGACCGCACCGGCATCGTGCTGGCCGTGCCGAACAAGGCCGGCGCCGTCTACAACCTGCTGGCGCCGCTCGAAAAGCATGGCGTGTCGATGACCCGTTTCGAATCGCGCCCGGCGCGCATCGGCACCTGGGAGTATTACTTCTACGTCGACATCGAGGGTCATGTGCACGACGCCGCGGTCGCGCGCGCGCTCGAGGAACTCAAGGACAACGCCGCCTTCTTCAAGGTGCTCGGGTCCTACCCGCAAAGCCTTTAACAATCAGAGAGAAATCCCATGTCGAAATTTGGTCCTGCGCAGTTCGGTCCCGATTATGTCCGCGCCATCGCCCCTTACCAGGCCGGCAAACCCATCGCCGAAGTCGCCCGCGAGTTCGGCCTCGACGAAGCGACCATCGTCAAGCTGGCTTCCAACGAGAACCCGTTCGGCCTGCCGGAATCGAGCCGCGCCGCGATGCTCGAAGCCGCCGCCGACCTGGGCCGCTACCCGGACGCCAACGGCTTCGATCTGAAAACCGCGCTGTCGCAGCGCTACGACGTGCCGCTCGAGTGGATCACCCTCGGCAACGGCAGCAACGACATCCTGGAGATCGCCGCCCATGCCTTCGTGCAGAAGGGTGAAGCGGTCGTGTATTCCCAGTACTCGTTCGCCGTGTACGCGCTGGCCACGCAGGGCGTGGGCGGACGCGCCATCGTGGTTCCGAGCGTGAACTACGGCCACGACCTGGATGCGATGGCCGCCGCGATCGACGCGGACACGCGCCTGGTCTACGTCGCCAACCCGAACAATCCGACCGGCACCTTCATCCCGGCCGAGCAGGTCGAAGCCTTCCTGCAGAAGGTCCCAAGCAACGTGATCGTGGTGCTGGACGAAGCGTATAACGAATACCTGGCGCCGCAGCACCAGTTCGAGTCGAGCGCCTGGGTGCGCAAGTATCCGAACCTGATCGTCTCGCGCACCTTCTCCAAGGCCTACGGCCTGGCCGGCCTGCGCGTGGGCTTCGCCATCGCCCAGCCGGAAGTGACGGACCTGATGAACCGCATCCGCCAGCCGTTCAACGTCAACTCGCTGGCGCAGGCCGCCGCGGTCGCCGCGCTGAACGACAAGGTCTTCCTGGAAAAGGGTGCGAAGAACAACGCCGAAGGCTACCGGCAGATGGTCGCCGCCTTCGAAGAGCTGAAGCTCGAGTATGTGCCGTCGTTCGGCAACTTCGTGCTGGTGAAGGTCGGCGACGACGAAGGCGCCGGCGCGCGCGTGAACCTGGCGCTCCTGAAGCAGGGCGTGATCGTGCGTCCGGTCGGCGCCTACGGCCTGCCGCAGTGGCTGCGCATCTCGATCGGCCTGCCGGAAGAGAATGCCGCCTTCATCGAAGCCCTCAAGAAATCCCTCAGCTGAATGCTCGCTAAAGTCGTTATCGTCGGCGTCGGCCTGATCGGCGGCTCGTTCGCGCTGGCGCTCAAGCGCGCCGGACAGGTGGGCGAGGTGGTCGGCATCGGCCGTCACCCGGAAGCGCTGGCGCGTGCGCTGGAACTGGGCATCGTCGACCGCGTATGCGACGACCATGCCGATGCGCTGCGCGGCGCCGACCTGGTGCTGCTGGCCGCGCCGGTGGCGCAAACGGGTCCTATCCTGGCGGCGCTGCTGCCGCACCTCGGGCCGCAGACGGTCGTGACCGACGCCGGCAGCACGAAGTGCGACGTGGTCGCGGCCGCGCGCGCGGTGCTGGGGGATCGCGTGCGCCAGTTCGTGCCGGGCCACCCGATCGCGGGCAGCGAGTCGAACGGTCCCGACGCCGCGCTCGCCGGACTCTATCAAGGCAAGAAGTGCGTGCTGACGCCGCTGCCGGAGAACGCTGAGCAGGACGTCGAAAAAGTCGCTGGCGCCTGGCGCGCCTGCGGCGCCGTGATCCATACGCTCAGCCCGGAAGACCATGACCGCGTGTTCGCCGCCGTCAGCCATCTGCCGCACCTGCTGGCCTATGCGCTGGTGGACGACATCGCCGCCAAGCCGCATGCGGATTTGCTGTTCCAGTACGCCGCCAGCGGTTTCCGCGACTTCACGCGCATCGCCGGATCGTCGCCCGAGATGTGGCGCGACATCAGCCTGGCCAACCGCGCCGCGCTGCTTACCGAGCTGGATGCATATCTGGCACAATTGACGTCGATGCGGGCCATGCTCGCGGCCGCGGACGGCGTCGGCTTGCAAGGAATCTACGCGACCGCCCAGCGCGCCCGCCGCGAATGGCAAGAGGCCATCGAAGCCGGCGCGCTGGAACGGCGTTCGCCCAATCAGGAAAACACATGACGCAGCAAAAACACTACCCGCAGCATATCGACCTCGAGCCCGTGCTTCATGCGCAGGGAACGGTGCGGCTGCCGGGTTCGAAGTCCATCTCGAACCGCACGCTGCTGCTGGCGGCGCTATCCGAGGGCACGACCACGATCCACGACCTGCTGGCTTCGGACGACACCATGGTGATGCTGGGCGCGCTGCGCTCGCTCGGCATCCAGTGGGATGAAGTCGACGAGCGTACCGTGGTCGTGCACGGCAATGGCGGCGAGCTGCCGAACCATGAAGCCGACCTGTTCATGGGCAATGCCGGCACCGCGATCCGTCCGCTGACGGCCGCCCTGGCCGTGATCGGCGGCGACTACACGCTGCATGGCGTGTCGCGCATGCACGAGCGTCCGATCGGCGACCTGGTCGACGCGCTGAACGAGGTCGGCGCCCAGATCGAGTACACGGGAGAGCAGGGCTTTCCGCCGCTGCGCATCCGCCGCGGCCGCGTCAACCCGCAGCGCATCGCCGTGCGCGGCAATGTGTCGAGCCAGTTCCTGACCGCGCTCCTGATGGCGGCGCCACTGATGGCCAAGACCCATCCGGTGGCGATCGACGTCGTCGGCGAGCTGATCTCGAAGCCGTATATCGAGATCACCCTGAACCTGATGCGCCGCTTCGGCGTCGAGGTCGAGCAGAACGGCTGGGCCTCGTTCACCGTGCATCCCGGCCAGCGCTACCAGAGTCCCGGCACGATCCACGTCGAGGGCGACGCGTCGTCGGCATCCTATTTCCTGGCGGCCGGCGCGATCGCCGGCGGCCCGGTGCGGGTGGAGGGTGTGGGCGAACAGAGCATCCAGGGCGATGTGCGCTTCGCCGACGCGCTCGAGAGGATGGGCGCCATCGTCACCCGTGGCGACAACTGGATCGAAGCGCGCTCGAACGGCGTGCTGAAAGCCATCGACGCCGACTTCAATCACATTCCGGACGCGGCGATGACGATCGCGGTGGCGGCGCTGTATGCCGACGGCCCGAGCACCCTGCGCAATATCGCCAGCTGGCGCGTGAAGGAAACCGACCGCCTGGCCGCCATGGCCACCGAGCTGCGCAAGGTCGGCGCCGAGGTGGAGGAGGGGCCGGACTACATCCGCATCACCCCGCCGGAAGAGCTGAAGCCGGCCACGATCGACACCTACGACGACCACCGCATGGCGATGTGCTTCTCGCTCGCTTCGCTGGATGGCAAGGCGCGCCGCGGCAACGCGATGCGCATCAACGATCCGAAGTGCGTCGCCAAGACCTTCCCCGATTATTTCGAAGCGTTCGCGGGCATCGCGCGCGACGAGCTGTTCTAACCGATTGCCAGGATCCGCATGCCGAATTCGAACGTTCCAGTCATCACCATCGACGGCCCCACCGCATCCGGCAAGGGGACGGTCGCCAGCCGGGTCGCCGAGCGCCTCAGCTTCCACCTGCTCGATTCGGGCGCCCTGTACCGCCTGACGGCGCTGCAGGCGCTGCGGCGCGAGGTCGAGCTGCGCGACGAGCACGCGATCGCCAAGCTGGCCGAGCACCTGCCGGCGCGCTTCCAGGGAGAGCATATCTACCTGGCGCAAGAGGAAGTGACGCACGCGATCCGGGCCGAGGAGGTGGGCAATATGGCGTCGAAGATCGCGGCGCTGCCGACCGTGCGCCAGGCGCTGTTCGGGCTGCAACTGGGCTTTCGCCAGACGCCGGGCCTGGTGGCCGACGGGCGCGATATGGGGACCGTGATCTTCCCGACCGCCAAGCTGAAGGTGTTCTTGACCGCAAGTGTTGAGGCCCGTGCGCAACGCCGGTATAAGCAATTGATTGACAAAGGGTTTTCTGCTAATATGAACGACCTCCTGGCAGATTTGCAGGCAAGAGACGAGCGCGACACCAATCGCGCGGTCGCTCCCCTGGCCCCGGCAAGCGATGCGCATCTGCTGGACACGTCCGAAATGGGCGTGGATCAGGCAGTGGACCAGGTCTTGGCTTGGTACGCGCAAAAGTAATCAAGAAGAGTTTTTTAAAGACTTTGAATGGCGTTTCGATGCTTTCGGCGTAAGCTGTTGGCGTCAAAACGTCATTCCCGCGCAGGCGGGAATCACAGTTCGATGCATACCGTTGGCTCGAGTCATCGCCGTGGTAGGCAAGCAAACTTTGGTCCCCGCCTTCGCGGGGACGACGGTCTTTGGGCTGGTGGCGCCGTTCAGCGGTGTCGTCGGCGGAAGGCCGCCGTCCTTTGGTGTCTGCAACGCGCTTTTATGTTGCAGGCGTGTTTTAACCCTAACCCAGTTCAGTCCGCATATTGCCGGCCTGCTGGCTAACATGAAATAACACTCCTTTTATGTCTACTGCAACCCAAGATACCGGTATGGAAAGCTTCGCAGCCCTCTTCGAGGAATCGCTGTCGCGTCAAGACATGCGTTCGGGCGAAGTCATTTCGGCTGAAGTCGTGCGCCTGGATCACAACTTCGTGATCGTCAACGCCGGCCTGAAGTCGGAAGCGTTCATCCCAGTTGAAGAATTCAAGAACGACCAGGGCGAACTGGAAGTTCAGATCGGCGATTTCGTTTCCGTGGCTATCGAGTCGCTGGAAAACGGCTTCGGCGACACCATCCTGTCGCGCGACAAGGCCAAGCGCCTGGCATCGTGGCTGGCACTGGAAAAAGCGATGGAATCGGGCGAAATCGTCACCGGTACCGTCAACGGTAAAGTCAAAGGCGGCCTGACCGTCCTGACCAACGGCATCCGCGCCTTCCTGCCGGGTTCGCTGGTTGACACCCGTCCAGTCAAGGACACCACCCCATTCGAAGGCAAGACCCTCGAATTCAAGGTCATCAAGCTGGACCGCAAGCGTAACAACGTCGTGCTGTCGCGTCGCGCCGTCATCGAAGCATCGATGGGCGAAGAGCGCGCGAAGCTGATGGAAACCCTGAAAGAAGGCACCGTGGTTACCGGCGTCGTCAAGAACATCACCGACTACGGTGCGTTCGTCGACCTGGGCGGCATCGACGGCCTGCTGCACATCACCGACCTGGCATGGCGTCGCGTGCGTCACCCGTCGGAAGTTCTGTCGGTTGGCCAAGAGATCACCGCTAAGGTCCTCAAGTACGATCAAGAGAAGAACCGCGTTTCGCTGGGCGTCAAGCAACTGGGCGACGATCCATGGACCGGTCTGTCGCGTCGTTACCCACAAGGCACCCGCCTGTTCGGTAAAGTCACCAACCTGACCGACTACGGCGCGTTCGTCGAAGTGGAACAAGGCATCGAAGGCCTGGTCCACGTGTCGGAAATGGACTGGACCAACAAGAACGTGGCTCCAAACAAGGTTGTCCAGCTGGGCGACGAAGTGGAAGTCATGGTCCTGGAAATCGACGAAGAGCGTCGCCGTATCTCGCTGGGCATGAAGCAGTGCAAGGCGAACCCATGGGACGACTTCGGCATGACCCACAAGAAGGGCGACAAGGTCAAGGGTTCGATCAAGTCGATCACCGACTTCGGCGTCTTCATCGGCCTGCCAGGCAACATCGATGGCCTGGTCCACCTGTCGGACCTGTCGTGGACCGAAGCCGGCGAAGAAGCCGTGCGTCGCTTCAAGAAGGGTGACGAGCTGGAAGCCGTCGTCCTGGCAATCGACGTCGAGCGCGAGCGTGTTTCGCTGGGCGTGAAGCAGCTGGAAGGCGACCCGTTCAACACCTACTCGTCGCTGAACGACAAGGGTTCGCTGGTCACCGGCACCGTGAAATCGGTTGAGCCAAAAGGCGCCGTGATCTCGCTGAGCGATGAAGTCGAAGGCTACCTGCGCGCTTCGGAAATCTCGCGTGACCGCGTGGAAGACGCCGGCACCCACCTGAAAGTGGGCGACAAGGTCGAAGCCCTGGTCATCAACATCGATCGCAAGGCTCGCAGCATCCAGCTGTCGATCAAGGCGAAAGACAGCGCCGACACCCAGGAAGCGATGAGCAAACTGGCGAACGACAACAGCGCAGCTTCGGGCACCACTAGCCTGGGCGCACTGCTGAAGGCCAAGTTCGACAATAAGAACTAATCAGGAATTTCCTGAGGAGCTGCGATGACCAAATCCGAGCTGATCAACCGTCTGGCTGAGCGTTATTCCCAGCTGGTGGCGAAGGATGCGGAATTCGCTGTCAAGACCATCCTCGATGCGATGACCAACGCCCTGGCGACCGGGCAGCGCATCGAGATCCGTGGTTTCGGCAGCTTTTCGCTGAACAGCCGTCCCCCGCGCATCGGACGCAATCCGAAGTCCGGCGACAAGGTGATGGTGCCCGAAAAACGGGTGCCGCACTTCAAGCCGGGCAAGCAGTTGCGCGAGCGGGTGGATGCGATGGTCGGGCAACCGATCATCAACGATTGAGTCGCCCTGCAGTCCCGAAAAACGGCATCCGCGAGGATGCCGTTTTTTTTCGCCGGTCTGCGATTGGCTTCCAGCCCACGCCCGGTGTCATTTTGAAATATCATGGCGAATATGCGACACTTCGCCCTCACACCATTCTCCAGCGGAACCTGCTGATGAAATTCGTCTCGACCATCGTCGGAATCGTCCTGTTCATCCTCTTCTTCGGCTTCGCCCTGAAGAACACCCAGGAAGTCGACCTGCATTTCTTCCTGCAATATGAATTGCGCGGCCCGCTGGTGCTGATGCTGCTGGCCTTCTTCGTGGCCGGCGCCGCCTTCGGCATCCTGGCGCTGGCTCCGACCGTGTTCCGCCAGCGCCGCGAGAAATGGCTGAACAAGATCACCATCCAGTCCCTGCAAAGCGCCGCCGGCACCGGTAACGCAGCGCCGACGCCGGACAGCGTGACTCCGCCCCCTGCACCGCGGCCCTGAACAATAACAACACTAGAATCCATGGAATTTGAACTCTGGATGCTGCTTGGCATCCCATTCTTTTTTGGCCTCGGCTGGCTTGCCGCCCGGGTCGACATCAACGAACTGGTCTCCGAATCGCGTACCTTGCCACGCGGCTACTTCAAGGGCCTCAACCACCTGCTGAACGACCAGCCCGACAAAGCCATCGATTCCTTCATCGAGATCGTCAAGCTCGACCCCGAATCGGCCGACATGCACTTTGCCCTCGGCAACCTGTTCCGCCGCCGCGGCGAGACCGAGCGCGCGATCCGGGTGCACCAGAACCTGCTGGCGCGGCCCGACCTGCCGGCTGAGGACAAGGCGCACGCCCAGTACGAGCTCGGCATCGACTACCTGAAGGCCGGCCTGCTGGACCGCGCCGAGGAAACCTTCAACCAGCTGGTCGACACCTCGTATGCGGTCAAGGCGCGCCGCTCGCTGCTCGAGATCTACCAGCGCGAGAAGGAATGGAAGCGCGCCATCGCCGCCGCCGAAGGCCTGCAGGATTCGGGCGCCGGATCGCGCCAGAAGGAAATCGCCCAGTTCTATTGCGAACTGGCCCAGGACGCGCTGGTGCACACGGCGCCGAGCGACGCCATGCAATTGCTCGACAAGGCACTGGAAGCCGACCGCCACAGCGTGCGCGCCACCATCCTGCGCGGCGACGCGCTGCTGGCCCAGGGCGACGTCGAAGAGGCGCTCAAGACCTGGCGCCGCGTCGAGCAGCAGAGCGTGCCGCACGTGGCCCTGGTGGCTGCCCGCCTGATGGATGGCTACCGCAAGGTGGGCCGCCCGCAGGAAGGCGTCAACCTGCTCAAATCGTATTTGGCCGAGGCCTCGTCGATCGACCTGATCGAAGTCGTGTTCAAGGCCGTCATCGAGCTCGATGGCGTGCAGGCCGCCAAGGAACTAGTGGTCGAAGAGCTGCGCCGCAATCCGACCCTGCTGGGGCTGGATAAACTGCTGGAAGCGCGCCTGATGGATGCGCCGGCGAATATCTGGGAAGAGCTGTCGATGGTCAAGAACCTGGTGCAGCGCTATACCCAGAAGCTGGCGCGCTACCAGTGCAGCCACTGCGGCTTCAAGGCGCGCCAGTTCTACTGGCATTGCCCGGGGTGCAACCGCTGGGATTCCTACCCGCCGCGCCGCACCGAAGAACTGAACGTCATGAATTGAGCACCATGAACAAGCCGACCCCGAGCCGCCTGCTGGCGGCCGACGATTTCCGCCAGCAGGCGGCCCCGCAACTGTCTTCCGTGCGCCTGCTGGTGGTGGGCGACGTCATGCTCGACCGCTACTGGTTCGGCGACGTCTCGCGCATCTCGCCCGAGGCCCCGGTGCCGGTGGTGCGCATCGAGAAGCGCGAAGAGCGCCTGGGCGGCGCCGCCAACGTGGCGCGCAACGCCGCCGCGCTCGGCGCCCACACGGGCCTGCTGGGCGTGGCCGGCGCCGACGAGGCGGGCGACCAGATGGAACAATTGCTGCAGGATGGCGGCATCCACAGCTACCTGAAGCGCGACGAGGCGATCTCGACCATCATCAAGCTGCGCGTGATCGGCCGCCAGCAACAGATGGTGCGCATCGACTTCGAGGATGCGCCGACCGAGAACGTCCTGCGCGACAAGCTCACCCAATTCAAGGCGCTGCTGCCCGACTACGACGTGATCGTCCTGTCCGACTACAACAAGGGCTCCCTGGTCAACGTGGCCGAGATGATCGCGCTGGCGCGCGCCGCCGGCAAGATCGTACTGGTCGATCCGAAGGGCGACGATTTCACGCCGTACCGGGGCGCGAGCATCCTGACCCCGAACCGCTCCGAGCTGCAGCGCGTGGTGGGGGGCTGGAAGACCGAAGAGCAATTGCTCGAGAAGGCGCAGAAGCTGCGCGAAGAGCTCAGCCTGGACGCGCTGCTGCTGACCCGCTCCGAAGAAGGCATGAGCCTGTTCACGAAGGACGAGGTGCTGCACGTGCATGCCGATGCGCGCGAAGTGTTCGATGTCTCGGGCGCCGGCGACACCGTGATCGCCACGCTAGCCACCATGCTCGGCACCGGCGCGCCGCTGGCCGAGGCCCTGGTCACCGCCAACCGCGCCGGCGGCATCGTGGTCGGCAAGCTGGGCACCGCTACCGTGACGCGCGAGGAGTTGTTTCCCGCCTGACGCTTGATCGCGCTCAGTCCCCGGGCCCCAACAATAGCCGGGGTCATCCGTCTAAGTGAACACCGGCGGCGCCCCGCCGTCGGGAGCATTCACTTACGGAGAACATGCAATGATCAAGAATCTGATGCTGGCGGTCGCCGCGCTGGTCGCCTCGGCTGGGTTTGCTTTCGCCCAGGTCGACGTCAACAAGGCCGATGCCGTGGCGCTCGACGGCGTGAAGGGTGTGGGACCGAGCATGTCCAAGGCCATCCTGGACGAACGCGCCAAGGGCGAGTTCAAGGACTGGGCCGACCTGCAGGGACGGGTCAAGGGCCTGGGTGACAAGAAGGCGGCCAAGCTGTCCGAGGCCGGCCTGGTGGTCAACGGCAAGGGCAAGGAAGGCGCCGCGGCCAAGCCGGTCGCGAAGGACGCCAAGCCGAGCCAGACGGCCGACGCCAAGGCAGCCCTGTGATCGCCAGATGACATGTATTGACTGACATTCCCGCGGCTGCGTGGCAAGATGTGCAAGCTCATCTGTTACAGCTTGCACATCAATACCAGAAAGGTCATCATGCCTCACGCCCGTGTTTCCACCGCCTTGCTGGCGGCCCTGCTGGCCGCGTCCGCGACGGCTTCTGCCGCCACCCCGGCCCAGCCGAACATCACCGCCCAGCAAGCCCAAATCAATAAGATCCTGGGCGAAATTTCGCAGCAGCGTATCGAAAGCCATATCCGCAAGCTGGTCAGCTTCGGCACCCGCCACACGATGTCGGAAACCGAATCGAATACGCGCGGCATCGGCGCCGCGCGCCGCTGGATCAAGGCCGAGCTGGAGCGCTGCGGCGCCGGCACGCCGCTGCAGGTGGCCTTCGACAGCCATGTGGCGCCGGTCTCGGCGCGCATCTCGAAGCCGACCGAGATCGTCAACGTGGTCGCGACCCTGCCGGGCACGCAGGCGGCCTCGAAGGACCGCATGTACGTCGTGAGCGGCCACTACGACTCGCGCGCCTCGGACGTGATGGACTTCACCTCGGATGCGCCGGGCGCCAATGACGACGCCTCGGGCACCGCCGCCATCATGGAGCTGGCGTGCGTGATGGCCAAGTACAAGTTCGACGCCACGCTCGTGTTCATGGCCGTCGCGGCCGAGGAGCAGGGCCTGATCGGCGCCCGCCACTGGGCGACCCAGGCGCGCGAGAAGGGCTGGAACGTGGCCGGCATGTTCACCAACGACATCATCGGCAGCTCGCGCGGCGACGACGGCAAGGTCGACGACAAATCGGTGCGCCTGTTCGCCCAGAGCATCCCGGCGACCAAGGAAATGAGCGAGGCCGTGCGCCAGCTGGTGGCCACCGGCGGCGAGAACGATTCGATCTCGCGCCAGCTCGCGCGCCACACCAAGGAGCAGGGCGAGCGCTACGTGAAGGGCTTCAAGGTGTCCGTCATCCAGCGCCACGACCGCTACCTGCGCGGCGGTGACCACATGCCGTTCCTGGAGCAGGGCTATGCCGCGCTGCGCTTCACCGAGCCGGCCGAGAACTTCGACCACCAGCACCAGGACCTGCGCACCGAAAACGGCAAGGTGTATGGCGACACGCTCGACCACGTCGACTTCCGCTATGTGGCCAACGTGACCAAGGTGAATGGCGCCGCCATGGCGTCGCTGGCGCTGGCGCCATCCGCGCCGCAGGAAGTCAAACTGCGCACCGCCGGGCTGACCAACGATTCGACCCTGGTGTGGAAGGCCAATCTTGAACCCGACCTGGCCGGCTACCGCCTCGTGTGGCGCGACACGACCAGCGCCAACTGGGAAGGCTCGAAGTGGGTCGGCAATGTGACGGAAGCAACCGTGGACCTGTCGAAGGACAATGTGTTCTTCGGCGTGCAGGCGGTCGACAAGGACGGCAACGTCAGCCCGGCGACCTATCCGCTGCCGCTGCGCTGAACCGGCGTACGCCACGCTTCCTCGCCCTGTCGGAAGATGTCCGGCAGGGTATGTTGGAACCATGCGCAAACGCCGTATTGCTTCTCGGATTAAAATGGCGCTTTGGTATCGCAAGGAATAGAGAAAGCAATGGCTTACAAGACCATCGAAGCCACGATCGGCAATACGCCGCTCGTGCAGCTGCAGCGCCTGCCCGGCGCCGACATCGCGGCCCGCAACAACATCATCCTGGGCAAGCTGGAAGGCAATAACCCGGCCGGCTCGGTGAAGGACCGCGCCGCCATGTCGATGCTGCGCGGCGCCGAGCTGCGCGGCCAGATCAAGCCGGGCGACACGCTGATCGAAGCCACCAGCGGCAATACTGGCATCGCGCTGGCGATGGCGGCCGCGATCCTCGGCTACAAGATGATCCTCCTGATGCCCGACAACCTGTCGGTCGAGCGCCGCCAGAGCATGGCCGCGTATGGCGCGCAAATCATTCTGACGCCGAAATCGGGCGGCATGGAATACGCGCGCGACATGGCCGAGCAGATGCAGAAGGATGGCCAGGGCATCATCCTCGACCAGTTCGCCAACTTCGACAATCCACGCGCGCACTACGAGAGCACCGGTCCCGAAATCTGGCGCGACACCGAAGGCCGCATCACGCACTTCGTCAGCGCCATGGGCACCACCGGCACCATCATGGGCGTGTCGCGCTACCTGAAGGAACAGAACGAAGCCATCCGCATCATCGGCGCCCAGCCCGAGGAAGGCTCGTCGATCCCGGGCATCCGCAAATGGCCCGAAGCCTACCTGCCGAAGATCTACGAGGCGGCGCGCGTCGACCAGGTCGAGAGCGTGAGCCAGGCCTCCGCCGAACAGATGGCGCGCCGGCTGGCCGCCGAAGAGGGCATCTTCTGCGGCATCTCCGCCGCCGGCGCCTGCGAAGTGGCGCTGCGCATCGCCCAGACGGTGGAAAACGCGACCATCGTGTTCGTGGTGTGCGACCGCGGCGACCGCTATCTGTCGACCGGCGTCTTCCCGGCCTGAACGGCGCCGCGCAATGAAAAAGGCCGCCTGGGTGACAGGCGGCCTTGTTGTATCAGTCGCTGGGACTGCATAGACCGTTCAGTTGGCATGTCGCCGACGATATCCGGTCGTCCGCCAATGCGGCGGCTCGTACGCCCGCGCGGGCGTACGCACTACTCATCCGGCGGCGCGCAAGGCGCCGCCCATCCCGTCGGAGAGAAGCCCGGGCGCCAACTGCCGCGCCCGCGACGACTCAGTCCTTGGCTGCCGGGACCGCGCCTTCCTTCGGCTTGAACTGCTTGTCGCTGATGCGGAACTTCGCACGGCGATCGCCCATCAGGTAGCGCAGGTCGCGGATCGACAGGTCGCTGACTTCGTGCATGCGGATCAGCAGCGAAGCGCCGACCGGCAGGCGATGGTGGCGGATCTTCGAGATCACCGGCGGCGCGACTTCGAGGGCGCGCGACAGGGCCGCGTCGTTTTTCAGGCGCAGGTTCTCGATCAGGGTGTCGAGCAGGCGGTTCGGGTTGTACTGAAGCAGTTCATCGCCTTCCGAATCGCTGTTCATATCAATGCCGACTTGGTTAGTCATGATTCAAATTCCTATCTGGGGTTGAAACGGAGTCGCTGGCGGCGTTCGATTCCGGAAGTTTAATTTCGTAATTTTCTATTCAATTGTACAACTATTTTTATTCCGATACTCATGAGCAAGTCGGAATCATTTTTCTCACCTCGGATTTTGTTGTCTCATTGCAACAATAGCCGCAATGCAATTCTCTCACAAAGTCACTGGGGAAATATATTGTTTTTTATTTAATGACCAGTGTACGGGCATCCAGCATTTGATGCCGCACGGTACGATATTTGCTGACGAAATGGAAAGAAACTGGGGGGTATGTTGCCATCAGTGCTATTTTTGTCACGGACACAACAATGTTGTCGGCGGATACCCCAGGGGGTATGTAGGAGAATGCCTACGAACAACGGAAGAGGAAGGCGGGAAATCTGTTACAAAAGATTACAAAATTTCCCGCCTGGAAAGACTCAGCCGGGCCGTGCCGCCCGCACTGCACGCCCCAGGTCGACGACCGACATGGCATAGAAGTAACTGCGATTGTATTTGGTGATGGCATAGAAGTTATCGTTAGCCACCCAGTATTCCGTCGCCTCGGCGCCGTTTTGCAGGTCGATCAGGCCGTACAGGCGGTCGCCCGGCAGCGTCGTCCCGGTGGTCACGCCCGCTTCGCGCAGCTCTTCCGGGCGCAGGGTGGCTTCCAGGCCGCGCCCGAGCAAGCCTTCCCAGGCGCGTGCCGGCGAAACGTCGGCTGCGAACGCGGTCGGGCCGCGGTGCTCGGCATTCCAGCCATGCTGGACCAGGAAATTGGCCACACTGCCGATCGCATCGGTGGCCGAACCGCGCAGGTCGACCCGGCCGTCGCTGTCGAAGTCGACGCCGTACTTGAGAATATTGCTCGGCATGAACTGCGGCATCCCGACCGCGCCGGCGAACGAGCCCAGCAGCGAGAACGGATCGTAGCCGCGTTCGCGCGCCAGCACCAGGGTATTGGCCAGCTCCTCGCGGAAGAACGCCTTGCGGGCGGCCTGGTTCGGCGCTTCCGGATAGGCGAAGGCGAGCGTGGTCAGGCTGTCCAGCACGCGGAACTTGCCGGTATCGCGGCCATAGATGGTCTCGATGCCGATGATGCCGACGATGATCTCGGCCGGCACGCCATAGGCCGCCTCGGCGCGCGCCAGCGCGTCGGCGTTCTCGTTCCAGAAACGCACGCCGGCGCGGATGCGGATCGGCTCGATGAAGCGCGCGCTATAGGCTTGCCAGTTCTTCGGCTTGCCCGGCGGCGCCGGCTTGACCAGCTGCACGGCGCGGTCGATGAAACGGACCTGGCCGAACAGGGTATGCAGCGCCTCGCGCTCGAAGCCGTGCTGCGTGACCATCTCTTCGATGAACTCGCGCACCGGCAGCCATTCGACGAAGTTCACGTGTTCCGGGTCCTGGTCGGCCGCCAGCGTCATGGCGGCCTGGGTCGAGGTGGTCTGGGGAGCGGCGAGGGCATCGCCATGCGCGCCGGCGGCAAGCGCGAGCGCGGAAAACAGGATTGCGATCGATTTCATCTGACTTGCGACAATAAGCTTTTCAAGGTGGCGGTAAGCCGGGGATCGGTTGTCGGGGGCGCGTAGCGCCAGGCGCTGTAACGACGCAGGAATTCCTGCGCCGCCGCGCGCGTTTGAGGCGCCAGCTCGCTGGCGCCGGCGACCCGCGCCGCGTAGGCGCTCGGTCCTTCGTCCTGCGCGCGCGCCAGGCCCAGTTGGCCGAGACGCTTGCACAGGGTCGAGTATAGAGCATCGACCGGGTGGATTTCCCGGCGGCGGCGCAAAAAGACCAGCAGGGCGAGGCCCAGGGCAACAGACGTTAACAGAGCGATAAAAGGCCAGCCGGACAGTTTGCGCCGCAAGTCGCGCACGACGTCGCGCTGGCGCTCCGGCGTATAGTTGAGCACCCACTGGTTCCAGCCGTTGTTGACGGCGCCGACGGCGTTGCGCAGCTGGGCCAGCCAGGCGTTGGCACCGCCCTGGAACGGATTCATGCCGCGCAGCGCCTCGATGCCGAACGGCGCCGGGCGCGGCACCGAGGCGTCCAGGCCGCGCCGCACGCGCTCGGGCGCTACCGCCGCGGTCGGGTCGACCCGCTGCCAGCCGATGCCCGCGATCCAGACTTCGGCCCAGGCGTGGGCATCGGACTGGCGCACGGTCATGAAGCCGTCGAGCGGATTGATCTCGCCGCCCTGGTAGCCGGTGACCACGCGCGCCGGCACGCCGGCCGCGCGCAGCAGGAACACGAAGGCGCCCGAATAGTGTTCGCAAAAGCCCGAGCGGGTGCCGTACAGGAATTCGTCGACCGTGTGCCGGCCCAGCAGCGGCGGCGCCAGCGTGTATTCGAAGGGCTGCTCGCGGAACTGCGCCAGCACGGCCTCGACCCGCTGCGCCGGATCGGGCAGCCGGCGCAGCGCGCGCCCGGCGGCCAGCGCGCGCGGGTTGAAGCCATACGGCAGCAGCAGCCAGCGGCGCGCGTCGTCCAGGGCCGGCCCGCCCTGGAAGGCGAACTGCAGGTGCGAGCTGGCGCGATAGCGCACCCGGCTGGAGAGCGCCTCGTTCGCGGTCAGCTCGAACTGCGGCGAGAGGCGCAGTTCGTGGCCCGCCACCTGCGGCAGCTCGCCCGGCATCTCCAGCGTCAACACCCAGCGCGACTGCGAGGGTTCCAGCGTGACCTCGTAGTCGACCGGGTCGCCATGCACCGCCAGGTGCAGGTCGCGGCCGGAGGCCTGGCTGGCGCCGCGCGACCAGGTCAGGCCGTCGAAGAAGTCGAGCACCGGGCCGCGCCAGTAGAGCTGGGTCTGCACCGGGGGCGGCGTCAGGAAGCGCACGCGGAAGGCCGGCTCCTCGGACAAGGCCAGGTTCGACATCTGGCCCGGTGCCATCGTATCGGACAGGCCCGAGCGCGAACCGCCGCCTGAATCGCCCGGCATGGTCCACAGCGGGCCGTGGATGCGCGGGAAGACCACGAACAGCACGATCGCGATCGGCAGGGCGAAGGCCAGCATGCGGCCGGCCATCGCCAGGCGGGTGCGCAGCGGCGGCACCCTGCCTGCGAACTGGAACGAAAGTTGAGTCGCAAGCAATAGCAGCACCGAGGCGATCGTCAACAGGGCGGTGCCGATCCCCTGGGAATAGAAGAAGTTGGTCAGCACCAGGAAGAAGCACAGGAAGATCACGACGAACAGGTCGCGCCGCGCATGCATCTCGAGCATCTTGAAGGCGACCAGCAGCACCAGCATCGCCACCCCGGCATCCTTGCCCAGCAGGGTCTCGTAGCTGAACTGCACGCCGGCCATCGCGGCCACCGCCACCGGCAGCAGCACCAGGGCCGGCGGCATGCGCTTGCCGCGCAGGGTGATCGCGGCGCGCCAGGCCAGGGTGGCGCCGCACAGCAGCGAGACCCACAGCGGCAGGTGCAGGGTATGCGGCGCCAGCACCAGCACCGCGCTGGCCAGCAGCAGCAGGGTGTCGGCCTTGTCGCGGGTGAGGGGCGTGGCCGGGAGTTTCATGCCGCGTCCCCCATGTCGTTCTCCAGCCCATGCAGCGCCAGCGCGCGCAGGCAGGCCGCCTGGTGGGCCGCGCCCAGGGCGGCGGGCAAGCGCAGCGCGCCGAGGCGGAAGGCATAGGGCAGGGCGCGGCTTTCCGCCTCCAGCACCCAGCGCGTCAGGCGCGACAGGCGCAGCTCGAGGTCGAGCGTGGCGGGCAAGGCATCGAAGTCGAGCACCAGCTGGTCGCCTCCGCCACCCTCGAAATGCTTCGACACCAGGGCGCCGCCGATGCTGGGGTCGAGCCGGGCGATCTGGCGCCAGGCCAGCTGGCGCGGCGAATCGCCGGCCTGGTAGTTGCGCACGCCGGCGAAGTCGTCGTGGCCGGCGGCGCGCAGGCTGGCCCCGCTGCCCCCGCCCAGCGGCAGGCTCGGCGCGCCTTCCTCGGGGCGCGGATAGACAAGGGCGCGCGCGGCCGGGCGCCAGTAGCTCCAGGCGGTGAACAGGCCGAGCGGAAAGCGCGTCGACAGCTTGACCCGGGCCGGCGCCAGCCAGCCGCGCTGCAGGGTCGGCGCCGACAAGGTCAGGATCGCGTGGTTGCCGGGCGCGATGTCTGCCACGTGGCGCATATCGTCGACATTGGCGACGTCGGCGAAATCGGCCCGGATGGCGTAGCGCGCCAGCCGCGTGCGGTTGAAGACCTGCAGTTCGAACTGGACTTCCTGGCCGGCGAACACGGGCGCGACCCGGCCCTGCTGCAGGGCCAGGTGCGCCAGGTTGCGGTAGGTGGCGACCATGTCGACCAGCGCGCATGACAGCGCAAGAAAGGTCAGGCCGAAGCCCAGGCCGAGCGCATAATTGACCGAGCCGATCAACAGCACCGCCAGCAGCAGGGCAAAGCCCAGGCCGGCCCGGCTGGGCAGGATGAACACGCGGCGCTGCCTGAGCACCACCTCGCCGGCGTCGAGCGTGCCGGCGCGCGGCAGCCAGGCGCCGGTCGCGCGGCGCAGCCGCCCGCGCAGCCCCCAGACCTTCTGCGCCGTCTGCCCCATCAGACCGGGACCGCCTTCTGCAGCTGCAGCACCAGGTCGCGGCTCGCCAGCGCGGTGCCGTGGGCGGCGCGCAGGGGCCGCAGGCGGTGCGCGCAGACCGGCACCAGCACGGCCTGGATGTCTTCCGGGATCACGTGGTCGCGGCCTTCCAGCGCGGCCCAGGCGCGGCCGGCCTGCAGCAGGGCGATCGCGGCGCGCGGCGACAGGCCTTCGGCGAACAGGCCGTTCTGGCGCGACGCCTGGGCCAGCGCCTGCACATAGGTGACCAGGTTGCCTGACGCGTGGATCTCGCGCAGCTGGCGCTGGGCCTGGGCCAGTTCCTCGGGCAGCATGGCCGGCTGGAGGGTCTTGAGCATGCTGCGCCGGTCTTCGCCCATCAGGAGCGCGCGCTCGGCGGCGGCGTCCGGATAACCCAGGCTCAGGCACATCAGGAAGCGGTCGAGCTGCGATTCGGGCAGCGGGAACACGCCGACCTGGTTGGCCGGGTTCTGGGTCGCGATCACGAAGAACGGCTCGGGCAGCGGCCGCGTGACGCCGTCGGCCGACACCTGGCGTTCTTCCATCGCCTCGAGCAGGCCCGACTGGGTCTTGGGCGTGGCGCGGTTGATCTCGTCGGCCAGCAGCACCTGGGTGAAGATGGGTCCGGGATGGAACACGAACTCGTTCTTGTCGCGCTCGTAGACCGAGATGCCGGCCACGTCCGCCGGCAGCAGGTCGCTGGTGAACTGGACCCGGTTGAAGCGCAGGCCGAGCGAGATCGCCAGCGCATGCGCCAGCGTGGTCTTGCCCACGCCCGGCAGGTCGTCCAGCAGCAGGTGGCCGCCGGCCAGCAGGCAGGTCAGGGCCAGGCGCACCTGCTGGTCCTTGCCGACCACGACTTCGTTGACCTGGCGTGCGACGGCGTGCAATTTGTTGAACATGGATTTTCCGTGAATTGATCGATGCGTCGTTCGGCGTGCGCTTGCCATGGCAGCGGACGAGCGGGGCCGCGGCCTGCCGTGGTAGATTAGCGCCATTGGCAAGCTTCATGCCCTGGCCACTGCCAGCCGTTCCAGAAGATTCTATGCGAGAACGGCGGCGCAGGGTGTGAATGGATGAGCATAGTCGGAGACGAGAGCACCATGAGCACAGCGATTTACAGCCACCCGGACTGCCTGCGGCACGAAATGGGCAGCTGGCACCCCGAATCCCCGGCCCGCCTGCAGGCGATCGACGACCAGCTGATCCTGGCCCGGCTGGACGGGCTGATCGAGCAGCGCAGCGCGCCGCTGGCCGAGGTCGAGCAGGTCTTGCGCAACCATACGCAAGGGGCGCTGGCGCTGGTGCGCGACCACGTGCCGGCCACGCCCGGCGACTATTACCCGCTCGACGGCGACACCTCGCTCTGTCATTACAGCTACCAGGCGGCGCTGCGCGCGGCCGGCGCCGCGGTGGCCGCCACCGACGACGTCATCAAGGGCAGCGTCTCCAACGCCTTCTGCTCGGTGCGCCCGCCCGGCCACCATGCCACGCCGACCGAACCGATGGGGTTCTGCTTCTTCAACAACGTCGCGATCGCGGCGCGCCATGCGCTCGAGGCCCACGGACTCGAGCGGGTCGCCATCGTCGATTTCGACGTCCACCACGGCAACGGCACCGCCGACGCCTTCCGCGACGATCCGCGCGTGCTGATGGCCAGCTTCTTCCAGCATCCGTTCTATCCCTACAGCGAGGTCGAACCGGTCACGGCCAACCGCGTCAACCTGCCGGTGCCCGAGCGCAGCGACGGCGAGGCGGTGCGCGCCCTGGTGCGCGAACACTGGCTGCCGGCCCTGCACGCCTTCAAGCCGCAGATGATCTTCATCTCGGCCGGCTTCGACGGCCACCGCGACGACGACATGGGCGGCATGGGCCTGGTGGAGGCCGACTATGCCTGGATCACGCGCCAGATCATGGCGGTGGCGAAAGAGCACGCCGGCGGGCGCGTGGTGAGCTGCCTGGAGGGCGGCTACGACCTGTCGGCGCTGGGCCGCAGCGTGGTGGCGCACCTGAAGGTGATGGCCGACCTCGAGTAGGCAACGGCGCCGGTCGCGGAACTCAGCGGCTCCTCGCGCGCACTAACGCATGACCGGCCTTTGTCCGGCTTGCGTAGAGGAGACGAAGATGAACAAGAAACACACCCTGTGTGCGCTCTGCTTGCTATCAGCCGCCGGCATCGCTGAGGCTGCCAACTACACCCTCTGGATCAACGGCCGCAACAGCGGTGGCAGTCCCGGCAACTACGCCGATTTCCGCTACTGGGGGCCGGACACCACGCCCGCCGGCGTCAACAAGAAGGCCGTCAACTGGGACGGCTACAGCAGCATCTCGTCGCAGAGCCTGCGCGTGCGCGACGCGCTCGACTGCTTCTGCACCGGCCAGAACTGGTGCTATATCGCGGCCTACAGCGCGGGCGAGCTGCTGCTGGGGTACACGCTGGCCAACTTCGGCGGCACCACGCGCGCGGTCAAGAACGCCACGGCCAATGCGGCCGGCGTCTGCGGCGACGCGGGCGGCGTGCAGGGCGGCTGGAACATCAAGTGGGTCAGGACGGCCTCGGGCGCCGCGGGCGGCTCCGAACTGGCCAATGCCGGCGCCTGGACCACCTCCGAGCCGCTGGTGCAAGACCTGCGCACCGGCACCGCGCGCGCCATGTACAACCACAACGACACCCGCAATATCTGGTTCTACCGCTACGCCGGCGCGCGCGGCACCTTGTACTCCTTCCTGCTGCCGGGCCAGGATGACAAGGTGGTGGCCTATCACAGCAGCGGCGGCGCGGCCGGCAACTCCGGCCGTTCGCTCTGCAATCCGGGCGACTGGTTCTGCGACGACCTGCGCTATGGCACCGAACCGAACCAGGGCGGCAGCGTCAAGTGGAGCTGGCACTCGGTCGCCTTCCGCGACGACGGCGAAGACTTCGACCACTACGCCGACGGCAACTGGGAGGGCATCATCGGGGTCGTGCGCCAGGCGATGGTCGACACCGCCAACTAGGGGCACAGGATGGCTTGGCGTCGGCGTTGGCGCTGGCCGGCCGCGGCGGGCGTGGGGGGCTGCATCGGCCTGGGGCTGATCGTCCTGGCGGACAAGGGCGAGGCGGTGCCCGACGCGGCGCCGGCGCCGCAGTCCGCGCCTCCCATTGCCGAGGCGCGGCCCGTCGCGCCTCGGCGTGAAGACCGCGCCGCGCGCCGGCGCCAGCTGGTCGAACAGGTGCGCCTGACCGATCACACCTATTGCAGCTACCTGGCGCATTCGCGCTATCCGCACGATTCGCGGCCGGCCGGCCACCATTCCGACCAGCTGTACCCGAACCAGCCGCTGCTCGAGACCAACCCGATGCGGGCCGAGGGCGGCGACAGCCATCCCGAGGTCCAGCTGCAGACCGCGCAGTCGCGGGTCTACCTGGCGGCCGGCGAAGAGGCCCGCTTCTCGCTGCGCGCGGTGGATGGGGGCGGCCAGCCGCTGCCGCTGGTCGTCACGCGCGCGCTGGCCCAGGGCATGACCTATGGGCCGAGCCGCCCGGCGCCGCAGGTCGCCGTGCCGTTCGCTGAACAAGGCGGCGCCTGGCAGGGGACACTCGCGCCGGCGCAAACGGCGCTGGCGGGTTTTCACGGCACCATCCGGCTCGAGGTGCGCTACCAGGCCGGCGGCCGCGAAGGTTTCGTCCTGTTCGACGTCATTTACTCGCCGCAGTCGCCGGCCACCTGGAGCGGGGCGCCGCGCGAGGCGGTCGACGGCGGCGCGCTGCAGTTCGCGCTGCCGCTGGAGGTGCGCCTGCCCGGACGCTACGTGGTCACGGGCCGCGTCGACGATGCGGACGGCCGCCCGTTCGCGCTGGCCACCTTCAACGAGGTGCTGGGGCAGGGCGCGCAGCAGGTGCGGCTCAGGGTGCACGGCAAGCTGCTGCACGACGGCGCGCCGCGCCTGCCGCTGCTGCTGCGCGACGTCGAGGGCTATCTGCTGCGCGAAAATGTCGATCCCGACCGCCTGCTGTTGCCGCGCCTGGAGGGCAAGGTGTTTGCCAGCCGCACCCGTTCGCTGGCCGGCGTGCCGGATGCCGAGTGGCAGAGCGAGGAACGCAGCCGCTACCTGGCCGAGTACGCGAAAGACCGCGCCGCGGCGCGGACGCGGCTGGCGCGCTTCGATCCGCAGGCGCCGCTGCCGCCGGCCGACTGCGGGAAGGCTCAGTAGGGAAGCAGGGGCAATTGCTCGACCATCGCCGACACCGCGATGGCGCAGCACAGCATCAGCACGCCATACCAGCGCGCCAGCGACCGTTTCAGTTTTTCCCGTACGCGCATTCCCATCTCCGTCTTGTGCAGGCAAGAGAGCAGTGTGCGCGCGGAATATGTCATCAGTGTTGCAATAGCTCAACGGTGTGCGCGATGGAAAGAGGCCTTGTGGCTGCGCCGCTACGTTTGTGTCGACGCTCAGCGTAAAATAGCGCCTTGGACGAAAGATTAAGAGAGCAATAGTATGTCGATTCAATGGTTCCCTGGCCACATGAACGCGGCCAAGCGGGAAGCGGCCGAGCAGATGGAAAACATCGATCTGGTGATCGAGGTCCTCGATGCGCGCCTGCCCGAGGCGAGCTGCAACCCGCTGGTGGAAGAGCTGCGCAAGTTCCGCCAGCGCCCTTGCCTGAAGGTCTTGAACAAGATCGACCTGGCCGACCCGAACGCGACCGCCGCCTGGAAAGCCTATTACGACGCCCAGGACGGCGTGACCGCCTATCCGATGACGACCAAGAAGCCGGCCGACGTCGCCCGCATTCCGGACCTGGCCCTGTCGCTGGCGCCGCATCGCGGCGTGCCGACCAAGCCGCTGCGGATCATGATCATGGGCATCCCAAATGTAGGAAAATCAACACTGATGAACGCGCTTTTAAAGAAGCGCGTGGCCAAGGTGGGCGACGAGCCGGCCGTGACCAAGACCCAGCAGCGCCTGTACCTGAACAAGAACGTGGTGCTGGTCGACACTCCGGGCATGCTGTGGCCGAAGATCGCCATGGCCAGCGACGGCCTGATGCTGGCCGCCAGCCACGCGATCGGCACCAATGCGCTGGTCGAGGAAGAAGTGGCCGAATACCTGGGCGAGCTGCTGCTGCAGCGCTATCCGCAGCTCTTGAGCGCGCGCTACGGTTTCAAGACCGAAGGGATGGACGGCGTGGCTGTGATCGAGGGCGTGGCCCAGCGCCGGGGTTTTCGCGTGCGCGGCGGCGATTTCGATTACGAAAAGGCGGCGCACACGCTGCTGCAGGATTACCGCCAGGGCGCGCTCGGCCGCATCAGCCTCGAGACGCCGGAATCGCGCGCGGCCAGCCTGGCGCAGCACGAGGCCGAGATGGCCGAAAAAGCACGTATCGCGGCCGAGAAGGCAGCCGCCAAGGCCGAAGAAGCGGCGCGCGGCAAGCGCGGGACGTGATCACGCCGCTGGCGTCGCCCCGAACCTGAAACTCGACACCGCCAGATTCCCCATGAACGCGTCTTCATGATAGACGCAGGCGGCCGCCTCCTGTTCGGCCGCCCCCAATGCCACCATCAGTGGAATCAGGTGCTCCTCGCGCGGATGCGCCGCCCGCGCCATCGGCGCCGCATCCCAGCGCAGCAAGGCCTGCTCACGTTGCGCCGGATCGAGTTCGAGCAGCGCGTGCTGCAGCCAGCCGTCGAAAGCGCGTGACGCCTCCCGCCCGTTCGGCCCGAACTGGCGCAGGTTATGGTACGACAACCCGCTGCCGATGATCAGGATGCCCTCGTCGCGGAGCAGCGCCAGCGCACGGCCCGCCGCCAGGTGGGTGGCCGGATCCAGGTCGCGCCGGATCGACAGCTGCACCACCGGCATGCGCGCTTCCGGATAGACCGGGTACAGCATCGAGAACGTGCCATGATCGAAACCGCGTTCGGCGTCCAGCGCGGCCGGGTGGCCCGCGGCCTCGAGCAGGTCGGCCACGCGCCGCGCCAGCGCCGGCTCGCCGGGGGCCGGGTACTTGACCTGGTAGGTATGCGGCGGAAAGCCGCCGTAGTCGTAGATCATGCCGGGCGCCGTGCCGGACGACACCATGAACTGCGGCGTCTCCCAGTGGGCAGTCACGACCAGCACCGCACGCACCGCGTCGCCGGCCTCGGTCCGTAGCGCGGCAAGCGAAGCGGCCAGCTGGTCGTAGGCAGTGCCGTACTGCTCGCGCATCCAAGGCCACGGGCCGCCGCCGTGCGAGACGAAATAGGTGGGTAGACGTGCCATCGAGCGCTCCTGCTGTTGGATTGAAGCGACCATGTTAGCCCAAGCGACGGCGGCTTGCCGGCGGCCGGGCAGCCAGCACCTTGTCAAGGTATAATCGCCCCGTTTTGGTGCTCTCGCGCACGTCCAGGTGCGCGAAGTTAAACGGGAAACACGACATGGCCGCGCCACGCGCCGCCATGGAGGTGTGCTGCCCCCGCAACGGTCAACAAGCGCCGCGCTTCTCATCAAGAGCGTGGCGGACGGTCTCGACAACCACTGCGCCGCTGTACATTCTTTTCTGCGCAGGAAGGTGAGGCCGTCATGCTTGCCAGCCCGGATACCGGCCAAAGCAGGTGGAAGCGCCAGGCGCTTCCGTTGACTCCGGGCTGCGGGGAAGCAGGCCGGTGCCTTTTATCGAGAACACATTCATCATGATTTTTGCAGTTGCACCGCGCCGCGCGCCACTCGCACTGGCTTGCGCCTTCGCCATGTTCGCCCCTCACGCCATCGCCCAGGACAGCGCGCAGTCCTCCTTGCCATCGGTCCTCATCACCGGCCCGCGCTTCCCGGCCCAGGCCACGCCGATCGGCGCCACCGTCATCACCGCGGAGCAGATCCGCAGCGCCGGCGCCCTTGATGTCAATGCGGCGATCCGCAAGATCGGCGGCGTGTTCGGCCGCCAGAGCCTGGACGGCTCGCCCGACTTCGGCCTCGACCTGCGGGGCTTCGGCACCAACAGCGCCCAGAACACGGTGGTGCTGGTCGACGGCGTGCGCCTGAACGAGAACGAACTGGCGCACACGGTGCTGTCGACCATTCCCGTGGACACGGTCGAGCGCATCGAGATCACGCGCGGCGGCAGCAGCGTGCTGTACGGCGACGGCGCCACCGGCGGCGTGATCAACATCGTTACCCGCCGCGGCGCCGGCGCGGGAACGCACGGCTCGTTGTTCGCCGAAGCCGGCCGCTTCGACCACCGCGACCTGCGCGCCTCGATCACGCACGGCGCCGGCCCGTGGTCGTTCGACGCCGCAGTAAGCGACCGCAGCACGGATAACTACCGCGACAACAACAAGTACGAGCAGACCAGCTTCAGTGGCGGCGTGGGGTATGCCTACGCGCCGAACGGCCGCGCCGGCCTGCGTTTCGAGAGTTCGCGCGCCGATTCGCGCCTGCCGGGTTCGCTGAGCGAAGAGCAGTTCCTGACCATCCCGACCCAGAGCAACACGCCGAAGAATTACGGCTCGCTCGATACCGACCGCGTGACCGCGTTCGTCGAGCACCGTGTCGGCGCCTTCGAGCTGGCGGCCGATCTATCGCACCGCGAGCGCGAGGTTTCGTCCACCTACGACTTCGGCGCGCCGTCGACGTCGATCTACGAGGCCGAGCAGACCCAGTTCTCGCCGCGCCTGCGCCACACCCTCGACCTCGGCGACAAGCGCAACGAATTCGTCACCGGCATCGACCTGATCCGCTGGGAGCGCGAGGTTACCTCCAATTTCTCGGCCGGCGACGCGCGCCAGGACTCGAAAGCCTTCTACCTGCGCGACGAACTGCGTTGGAATGCCCCGCACAACGCCCGCCTGGCGGTGGGTGGCCGTCACGAACGCTTCGAGAAGGACTACAGCGACCCGCTGGCCTTCCCGCCGGTCGTGAACGAGCAGCGCAAGCAGTCGCTCAACGCCTGGACCGTGGAAGGCAGCATCGACGTGATGCCGCTCGTGACCGTGTTCGCCAAGGCCGGCCGCAGCTACCGCATCGCCAATATCGACGAAAACAGCTACCGTTCGACCCTGGACGTGCTGGAGCCGCAAACCTCGCGCGACCTGGAACTGGGCGTCAGCGCCGGCCTCGATGCGCGCAAGGTGACCGCGCGCGTGTTCCGCCACCGCCTGACGAACGAGATCTTCTACGACCCGACCATCGGCTATGGCGCCAACACCAACCTCGATCCGACCCGCCGCCAGGGCGTGGAGCTGGAAGGGCAAGCCGTCTTCGCCGACGCCTGGCGCCTGCTTGGCTCGTGGCAGTACGTGCAGGCCGAGTTCCGCGACGGCCCGAACGCCGGCCGCGAGATGGTGCTGGTGCCGAAACACGTGGTCACCGCGCGCCTGGCGTGGACGCCGGGCATTGGTCAGACCGCCGACATCGGCGCCCAGTGGGTCGACAGCCAGCGCTATGGCGACGACTTCACCAACAGCTGCAGCACCCGCATGCCGTCGTTCACCACGATCGACGCCCGCTATGCGCGCCGCTTCGGCCCGTGGGAAGTGGCGCTGTCGGGCCTGAACCTGGCCGACCGCCAGTACTACAGCCAGGCCTACAACTGCCGCGCCGGCATCTATCCAAGCGACGGGCGCCAGCTCAAGTTGTCGCTGCGCTTCGACTTCTGATGCCATGAAGTCCGCGCTGGCGGCCGTGCTGGCCGCAACCTCGGTCAATGTGTTCGCGGCGATCACGGTCGTCGACGACGCCGGGCGCACGGTCACGCTGGCGCGGCCGGCGCAGCGGGTGATCTCGATGGCGCCGCACGTCACCGAGCTGCTGTTCGCGGCCGGCGGCGGGGCGCGCATGGTCGGCGCAGTGGACTACAGCGACTATCCCGAGGCGGCGAAAAAGCTGCCCCAGGTCGGCAGCTTCAACAAGATCGATGTCGAGCGCGTGCTGGCGCTGAAGCCCGACCTGCTGGTGGTCTGGCAGAGCGGCAACCCGACGCGCCAGGTCGAGCAGCTGGCGCGGCTGGGCATCCCCGTCTATTACAGCGAGCCGAGCCGGCTGGAGCAGGTCGGCGACAGCCTGCTGCGCCTGGGCCGGCTGCTCGGCACCGAGCCCGTGGCCCGGCGGGCGGCGCACGACTACGGGGCGCGCATCGCGGCGCTCAGGACGCGCTACGCCGGGCGGCCGCAGGTCGGCGTGTTCTACCAGGTCTGGGACCGCCCGCTGTACACCCTCAACGACGACCATGTCGCCAGCGACATCCTGCGCCTGTGCGGCGGCCGCAACCTGTTCGGGGCCCTGAAGACGATCGCGCCCGAGGTCGGCATCGAGGCGGTGATCGAAGCCGATCCCGAAGTGATCCTGGTCGGCAAGCGCGACGATCCCAAGGACCCCGGCTGGAAGATCTGGCAACCGTACAAGGGCATGACGGCGGTAAGACGCGGCAACCTGTTCGAGATCGATGGCGACCTGACCAGCCGGGCGGGGCCGCGCACGGCCGACGGCGCCGCCCGCATCTGCGCGCTGCTCGAGGACGCGCGCGGGCGCCGGCCTTGACGACTTGACTATTCGCGTTGCCGGCGTAGATTGAAAGTCACCACGCCCCTGTTTCAGCCGTAAGCAAATGCAAAAAAATGCGCTCCCGGGACAGGGGACAGACAAAAAGTGGTAATCTCGCGGTCGTTCGTTCATTCTTTTGGAAGGATTTTATGCGCACCCTGCGTTTCGCCCTCGTTGCCGCTGCCCTGGTCGCCGGTTTCGCCAATGCTTCGCCAACCGATCCGCGCGTCGGCGCCGAATACACCGTGCTCGCGACCCCGCAGCCGACCCAGACCGTGGGCAAGAAGGTCGAAGTGGTCGAGTTCTTCGCCTATCACTGCGGCGCCTGCAATGCGTTCGAGCCGACCCTGGTGAACTGGGTCAAGAAGCAGGGTGACAATATCGTGATGCGCCGCATCCCGCTGCCGTTCCAGGGCGCCAGCGATCCGGAAGCCCGCCTGTTCCTGACGCTCGACGCCATGGGCAAACTGGAGCAGTACCATCACCGCGTGTTCCGCGCCGTGCACGTCGAGCGCAAACGCCTGATGAAGGACGACGACATCATCGCCTGGGCGACCGCGAACGGCCTGGACAAGGCGAAATTCATGGAAGCGTGGAACTCGTTCGGCGTGCAGACCAAGCTCAAGCGCCTGCCGCAGATCGCCGAAGCGTATAAAGCCAGCAGCACCCCGACCGTCGTCATCGACGGCAAATACGTCGTGTCGCCGGCAACGGTGGCGCAATCCAACAAGATCCAGGACATGGGCCAGCTGATGACGGCGACCGGCCAGGTCCTCGACGCACTGGTGGCGAAGGCAGCCAAGGAAAAATGACCGATAAAGTCGAAGGCGAGATCCTCAAGATTTACGAAGGGTCCCGGCCCAAAGAGGAAAACTTGTTCGAGACCAGTAACGTGAATCACGTCGCGTGGACGCTTGCGCTGATCTTCGTCCTGACCACCGTCTGGTTCGGCATCGCGCTCGTCCATGCCGAAAACCAGCGCCACGCGATGGCGTCGAACCTCTGTCCCGATCAAGTGTTCAAGGAGGGGTTCGACCAGAAGTGCCTGCTGACCGTGCGTTCGCGCGATCACTGGTGGGAGCATCTCTGGTACGGCGTGACCCATGTGCGTTCCCATCCCGATCACGATGGTCGCATCGATACCAGGAAGTAATACTATACGGTAAGACAACACGGCGTCCCCTGCGGACGCCGTTTTTCTGTCTGGATGCGGGTCAGGTGCTTTCCAGGTGCGGACGGGGACTGCGGGCGCTCCAGCGCCGCAGGGCCACCGAGGCCCAGGCAGTCAACAGGCCGCCAACGATCAGCACCAGCCGGGTATCGATCAGCGTGAG
The DNA here is from genome assembly GCF_050434365.1 of Massilia sp. UYP32. Classification (NCBI taxonomy): domain Bacteria; kingdom Pseudomonadati; phylum Pseudomonadota; class Betaproteobacteria; order Burkholderiales; family Oxalobacteraceae; genus Massilia; species Massilia sp. UYP32. Next base: position 75,342 of record NZ_JBNDIK010000001.1, read on the forward strand.
CACGGCGCCGATCAGCGCCATCAGGATATTCGCCAGGCAAAAGATCGTGGACAGCAGAGCCATGACCGAACCCTGGCCGTGCAGCGCGAACTCGTCGGCCGACCAGGTCTGCAGGGCGGTGTTGTAGAAGGCGTGCGGTGCGCCGAACAGGACGATGCCGGCGATGCCGACCCACAGGTTGCCGAAGCCCACGCACAGCACCGCGGCGGCGGCCATGCTCGCATACCAGCCGGCGCGCAGGCGGCCCTCGACCCGGCTGGCATGGCCGGCGAACAGCGCGGCCGTGGTCATCAGCGCGCACATGCCCATGTTGACGACGGCGATCTGGCGCGCATCGTAGCCGCCCACGTCCACCAGCCACAGCGGAAAGAATTCATATAGCGCGGCGACGCCGCAGCAATACGCCAGGTGCACCGTGAACAGGGTGCGCAGCGGCGCATGGCGCAGCAGGGTCAGCGCATGGCGGTCGCGCGCCACCGCCCACCAGCGGTGCGCATGCGGCGGCGCCGGCGTGGACGGGATCGACACCAGCACGCCCAGCGTCCCCAGCAGCAGGGCGCCGGCGGCGATGTAGAACGGCAGCTCCGGGCCGAACGACATGGTGAAGCCGGCCAGCAGCGGGCCGACCAGCCAGCCCAGGTTGAAGGAGCCGTTGAGCCACGACAGCGCGTGGTTGCGCAGCGGCCCCTTGATGCGCTCGATGACCAGTGCCCGCATTACCGCGCCATTGCCCTCCAGCAGACCGGTGAAGAAACGCGCGGCCAGGAACAGCAGATACGATTCCATCACCATCGCCACGGCCGTGAGCAGGTGGCCCACTGCCGCCCCGACGGTGGTCAGGAGCAGGGCGCGGCGCCGGCCGAAGCCGTCCGACAGCGGCCCCAGGACCGCGCTGCCGATCAGCAGGCCGACCGGATTGATCATCAGCGCGATCCCCAGCAGCAGCTTGGGCGGCAGGCCGAGAAAACTGTTCAGGCCGTTGACCCCGCCGTCCGCGAACAGCGGCGCCAGCATCGGATAGGGGAGGGAGGCGCCGACGGTGGACAGCAGTCCCAGCCCGCACAGTGTGGCGATCAGCAGGCGTTCGTTCATGCCGGCAGCCTGAGCACGAAGCGGGCGCCGCCCAACGGTGAGCTTTCCACGCGCAGCGTCCCGCCGTGCAGGGCCACCGCCTTGTGCGCGATCGACAGGCCGAGCCCGAAGCCGCCGGTGGCGCGGTCGCGGCTGCGGTCGAGGCGGTAGAACGGGTCGAAGATCCGCTCGCGCTCGTCAAGGGGGATGCCGGGGCCGTCGTCGTCGACGGCGATCTCGACGCCATCCGGCGTGCGCCGCGCCGACAGCACGATGCGCCCCTGCGCATACTTCTGGGCATTGCGCAGCAGATTGCCGACCGCGCGCGCCAGCAGGCGCGCGTCAGCCTCGACCGTGCCGAGCCCGGACGCCAGTTCGCAGGCCACCTGTTGCGGCGAAGGCGGCAGGGTGGCGCAGCAATCGCGCAGCAGCGCTTCCAGCTCGACCGGCGCGCCCTGCAGCGTGCGCGTACTGTCGAGCTTACTCATATCGAGCAATTCCTTGACCAGGTTGTTCAGCTCGGACAGGTCGCCCTCCATGGCGGCGATGCGGCGGCTCAGCTCGGGATCCCTGGCCTTGGCGTCGAGCAGCTCGAGCGCGAATTCCAGGCGCGCGATCGGCGTGCGCAGTTCGTGCGACACCGAGTGCAGCAGGTTGCGCTGCGCTTCCATCAAGTCCTCGATGCGGCCGGCCATGTGGTTGATCCGTTCGGCCAGCGGATAGACGGCGTCCGACGGTTTCAGCCGGGCGCGCACCGACAGCTTGCCAGCGCCGAACTCGTCCGCCATGCGCGACAGCGACTGCAGGGCGCGCCAATGCGAGCGCGACCACAGCGCGATCGGCACCAGCAGGGCGATGGCGACGATCACGTAGCGCAGCAGCTCCATCTTGAGCGCCTGTCCTGTATCGATCGGCAAGTTCCGGGCGTGCAAGACTTCGTCCTGGCTGCCGATATAGCGTTCGCCGTCCAGGTCGACCCGCCGGTAGAACGATTTGCCGGCCACGTCGATCACGATGTTGCCCCGCTCGAGCTCGGCGCGCTGGCCGGCGCCGAGGGCATCCAGCGCCTGGGCCAGGGGCATCAGGTCGTAGCGCACCTCGGACACTTCGCGCACATTGTTCAGGCGGGTCAGCCATTCGTCGCCGGGCGCCTGGTCGACGTATTGTTCGAGCAGGAAGATCTGGGCCGCGGCCTGGCGCCGCGCGATGTCGTCCAGCGGGTCGCCGAACAGGCGCGCGAAGGCGAAATAGATGACGAAGGTGGCAGCCGTGATCGACAGCATGACGAGCACGAAGAAGCGGAAGAAGATCCGGTTCACGGGCGGGTCCTGGGTAACTGTCGGTCTGGCAGTGGTGCCGGCTGCATGGTGTCTCCTCGGGCACGAATTGTACAGGCGCAACGATTACTTTGGTGAGCCATGAGAGCGGGAGGCAGCGCGGCTTACAAATTGATGACAATTGGCCGACATCTGGAGGGTGCATGACAGGAGGCCGGGCGATTACCATCTTTCCCATCATCAGGTTTTCCGTTTGCCCACCTGATGCGAAAGTATCGGTGGGTTTTTTTATTCATAGGAATCGACCCGCACGGGCCGCGCCGCGACCATAAGGAAGCGCTTATGAGTATGGTGCGCGCGAGCAACATCGTCGAACCCGGCGCCGCGCCGGTCGGTTCCGAAGCGCCCGCGCGGCGCATAGCGCGGTTCCATGCGCTGACCGTGAACGCAGCCCGAACGGGAATGCGACGCTTGTCATAATGGGATGGGAGAGCGAAGCTTGCTCGACGTAAAATATCGACCAACGAACTCTCCGAGTACTTTCACGATGAAACCATTTTTCGCCCTGGCCCTGGCGGCTGCGAGCACCGCAGCGAGTGCGCAGACGCCGGCCACCAACCCGATGCCCGACGGCAGCCGCGACATGTACGCAGGGCTGGGCGCCGTCTCGCGGCCGCGTTACGAAGGGGCGGACAGCCAGAAGGTTTCAGCCTTGCCGGTGCTCCAGGTTCAATGGAGCAACGGCCTTTTTATTTCCGGCATGAGCGCAGGGATGCATCTGTCCAACCGCCCGACGGTCGAATACGGTCCGCTGCTGTCGGTCCACCCCAACCGTGACGAGTCCGGCACGGGGCATGTCGTCGACGGCGTCGGCGTGACCAGCTCGCCCATGCAGTTCGCACGCACCGGCAACCGCCTGGACGGCATGAAGGACGTCAGCACCCGCCTCGAAGGCGGGTTCTTCTTCAACTACTACCTGGCGCCGGAATGGCGGCTGACCAGCAGCGTGCTGCTCGGCGCGGGCAATGACCGCGACGGCGCGCGCATGCAGCTGGGCATCCAGCGCCTGGCGGTGCAGGTCGCGCCGCGGCATACGCTGTCGTTCAACGCCGGCGCCACCATCGTGAATGCCGACTACAGCCGCGCCTATTTCGGCGTCACTGGCCAGGAGTCCTGGCAAAGCGGCAATCCTCCGTATCGCCCGGGCGGCGGCCTCAAGGATGTCCGCGCCGGCGTGCGCTGGAACTGGGCGTTGAGCCCGTCCTGGATGCTGGTCACCAATGTCCAGGCCGCGCGACTGGTCGGCAGCGTCCGCAATAGCCCGCTCGTCGAGCGGCCCACCAACGTGACGGTTTCGGCCGCCTTCGCCTACCGGTTTTGATGATGCGACGCGCACACCTCACCGCCTGCGTGACCTTGCTGCTGACGGCCGGAACGGCCGTGGCGCAATCGCGCGCCGGGGAATGGGTGAACTATCGCGACGCCTACCGCGCGATGGTGCTGTTTGACAAATACGGTGGCCCCAAGAATCTGCTGAACAATCACTTGCAGGTGTTGCCGCGCGACAAGGGCGTGCTGGGGCCGGGCGCGCAACTGCTCATGCAGGGCAAGACCGTCCAGACCAGCCTGGCGCTGGATCCGCTCGGCCGCGCCGTGCTGCCGCTGCTGAAGGCGGCCTATGACGAAAACGCGGTGTTGACGCCAAACCGGCCGCTGGGCGGCTTCACCGTGAAGCCGCGGGTCTCGCTGGCGCTGCGCGCCGACGGTTCGTACGACGTGGCCGACCTGCGCGCGGCCTGCGAGCAGGCGCTCGGCTTCGCTCGCTATGCCGACAACTCGGCGCGCGGCCGCCAATGCGTCGGCGTGCGCCTGGTGTTCCCGAAAGAGGGCGCGGCGGCGGGCGTGCGGGTGCGTACGGGCGGCGCCGAACAGGCGTTGCCGGCGGCGCGCGGGGCCGCCTTCGCGGGCGACCTTGATGCCGACTTCCCGGTCGTCACCTACCGTTTCGGCGCGCAGCCGGCGGGCCAGGTCGTCACTTACAACGCTCCGCTGGCGATCGTGCCGCTGTTCGAGTAACCGGCGCGCGACGAAAAAAAACCTGCACGGCGCAGGTTTCATGGGGAGGTCGTCAATTCCAGGCCGACGGCGAGAACAGGTAACCTTCGCCCCACACCGTCTTGATCTTTTCCGATTCGGCATCGTCGAACTTGCGGCGCAGCTTCGAGATGCAGTTGTCGATGCTGCGATCCAGGCCGTCGAATTCGATGCCGCGCATCTTCTTGAGCAGGGCGTCGCGCGACAGCACGCGTCCGGCCGCCTCGGCCAGCACCAGCAGCAGCTTGTATTCGGTATTCGACAGCACGCAGGGCTGGCCGCGCCAGACCACGCTGCGGTCGGAGGTGGCGATGCGCAGGGCGCCGAACTGCAGCACGCGCGCATCGACGCCCGACTTGGCCTGGGTGCGGCGCATCAGCGCGCGCAGGCGCGCCAGCAGCACGCGCGGCTGGACCGGCTTGTTGACGAAGTCGTCGGCGCCTTGCTCGAGGCCGGAGACTTCGTCGTAGGAGTCCTCGCGCGCGGTGAGGATGAGGATGGGCACGTCGGACTGGTCGCGAATCTGGCGGCAGACGACCATGCCGTCCAGGCCCGGCAGCATCAGGTCGAGGATCACGACGTCGGGCGCCAGTTCCTTGAAGCGGCCGAGCGCCGCATCGCCGCGCGTGACCAGTTCGACCGCGAATTCATAGCCGGACAGGTATTCGGTGACGAGCTCGGCCAGGCGCGCATCGTCTTCCACCAACATCACTCGGTACATACATTTTCTCCTTGGTCTGCCATTGTATAAGACCAAGTGTCGAATTAACACATCCTCCAGAAATAGAAGACAGTTCATTACAGTTTGACGACAATTGGGCGGGCTTGCACCTTGTCGAGATGCCTCCGGGATGGCAGGAGAGCGGACTGATCCATATCAAACAGGCGTGATCGGGCGGCAGTTAAAAAGGTGATCGTTCCATGTTGATCACCATGCCAAAGGAGACGCCGTGACGATCGCCCTGCATGACGCGCAATTCGACATCGATCCCGGCGCCGTCGATCCGCACGGCGGCTGGCTGCGCCTGGCCGACGCTGCCTGCGCCGCCAACCTGGCCACCATCGACCGGCATGCGCCGCAGGCCGGGAGCATGGCGGGCGCGCGCATCGGGGACGTGGGCGCCCTGCTGCACGGCCTGAACACGGTCCTTACCCATGCGCCGGGCTTCGTCGACGGCGAGCTGATCGGCCTGCCGTTTTCCGCCTTCCTGGCGGAGTTCGGCAGCACCGCGCGCGGCGCCGCCTTGTTCAGGCAGCCCACCGTCAGCCTCCTGATGTCGAACATCCTGACCGACTGGCACGCCTTCCTCGACAGCCCGGCCTCGAATGCGGGTTTTCGCATCGAAGGCGAACAGTGGCTGGCGCCAGACGTGAAGGAGCGCTACCGGTTCGCTCTATGGAAAAAGGATGCCGGCAAGCCGCCTTACTGGAAAAGCTGGAATGCCTTCCTGGCCCGCACCTTCGAGCATCCCGGGCCGGCGCGCGCGCCGGCGCCCGGGGACGCACGCCGGTCCGGGGACAGGCATCGCTCGCCGGCCGATCTCCTCGCATCCAGCGTGCCGCGGCAGCAGGCGCTGATCGACGATTACCGGCTGCTGGACCTGTTCGAAGGTGGCCAGGTCTTCCAGACCGACCTGGGTCCATATGACTTCCACCGCTGGTGGGCGCCGGCCGATGGCGAAGTGCTGTTCGATCCGTTCACCATTCCCGGCTGCTTCATCGGCCAGGACCGCGCGCGCGGGGTGATCGTGATCAGGACCGAGGACCATGGTCACGTGTGCTGCATCGCGCTGGGCATGAGCGAAGTCGCCAGCATCGCGTTCGATCCTGGCATGCGGCGCGGCGCGCGGGTGCGCAAGGGCCAGGAGATGGGGATGTTCAAGGGCGGCGGGTCGTCCTTCGCGCTCGTTGTCGAAAAGCCGCCCGCCGACTAGACCAACGTCCGCCCCCCCCACACAAAACAGGACGGCGGGCAGTGCGCCACGATGATTTTTCAACGACAGGCTCGCGTTGAAGGCATTGAGCGACTACAGTGTATTGATGAGCATGACGCAGTCGCACCTTCCCTGAGGCCAGGCCGCCACGCGGCGGCCAAATCAAGCCCGCCTGGCGGCGGCCCGCTAAAAACTCAAAACATAACCGCGGTCAATGATTCTCAAAATCGGCTCCAGCAACATCATCTCACTTTCACCGTTTTCCAGATCACGATGCGGCGCCGTCCGTTTCGGGCGCCGATGGTGAAAGCAGGGGAACGCAATACCTTTGCGGTCGTCCAGGGTAGCAATCTTGCTAGATGAGGAGAGCGGCAATAGCGCACATCAAAATCTGGAGAGCACTGTAGCAAGCGGCTGTCTCGCCTGGCGGGCAGGTTGGCCGCCAGGAGCATGCCGACGTCCTTTTTGCTGGCAGGGTGCTTTAACAATTTTAACTAGAAAAGGCGTAGGGGTTGGCGCGCGAGTCCATGACTCGACGTGGAGCATGCACATCACACCATAAAAATGGAGACATGAAAATGCTGGAAACCATAACCAGGCAGGCGCCCCGGGCGCCCGCATATCCGTCTGCACGTTGGGAAGAACAACACCACACCGATCGAGGAGCGCCAAATGCATAATTCATCGGCAGCCGCGCTTCAGCCACAGCAACCGGCCTCCGGCAATACGCGCTGGTTCCAGCTCGCCGTCGGCGTCGTCTGCATGATCGCCACCGCGAACATCCAGTATGCATGGACCCTGTTCGTTCCCGAAATCCAGGGTGAGTTCGGCTGGTCGCGGGCCAGCATCCAGGTCGCCTTCACGCTGTTCGTCATCGTCCAGACCTGGCTCGCACCGCTCGAAGGCTACTTCATCGATAAATTCGGTCCGCGCATGATGGTCGCCTTCGGGGCCATCTTCATCGGCCTGGCCTGGATCATCAACTCGCAAGCCACCAGCCTGGCCGGCTTCTACGCTGGCGCGGCCGTCGGCGGCATCGGCGTGGGCTCGATCTATGCCACCTGCATCAATAACGCGATCAAGTGGTTCCCGGATCGCCGCGGCCTGGCCGTCGGCCTCACGGCGGGTGGCTACGGCGCCGGTTCGGCCGCCACGATCCTGCCGATCGCGGCCATGATCGAGTCGTCGGGCTTCCAGCAGACCTTCCTGTTCTTCGGGATCCTGCAAGGCACCCTGGCCTTCGTCGCCGCCTGGTTCCTGCGCTCGCCAAAAGCGACCGAGGTCAGGAAGTCGGGCAAGCTGGTGCAATCGACGCACGACTACACGCTCAAGGAAGCGCTGAACACCAAGTTGTTCTGGCTGATGCTGGTGATGTTCGTGCTGGTGGTCACCGGCGGCATGATGGCGGTGGCGCAGCTGGGCGTGATCGCGCAAGACCTGGGCGTGAAGGAATTCCAGGTCGACCTGCACTTCTTCGTGATGGCCGCCTTGCCGCTGGCGCTGATGCTCGACCGGATCATGAACGGCATCTCGCGGCCGCTGTTCGGCTGGATCTCGGACCACATCGGCCGCGAGAAGACCATGGTCATCGCGTTCACGCTCGAAGGCTGCGGCATCATCGCGCTCGGCTACTTCGGCAGCAACCCGTACGCTTTCCTGATCCTGTCCGGCGTCGTGTTCCTGGCCTGGGGCGAGGTGTACTCGCTGTTCTCGGCCCTGGCCGGCGATGCCTTCGGCACCAAGCACATCGGCAAGATCTACGGCGTCCTGTACACCGCGAAGGGCATCGGCGCGCTGTTCGTCCCGGTCGGCAACCTGATGATGGAGGCGACCGGCACCTGGTCGACCGTCCTGTACACGGTCGCCATCATGGACTTGACCGCGGCGCTGCTGGCGATCACGGTGCTGCGACCGGTGCTGCGCAACCACGTCAGCTACTCCAGGAGTCGCTATGCCGAGGAGAACGCGGTCGGGAAAGGGCCTTTGCCTGCATGATGGCCTTGCCGCAAGCGTAGCGTGACAGGGAAAGGGGCTTCTTCGGAAGCCCTTTTTCTTGCCGATGAAACGGTATTTCAATGTCAAATCGCTATTTCATGAATCTTGACGGCGGTCATTGAGCTCGGCCGGTGCGTTTCGCTACCATCAATTGGCGTTTTGCTCTCACGCGCTGAGGCAAGCGGCGAAGTGTGCACCGCAGCGTGCATTAAGGCGTTGGCGGGAGCAGAATGCAATGGCTGAGTTAAATCTTCGGAGGAAACTGGTATGGGCAAGGCATTGGAAGGCGTTCGCATCCTCGATTTCACCCATGTCCAGTCCGGACCGACCTGCACCCAGCTGCTGGCCTGGTTCGGGGCCGACGTCATCAAGGTCGAGCGCGCCGGCGAGGGCGATGCGACCCGCGGCCAGTTGCGCGACATCGCGGGCGTGGACAGCCTGTACTTCACCATGCTCAACCATAACAAGCGCTCCATGACGCTGGATACCAAGCGGCCCGACGGCAAGAAGGTGCTCGAAACGCTGATCAGGCAATGCGACGTGCTGGTCGAAAACTTCGCGCCGGGCGCGCTGGATCGGATGGGCTTCAGCTGGGAACGTATCCAGGAACTCAATCCGCGCATGATCGTGGCCTCGGTCAAGGGTTTCGGCCCCGGCCCCTACGAGCACTGCAAGGTCTACGAAAACGTCGCCCAGTGCACCGGCGGCGCGGCGGCCACCACCGGCTTCGACGATGGCCCGCCGATGGTCAGCGGCGCCCAGATCGGCGACAGCGGCAGCGGCCTGCACCTGGCGCTGGGCATCGTGACCGCGCTCTACCAGCGTAACACCACGGGACGCGGCCAACGGGTCCTCACCGCGATGCAGGACGCCGTGCTGAACCTGTGCCGGGTCAAGTTGCGCGACCAGCAGCGTCTCGAGCGCAACGGCGTCATGGAAGAGTATCCGCAGTTCGCGGAGGGCCGCTTCGGCGAGTCCGTCCCACGCGCGGGCAATGCCTCGGGCGGTGGCCAACCCGGCTGGATCCTCAAGTGCAAGGGCTGGGAGAGCGATCCCAATGCGTACATCTATTTCATTGCGCAGGCCCAGGTCTGGCCTTCGGTCTGCAAGCTGATCGGGCGCGAGGAGTGGATCCTTGATCCCGATTACGCGACGCCGAAGGCGCGCCTGCCGCGCCTGATGGCGATCTTTGCCGCCGTCGAGGAGTGGAGCACCACGCTGACCAAGTTCGAGGCGATGGATATCCTCAACAAATACGATATCCCATGCGGGCCGATCCTCTCGATGAAGGAAATCGCCGAAGATCCGTCATTGCGCGCCACCGGCACGATCGTCGAGGTCGATCATCCCGAGCGTGGCTCCTATCTCACGGTGGGCAACCCGATCAAGCTGTCCGACAGCCCGACCGAGGTGCGCCGCTCGCCGCTGCTGGGCGAGCATACCGACGAATTGCTGTCCGAGCTCGGCTACTCTCCCGAGCAGATCGCCATGCTGCGCGAAGAGCGGGTGATCTAGGGCCGCGCCGCCGCCGGCCGGGTCCAGTACCCGGGCTGGGCGTAGACCGTTTTGAGGGTGTCGATGAAGCTGCGCACCCGCGCCGGCAGGTGGCGCTGCTGCATGTAGACCGCCATGATGTCGTAGTCGGGCAGGGCGAACTCGTCGAGCACCGTGACCAGCTCGCCGGCCGCCAGCTGCGCCTGGATTTCCCAGGTCGAGCGCCAGGCCAGGCCCAGTCCTTCGCTGGCCCAGCGGTGCAGCAATTCGCCGTCGTTGCAATCGAGGTTGCCGTTGACCTTGATGGTCACCGGCTTGCCCTCCTTCTGGAAGTACCAGCCGCGCTGCTGCCCGCCCTGCAGGTTGAAGGCCAGGCAGTTGTGCTGCGCCAGTTCCTCGAGCGTGCGCGGGACGCCGCAGCGCGCGAAATAGTCCGGGGTGCCGCACACCACGCGCCGGTTGGTTGCCAGCCGCACCGCCACGAAACTCGGATCGAGCACGCCGCCGATCCTGATCCCCAGTTCATAGCCTTCGCGCACCAGGTCGACCACGTGGTCGGTGAGGTTGAACGAGATCTGCACGTTCGGATTGGCGGCCAGGTAGGCCGGGGCGTGCGGCGCCACGTGCAGCCGCCCGAACGCAGCCGGCGCCGAGACGATCAGGTGCCCGCTGGCCTGGTCGCGGCCTTCGGACACGATGGTCTCGGCCATGTCGATGTCGGCCAGCAGCCTGCGGCAATGCTCGAGGAATACCGACCCCGATTCGGTCAGCGTCAGGTGGCGCGTGGTCCGGTGCAGCAGCTTGACGCCCAGGCGGCGTTCGAGCGCGTCGATGCGCCGCCCCAGCATGACCGGGGTGATGTTCTGCCCCAGCGCGGCGCGCGCCAGGCTGCCCTTGTCGACCGCGTCGACGAAGGCCCACATCTGTTTGACCTTGTCCATCCCTGCAGTATTCCATACTCCAGGGATCGAATACACCTACTTTTTGTGTTCTTATCAGCAGCGCCGCGACGCTCTAGCATACGCTCATCGCAATCGTGCGGTGATGAACCTGGAGAGCGCAATGGCAAAGATGACAGCCGCGGAGGCAGCGGTCCTGGTGATGGAAAAAGAGGGCATCGAGGTCGCCTTCGGCGTGCCCGGCGCCGCGATCAATCCCTTCTACGCCGCGCTGCGCAAGCGCGACAGCATCCGCCACTACCTGGCGCGCCACGTCGAAGGCGCCTCGCACATGGCCGAGGGCTATACCCGGGCGAAGGCCGGCAACCTGGGCGTGTGCATCGGCACTTCCGGGCCGGCCGGCACCGACATGATCACGGGCCTCTATTCGGCGCAAGCCGATTCGATACCTATTCTTTGCATTACCGGCCAGGCGCCGCGCGCCCGCCTGTACAAGGAAGACTTCCAGGCGGTCGACATCGAGTCGATCGCCAGGCCGGTGACCAAGTGGGCGGTCACGGTGCGCGAGCCGGCCCTGGTGCCGCGCGTCTTCCAGCAAGCCTTCCACCTGATGCGCTCCGGCCGGCCGGGCCCGGTGCTGATCGACCTGCCGATCGACGTGCAGATGGCGCAGATCGAGTTCGACGGCGACACCTATGCGCCGCTGGCGCTGCACAAGCCGCAGGCCACCCGCGCCCAGGTCGAGAAGGCGCTCGACATGCTGAACGCGGCGCGGCGCCCCCTGATCACCGCCGGCGGAGGCATCATCAATGCCGACGCGTCGGCGCTGCTGGTGGAGTTCGCGGAGATCACCGGCGTGCCGGTCATCCCGACCCTGATGGGATGGGGCGCGATTCCCGACGACCATCCGCAGATGGCGGGCATGGCCGGCCTGCAGACCAGCCACCGCTACGGCAATGCGACCTTGCTGGCCTCCGACTTCGTGATGGGCATCGGCAACCGCTGGGCCAACCGCCATACCGGCGGCATCGAGGTGTTCACCAAGGACCGCACGTTCGTGCACATCGATATCGAACCGACCCAGATCGGGCGCGTGTTCGGGCCGGATCTCGGCATCGTGTCCGACGCCAGGGCCGCGCTCGAACTGCTGGTGGAGGTGGCGCGCGAGTGGCGCGCGAGCGGCCGCCTGCAAGACCGCACCGCATGGCTCGAGGAATGCCAGGAGCGCAAGCGCACCATGCTGCGCAAGAGCGACTTCGACACCGTGCCGGTCAACCCCTTGCGCGTCTACCACGAGATGAACGCCTACTTCGGACGCGAGGTGCGCTACGTGGCCAGCATCGGCCTGTCGCAGATCGCCGCCGCCCAGTTCCTGCACGTGCACCACCCGCGCCACTGGATCAACTGCGGCCAGGCCGGCCCGCTGGGCTGGACCATCCCGGCGGCGCTCGGCGTGCGCGTGGCCGACCCCGACGCCGACATCGTCGCCATCTCGGGCGACTACGATTTCCAGTTCCTGATCGAGGAACTGGCGGTGGCCGCACAGTTCAAGCTGCCCTACATCCACGTACTGGTGAACAACGCCTACCTCGGCCTGATCCGCCAGGCCCAGCGCGGCTTCGAGATGGATTACTGCGTCCAGCTGGCGTTCGAGAACGTCAACGCGCCCGAACTGGAAGGGTATGGCGTCGATCACGTCGCCGTGGTCGAGGGCCTGGGCTGAAAGGCGCTCAGGGTGTTCCGGCCGGACGACATCATCCCCGCCTTCGAACGTGCGCGCGCGCTGATGCAGCAGTACAGTGTGCCGGTGGTGGTCGAGATCATCCTCGAGCGCGTCACCAATATCGCGATGGGCACCGAGATCGATGCGCTCAACGAGTTCAATGAAGTCCTGGACGTCAAATAAGCCAGCACGGGAGACCGAGATGAGGAGACTGCCATGACCAGACTTGCCGCCAACCTGACCATGCTGTTCAACGAAGTCGACTTCCTCGACCGCTTCGAGCACGCCGCCAGGGCGGGCTTTCGCGGCGTCGAATTCCTGTTCCCGTACGCCTACCGGGTCGAAGACATCGCCGCCCGGCTCGACGCACACCGCCTCGAACTGGTGCTGCACAACCTGCCGGCCGGGGACTGGGCCGCGGGCGAGCGCGGCATCGCCTGCCATCCGGGACGCGTGACGGAATTCCAGGACGGCGTGGGCGCGGCGATCGACTATGCCAAGGCGCTGGGCGTCAGGCAGCTCAACTGCCTGGCGGGCATCGTGCCGCCCGGCGTCGCGCTCGAAGAAGCCTATCTCGCGCTGGTGTCGAACCTCGAATTTGCCGCCGGCCAGCTGAAACGCGAGGGGATCCGCCTGCTGGTCGAACCGATCAACACCTTCGACATCCCGGGATTCTTCCTGCACGGCACGCGCCAGGCGCTGGAGCTCATCGGCGCGACCGGCTCCGACAATCTGTTCCTGCAGTACGACATCTATCACATGCAGCGCATGGAGGGCGAGCTGGCGGCGACGATCAAGGCCAACCTCGGCCTGATCCGCCACATCCAGCTGGCCGACAATCCGGGCCGCTTCGAGCCGGGCACGGGCGAGATCAATTACCGCTACCTGCTCGGCATGCTCGACGAGATCGGGTATGACGGCTGGGTCGGCTGCGAGTACAAGCCCCGGGCCGGCACCGCCCAGGGCCTGCGCTGGATCGGCGAGCACGGCCTGCAGGCATAGGGTATCGCACACCATCACACTGGAGACCATCATGACGAAAGTAGGATTCATCGGCCTGGGCATCATGGGCGGGCCCATGGCCGCCAAGCTGCAGGAGGGCGGCTGCAAGCTGTACCTGCACGACCTGAAAAATCCGCCGCTGGCCCTGATCGAGGGCGGCGCCACCGTCTGCACCAACGCCACCGAGGTGGCCAAGCGCGCCGACATCATCATCGTGATGGTGCCCGACACCCCGCACGTCGAGGAAGTGCTGTTCGGCGCCGACGGCGTGGCCGCGGGCCTCACGCCGGGCAAGATCGTGATCGACATGAGTTCGATCTCGCCGATGGCCACCAAGGAGTTCGCCAAGAAGATCAACAAGCGCCAGTGCGACTACCTCGACGCGCCCGTGTCGGGCGGCGAGGTGGGGGCGCGCGCCGCGACGCTCACCATCATGGTGGGCGGCGCGCAAGAGGCGTTCGACCGCGCCCGGCCGCTGTTCGAGCTGATGGGGAAGAACATCACGCTGGTGGGCGGCAATGGCGATGGCCAGACCACCAAGGTGGCGAACCAGATCATCGTCGCGCTGAACATCCAGGCGGTGGCGGAGGCGCTGCTGTTCGCCTCGAAGGCGGGCGCCGACCCGGCCCGGGTGAGGCAGGCGCTGATGGGCGGCTTCGCCGCCTCGCGCATCCTGGAAGTGCACGGCGAGCGCATGGTCAAGCGCACCTTCGCGCCGGGTTTTCGCATCGAGCTGCACCAGAAGGACCTCAACCTGGCGCTGCAGGGTGCCAAGAGCCTCGGTCTCGCGCTGCCGAATACCGCCAGCGCGCAGGAGCTGATGAATTCCTGCGCCGCCCACGGCATGGCCCAGCTCGACCATTCGGCGCTGTGCCAGGCGATCGAGCGGATGTCGAACCACGCCATCGCCGCGGCCTGAGGCAGCGGCGTGGCGCCAATGGAGGCAGCATATGGATACCTGGGTGTTTCATCATCCGGCCTGCCTGGCGCACGAGCCCGGGCCAGGCCATCCTGAAGCGCCGCAGCGCCTGCATGCGGTCATGCAGGCGCTGCGCCAGCCGGAATTCTCGCGGTTGGCCTGGCGCGAGGCGCCGCTCGGCACGCGCGACCAGGTCTTGCTGGTGCATGGCGAAGAGTATGTGGACGCGATCGCCGCCGCGGCGCCGCGCAGCGGCCTGGTGGCGCTGGACGGCGGCGACACATTGATGTCGCCCGGCAGCTGGGAGGCGGTGATGCGCTGCGTCGGCGCCGCTTGCGCCGGGGTCGATGCGGTGGTGGCGGGCGAAGCCGCCAACGTGTTTTGCGCGACCCGGCCGTGCGGCCATCACGCCGAGCCGGAACGGGCGATGGGCTTCTGCATCTTCAACCAGGCCGCCATCGCCGCCGTCCACGCGCTCGAGACGCATGGCCTGCAGCGCGTCGCCGTGGTCGATTTCGACGTCCACCACGGCAATGGAACGCAGGCCGCATTCTTTCACCGCCCACAACTATTCTTCGGCTCGAGCCACCAGTCGCCGCTGTATCCGGGAACCGGCGCGGCGGGCGAGACGGGAGCCAGCGGCAATATCGTCAACCTGCCGCTGCCGCCGGGCTGCGGCTCGGCGCTGTTCCGGTCCACGGTGGCGAGCGGGCTGCTGCCCGCCTTGCGGCGCTTCGCGCCACAATTGATCGTGATGTCGGCCGGGTTCGACGCGCACCGCAGCGATCCCCTGGCCAGTATGGCCCTGGAAGACGAGGATTTCGCGTGGATTACGCGTGAAGTGATGGCGATCGCAGCAGAGGTGTGCGAGGGCCGGATCGTGTCGATCCTGGAAGGAGGCTACAGCGTCGAGGGGCTGCAGGGCGGCAGCGCGGCGCACGTGCGTGCGCTGCTGCAGCGCTGAAGGGTGTTGCGCGGGGCTGGCCCCGGGAAATTACAGGCCGCAACCGTAGTAGGCCGGGTCCGAATCCTGGCCGGTGTAGCCTGGCTCGAGCTTTTCGCGCAGGTTGAGCGTGAGGAAAGCGACGATGAGCGACAGCAGCGAGTGCGACGGGGCTGCGAACGTGGTTTCGGCTGGTGCGTTGATCATGACTGGCTCCTGAAAGTTGGTTTGTGCAATGCAGTAAATATAGGGACTACTTACCGGCGCTTCCAATTTCGAGTGCTGATACCAGTTATGCTGCTCGTGAATGTTGCTCTATAAAAACCGGCATTTATGCGTGATCTCTACCGCGGCCCGCGTGGTCGTCGGATGTGGCTGCGTCGCCACAGGCTGCCGGTCAGGATGAGGGGATCAGCGCATCGATGCGTGCCTTTCCTTCGTCCAGCAGGAACTGGCGAAACGCCCGCGCCACCGGCGGCAGGCGCTTCTCGCGACGATGCACGACATACCAGTTGAGCATCAGTGGAAACCCCTCGACCTCCAGCACCACCAGGCTGCGCGCGGCGAGTTCGCGGCCGATCGTGTGAAACGACAGGAAGCCCAGTCCGATGCCGGCGATCACCGCCTGCTTGATCGTCTCGGTGCTCTTGATCTCCATGGCGACGCTCAGCTCGGCCAGGTGCGGGCCGAAGGCGTCCTGCATCGAGAACCAGGTGTCGGAGCCCGGTTCGCGGATCACGAACGGGTGGCGGATCAGGTCGCTCATCGGGATGCGCCCATGCCTGGCCGCGGCCAGCGGATGGTCGGGCGCCGCCACGATCACGTACGGATGAGGGGCGAACGCATCGTTCTGCGTGTCGAGTTCGGCGGGTGGGCGCACCATCACGGCCAGGTCGGTGCGATTGGCCGCCAGCTTGTCCAGCAACTCCTCGCGGTTGTGCACCGTCAGGTTCAGCTGCACACCAGGATGCTGGCGCGCGAAGGCGACCATCAGCTGCGGAAAGAAATAGTCGCCGGCACTGATCACCGCCACGTTCAGCTTGCCGCCGGCGATTCCCTTGAGTTGCGCCATCGCATCTTCCGCCTCATCGAACTGCTGGATGATGGCGCGGCAGAAGTGCAGCAGCTCCTCGCCCGCCTGGGTCAGGTAGATCTTCTTTCCCAGCTGTTCGAACAAGGGCATGCCGACGTGGCCCTCGAGCGTGCGGACCTGGGTCGACACGGCCGGCTGGGTGAGGTGCAGCTCCTCGGCGGCGCGCGAAAAACTGAGCCGGCGCGCGACGGTTTCGAAGACCTTCAGTTGACGCAGTGTCGCGTTCTTCATCGGCGCTTCTGTCCATGTATAAGCAGTCGTTAATGATTATCCCTAAAAACTTTCACTATTGCTCATCATTTTGTTGGACTACGATGATGTTCAGACAGCTCGACCGCAACCACCACCACCTGGAGAGTGCCATGACGACGATCTGCAATGCCGATGCCGAGTGCAACGCCTATAACGCGGCCTTTCATGAACTGGGACTGAGCTGGGTCTGGGACACCGGACTGTACGCGAGCGCGGTCGCCGGCGCCGACGACCGCACCGGCCTGCGCAACTATCTGGCGCGGCATCAATCCCACCTGTTGAGCGCGCACGACGCCGACTTCCTGGTCGAGGCGATCCTGGCCGCCAAGGAGCGCTGCCACGCGCAGCTGAGCGCCGCCGGTTGCAATCCGGGCGCCTTTATCGACTGGTCCGCGCTCCAGCAGCGGCAGATCGGCGTGTAGACACCAACGGCTGGGCAGAGATTTTCGAATCTTAACCGTGGTCAAGGATATACGGAAATCGTTCTTCCACAATCAGCCCATCCACCGACCCGACGTACGAGAGACATCATATGATCCGACACTGGATACGCTTCCAACACCTCGACACCGTACGTTTCGGCACGATCGAGGGCGACAAGATCCGGATCTTCAAGGGCGATATGTTCGACAGCCCGCGCCGCACCGACCTGGCGGTGAACCTGGACGAGGTCGAGGTGCTCACCCCGTGCGTGCCCGGCAAGGTGCTGGCGATGTGGAACAATTTTCACGCGCTCGGCCAGAAGCTGGGCCTGGCGCCCCCGGGCGAGCCGCTCTACCTGATGAAGCCATCGACCTCTTACCTGGCGCCGGGCGGCACGATCCGCAAGCCGCTGTGCGAGGGCAAGGTGGCGTTCGAAGGCGAGCTGGCGATCGTGATCGGCCGCCGCTGCAGCGCCGTCCCGGTCGAGGAGGCGCCCGACTACGTGTTCGGCTATACCTGCGCCAACGACGTCACCGTGGGCGAGATCATCGGGCGCGACCCGACCTTTCCCCAGTGGGTGCGCGCCAAGGGCTTCGACACCTTCTGCCCGTTCGGTCCGGTGATTGCCACCGGGCTCAACCCGGCAATGCTGGTCGTGCGCACCACCCTGAACGGCGAGGTGCGCCAGGATTATCCGATCAACGACATGGTGTTTCCGGTGGCCGAGCTGGTCAGCCGGATTTCCCAGGACATGACATTGGAGCCGGGCGACCTCCTGCTGTGCGGGACGTCGGTCGGCGTCGGCTCGATGCGGCCGGGCAGCACGATCGAGGTAGAGATCGACGGCATCGGAAAGCTCATCAATCGGTTCGAGTAAACGACAAGGGGTGGGTCATGAAGATCGCAGTTATCGGAGCGGGAGCAATCGGCGGCCTGGTCGGCGCCAGGCTGGCGCTGGCGGGCGAGGAGGTGACGTTCATCGTGCGGGGCGCCAATCTGGCGGCGATCCGCGCGAACGGCATCAAGCTCATCGAGATGGACGGGGAAGAGAAGATCGCCTCGCAAGTGCGCGCGACGGACGACTATGACGCGGCCGGCGAGCAGGACCTGGTGATCCTGGCCCTCAAGGCGCACCAGGTCGACGGCGTGTCGGCCCAGATCGGCAAGCTGTTCGGGCCGCGCACCGTGGTGGTGACGATGCAGAACGGCATACCGTTCTGGTATTTCCACCGCCATGGCGGCGAGTTCGACGGGCGCACCGTGCGCAGCGTCGATGCCGGCGGCGAACTGGCGCGCCGGATTCCACCCGAGCGGGTGCTCGGCTGCGTGGTCTATCCGGCCGCCGAACTGGTGGCGCCGGGCGTCATCCGGCACATCGAAGGTGCGCGCTTCCCGCTGGGAGAACTGGACGGCACGGCGAGCGAGCGGGTCAATGAAGTCTCGGCCTGCTTCCAGAACGCCGGCTTCAAGTCGCCGGTGCTCGACAATATCCGGGCCGAGATCTGGCTCAAGCTATGGGGCAACGTCTGCTTCAACCCGATCAGCGCGCTGGCGCATTCGACCCTGGTCGACATCTGCCAATACCCGCTCACACGCGAGCTGGCGGCGGAGATGATGCGCGAGGCCGAAGCGGTGGCAACCAAGCTGGGCATCACCTTCCGCGTGCCCCTGGACCGGCGCATCGAGGGCGCCGCCCAGATCGGCAAGCACAAGACCTCGATGCTGCAGGACGTCGAGGCGGGCCGGGGGCCGGAAATCGATGCCCTGGTCGGGTCGGTGATCGAACTGGCGCGCATGACCGGCACCCCGACGCCGCATATCGATTCGGCGTATGCGCTCGTCAAGCTGCTGGAGCAGACCATGACCGAGGAGGGTGGTGGGGTCAAGCTGCAGAGGGCGGTAACGACCGCTTAGATGCAATCAGCACGTCGCCCCCGCGAAGGCGGGGGCCTAAGATTACAAGCGTCTCGGTAACGCTGAACTTGGGCCCCCGCCTTCGCGGGGGCGACGTTTTCGAGCAGACGAAGGAACTGATTTCGCCTGATCTTCAGATCTTCCCCCGATTCTTCAGGCGGCTCAGCGTCTCAGGCGACAGGTTCAGGTACGCCGCCAGTTCCTTCTTGGGCAGACGTTCGAACAGGTCGGGGTGCTTGCGCATGAAACGGTGGACCCGGCCCGGCGCATCGAGCAGATGCAGCGTGATGGTGTGCGCCATGATGGCGCTCATCAGGTTCATGACCTCGTACTCGAAGGCCTGCTTGACGATGCTGTGACTGCGCATGAAGTCGACCCATTGCGGCAGCGGCATGCGCGCTACCCGCACCTTGGTGACGCAGGCGATGGAAAATGGCGTCGGCGTCTTGAGGCACCAGGCGGCGTAGCTGGTTTCGATGTCCCGCTCCGCCGAGAAGCGCAGGATCATCTCCTTGGCTTCCTGGTTCGAGACCTGGCGCTTGAGGATGCCGTCCAGGATGAAGTACTGCGACATCTCGTGCACCCCCTGGTTCAGCAGCAAGTCGCCCTTCTGGTGGTTCTCGATCGTCAGGTACGGCTCGAGCGCCGCCATTTCGCTGTCGCGCAGTTCCTTGAGGACCACGTTTTGTTTTAACTGCAGACGAATGATGTTTCGTTCGGAGTGATTTGCAATAGTCGTCATGACGCGGCCGTTTACCGAGATTCTCGCATCATGCGGCCAAAATTGACCATGGTCAATGAGACAAATCAGGCGCGCTGGCTATGATGGTTTGCGGGCGATACACACCGCGTTCTGCCCGGATCGACAATAACTGGAGACAGCAATGACTAACCTCGTATCGGTAGACGTGACCGACGGCTTCCACCTGGTAATCGATGCGCTAAAACACAACGACATCGATACGATCTTCGGCCTGGTCGGCATTCCGATTACCGACCTGGCGCGCCTGGCGCAGGCCGAAGGAATGCGTTTCATCGGCTTTCGTCATGAACAGAACGCCGGCAACGCCGCGGCAATCGCCGGCTACATGACGCAAAAGCCAGGCATCTGCCTGACGGTCTCGGCGCCGGGCTTCCTCAACGGCCTGACGGCGCTGGCCAACGCGACCACCAACTGCTTCCCGATGATCCTGATTTCAGGGTCGAGCGAACGCGAGATCGTCGACCTGCAGCAGGGCGACTATGAAGAAATGGACCAGCTGAACGCGGCCAAGCCCTACGCCAAGGCGTCCTACCGCATCAACAAGGCCGAGGACATCGGCATCGGCGTCGCGCGGGCGATCCGCGCCGCCGTCTCGGGCCGCCCGGGCGGCGTCTATCTCGACCTGCCGGCCCAGCTGCTGGCGCAGACGATCGAGGCCGGCCACGCCAAGCGCTCCCTGGTCAAGGTGGTCGACCCGGTGCCGCGCCAGATCCCGGCCCCGGACTCGGTGCAGCGCGCGCTCGCGCTGCTCAAGGGCGCGAAGAAGCCGCTGATCCTGCTCGGCAAGGGCGCCGCCTACGCCCAAGCCGACGCCGACATCCGCGCCCTGGTCGAGCGCACCGGCATTCCTTACCTGCCGATGTCGATGGCCAAGGGCCTGCTGCCGGATACCCATGCCCAGTCGGCCTCGGCGGCCCGCTCCTATGTGCTGGCCGAGGCCGACGTGGTGGTGCTGATCGGCGCCCGGCTCAACTGGCTGCTGGCGCACGGCAAGGGCAAGACCTGGGGCAAGCCCAAGCAGTTCATCCAGATCGATATCTCGCCGACCGAGATCGATAGCAACGTGGCGATCGCCGCGCCCCTGATCGGCGACATCGGCTCCTGCGTGGCGGCCCTGCTCGATGGGCTCGACGGCGCCGGCATCGCGAAGCCGGACGCGGAATGGCTCGGTCCGATCGCCGAGCGCAAGGAGCAGAACATGGCCAAGATGACGGCCCTGCTCAATCGCGATGCGGCGCCGATGAACTTCCACACCGCCCTGCGCGCCATCCGCGACGTGCTCAAGCAGCATCCGGACATCAACCTGGTGAACGAGGGCGCCAATACCCTGGACTATGCGCGCAGCATCGTCGACCAGTACCAGCCGCGCAAGCGTTTCGACTCCGGCACCTGGGGCATCATGGGCATCGGCATGGGCTACGCGATCGGCGCGGCCGTCGTCAGCGGCAAGCCGGTGGTCGCGATCGAAGGCGACAGCGCCTTCGGCTTCAGTGGCATGGAGCTCGAGACGATCTGCCGCTACGAGCTGCCGGTGACGACCATCATCTTCAACAACAACGGCGTCTACCGCGGCACCGACGTCAACCCGACCGGCGGCAAGGACGTCGCGCCGACCGTGTTCGTCAAGAACGCCCGCTACGACAAGATGATCGAGGCCTTCGGCGGCATCGGCTACCACGCCACCACCCCGGAAGAGCTGACCCGGGCGTTAGCCGAGGCAATCGCGGCCGGCAAGCCCGCCCTGATCAATGCCGTGATCGACGAGACCGCCGGCACCGAGAGCGGCCGCCTGACCAATCTGAATCCGCAAAGCAACGCAAAGAAGTGAACAGCCAGCGACACGCACGACCGCCGGCGCCCACGAGGCCGCCGGCGGGGCCCGCAATATCGACTGAACAAAGGAGACTGACATCATGAGCAAACCACTCGAAGGCATCAAGATCATCGACTTCACCCACGTCCAGGCCGGTCCTGCCTGCACCCAGTTGCTGGCCTGGTTCGGCGCCGACGTGATCAAGGTCGAGCGTCCCGGCGCGGGCGACGTCACGCGTTCGCAGTTGCGCGACATCCCCGGCGTCGACGCCCTGTATTTCACCATGCTCAACAGTAACAAACGCTCGCTGACGCTCGACACCAAGACGCCCGAAGGCAAGGAAATCCTGACCAAGCTGATCAAGGAGTCGGACGTGCTGGTCGAGAACTTCGGTCCGGGCGCGCTCGACCGCATGGGCTTCACCTGGGAGCACATCAAGGAACTGAACCCGGGCATGATCGTGGCCTCGGTGAAGGGCTTCAGCGACGGTCACCACTATGAAGACCTGAAGGTCTATGAAAACGTGGCGCAGTGCGCCGGCGGTGCAGCGTCCACCACCGGTTTCGACGACGGCCCACCGACCGTCAGCGCCGCCGCCCTGGGCGACAGCAATACCGGCATGCACCTGGCGATCGGCATCCTGACCGCCCTGCGTGCGCGCGACACCACGGGCAAGGGCCAGAAAGTGGCGGTGTCGATGCAGGACAGCGTGCTGAATCTCTGCCGCGTCAAGCTGCGCGACCAGCAGCGCCTGGACCGGGTCGGCTACCTGGAAGAGTATCCGCAGTACCCGCACGGCAAGTTCTCCGACGTCGTGCCGCGCGGCGGCAACGCCGGCGGCGGCGGCCAGCCGGGCTGGGTGCTCAAGTGCAAGGGCTGGGAAACCGACCCCAACGCCTATATCTACTTCACCATCCAGGGCCATGCCTGGGCGCCGATCTGCAGGGCGATCGGCAAGGAAGAGTGGATCGACGACCCGGCCTACACGACCGCGATCGCGCGCCAGGACAAGATCTTCGACATCTTCGGCACGATCGAGGAATGGCTGAAGGACAAGACCAAGTTCGAGGCGGTCGACATCCTGCGCAAGTTCGACATTCCCTGCTCGCCAGTGCTGTCGATGAAGGAAATCGCCGCCGACCCATCGCTGCGCGCCAGCGGCACGATCGCCGAGGTCGAGCACAAGGAACGGGGCACGTACCTGACCGTGGGCAGCCCCATCAAGTTCTCGGACATGAAGGTCGAGATCAAGGGTTCGCCGCTGCTGGGCGAACACACCGACGAGGTGCTGGAAGGCCTGGGCTACAGCAGCAAGGAGATCGCGGCGCTGCACGAGAAGCGGGTGGTGTGATCACGGGCCTGGCTGGATAAAACGAGCGTCTGGTGCGCGTCGGCGGTGTGCGACGCGCACCTGTTTTTTTATGGGGGAGACAAGCATGCAAGCCGACATCGATTTTCAACAACTGCTGCAGGCGCTGGGCGACGGCGTCATCGTCTGCGACGCGAAAGGCGACATCACGTTCTGGAACGCCGCCGCCACGCGCATCTTCGGCTTCACCGAAAGCGAGGCGATCGGACAGTCGCTCGACCTGATCATCCCCCAGCGCCAACGCCAGCGGCACTGGGACGGCTATCACAAGACCATGGCCACGGGCGAGACGCGCTATGGCGCCGACGTATTGCGGGTGCCGGCTGTGCACAAGGAAGACAAGCCACTGTCGATCGCCTTCACGGTGGCGCTATTGCACGGGCCGGGCGGGGAAGTGTCGGCGATCGTCGCCCTGGTGCGCGACGAGACCGAACGCTGGGGAGAAGAACGCAAGCTGCGCGCGCGGCTGGCGCAGCTCGAGACGGCGCAGGCTTGATCCTGTTCATCCAGTCTCGCTCCACGCTAGTCCCGTAATGCAAGAACGTCATTCCCGCCTACGCGGGAATGACGCGCCTGGGCCGCGGGACGTGGGACATCAGCCGGCGTCGCCACCCGGCGGCGGCGGCGGCATGTGCTCGCGCCGGTGTTCCAGCAAGGCCTCGATCACCATCGGGCTGAGTCCCTCACCCTGGGTGTCGTCGATGTGCGAAAACAGCCGGCTGCGCATGCGCGGCGCCCAGAAGCGCTGCAGGTGGTTGGCGATCTCGGTGCGCCCTTCCCGGGGATCCGGGTAGGACGCGAAGAAGGTGCCGATCTGGTTGGCCATGGTGACCAGGTTGTCGATGTTCATGCGGACTCCATAGCGATGTTGGCGCCGTGGGCGTAGGCGACGAAGTCGTCGCCGCGGGCGAAGGCGACCAGGGTCAGGCCGCAGCCGAGCGCGGTGCGCACGGCGAGGGCGGTGGGGGCGGAAATGGCGACCAGGGCGCCGATGCCGACGGTGGCCGCCTTCTGCACCATCTCGACGCTGGCGCGGCTGGTGATCACGCAAAAACCGTCGGCGAGGTCGGCGCCATTCATGTGCAGCCCCCCGATCAGCTTGTCGAGCGCATTGTGGCGGCCGACGTCCTCGAACGCCGCGCGTGGCATGCCGTCACGGCCGCACCAGATGGCCGCATGGGTGGCGCCGGTGATGCGATTGAGCGGTTGCTGGGCCCTGGCATGGAGCAGGGCGCGCCGGATCGCCGCGCCGGACAGCGCCCGCGTCGGCGCCAGCCAGGGCAGGGGACGCACCACCTGGGCCAGGCTGTCGACCCCGCACAGGCCGCAGCCGGTGCGGCCCGCCAGGCTGCGCCGCCGTTCCTTGAGGCGCATGAAAGCGCCGGCGGCGAGGTCGATGTGGGCGGTGATGCCGCTTGCAGCGTGTTCGATCTCGACGCCATAGCATTCGGCGGGCGAGGCGATGATGCCTTCGCTCAGTGAAAAGCCGAGCGCAAACTCTTCCAGGTCGGCGGGCGTGGCCAGCATCACCGCGTGCGAGACGCCGTTGTACTCGAGCGCGACCGGCACTTCCTCGGCCAGCTCGTCCTGGGCGCTGCGCAAGGCGCCGCCGTGCATGCGCGTCACCGTCATGCAGGCGCTCGGGAAGCGCTGGACCGGCGCCTGCACGCCGGTATCCGCATCCATATCGAGCGCGCACGTCATGCGACCGGCTCCGCCAGGCCCAGCTGCATCTGGTTGAAGCGGGCGTATTCCAGCTGCCAGTCCGACTGCTGCTGGACCGGCATCACCTGCACCGCCGTGACCTTGTATTCGGGGCAGTTGGTCGCCCAGTCGGAGTTCTCGGTCGTGATGACGTTGGCGCCCGATTCGGGGAAGTGGAAGGTGGTGTAGACCACGCCCGGCTGCATGCGCTCGGTGACCATCGCCCGCAGCACGGTCTCGCCCGCGCGGCTGTGGATGCCGACCCACTGGCCATCCTCGATGCCGCGCTCCTGGGCGTCGTGCGGGTGGATCTCGAGCCGGTCCTCGGCGTGCCAGCGCACGTTCTCGGTGCGGCGCGTCTGGGCGCCGACGTTGTACTGCGACAGGATGCGGCCGGTGGTCAGGATCAGCGGATACTTGCGCGTCACCTTCTCGTCGGTGGCGACGTACTGGGTGATGATGAAACGCCCCTTGCCGCGCACGAAGCCGTCGACGTGCATGGTCGGCGTGCCTTCCGGCGCCTCGTCGTTGCACGGCCACTGGATGCTGCCCAGTTCATCGAGGCGGCGGTAGCTCACGCCGCTGAAGGTCGGCGTCAGGCGCGCGATCTCGTCCATGATCTCGGACGGGTGGCGGTAGTTCATCGGATAGCCCAGCCGGTTCGACAGCGCCACCGTGACTTCCCAGTCGGCATAGCCGGCCCGCGGCGGCATCACCTTGCGCACGCGCGAAATGCGGCGTTCGGCATTGGTGAACGTGCCGTCCTTTTCCAGGAACGAGGAACCCGGCAGCAGCACGTGGGCATACTTGGCGGTCTCGTTCAAAAAGATGTCCTGCACCACGATGCACTCCATCGCCTCGAGCGCCGCGGTGACGTGCTGGGTGTTCGGGTCGGACTGCACGATATCCTCGCCCTGGCAATACAGGCCCATGAAGCTGCCGTCGAGGGCCGCTTCGAACATGTTCGGGATGCGCAGCCCCGGTTCGGCCTGCAGCGGCACGCCCCAGGCTTGCTCGAACAGGGTGCGCACGGTGGTGTCCGAGACGTGGCGGTAGCCCGGCAGCTCGTGCGGGAAGGAGCCGATGTCGCACGAACCCTGCACATTGTTCTGCCCGCGCAGCGGATTGACGCCCACCCCGGCGCGGCCGACGTTGCCGGTGACCATGGCCAGGTTGGCGATGCCCATGACGGCGGTCGAGCCCTGCGCGTGCTCGGTCACGCCCAGGCCATAGAAGATCGCGCCGTTGCCGCCGAGCGCATACAGGCGGGCGGCGTCGCGCACCTGCTGCGCCGGCACGCCGGTGATCGCTTCCATCGCTTCCGGCGAGTTCTCGGGCTGGGCGACGAAGGCGCGCCACTGCGCGAAAGCGCGCAGGTCGCAGCGCTCGGTGATGAAATCGTTCGCCATCAGGCCTTCGGTGACGATCACGTGGGCCAGCGCGCTGATCATCGCGACGTTGGTGCCGGGCCGCAGCTGCAAGTGGTAGTCGGCGCGGATGTGCGGCGACTTGACCAGGTCGATGCGGCGCGGATCGATGACGATCAGGCGCGCGCCCTGGCGCAGGCGCTTCTTCATGCGCGAGGCGAACACCGGGTGGCCGTCGGTCGGGTTGGCGCCGATGACCAGGATCACGTCGGCCTTTTCGACCGACTTGAAGGTCTGGGTGCCGGCCGATTCGCCGAGCGTCGTCTTGAGGCCGTAGCCGGTCGGCGAGTGGCATACGCGGGCGCAGGTGTCGACGTTGTTGTTGCCAAACGCCGCGCGCACCAGCTTCTGCACCAGATAGCCTTCTTCATTGGTGCAACGCGACGAGACGATGCCGCCAATTGAATCCCGGCCGTGCTTGGCCTGGATGCGCTTGAATTCGGACGCCGCATAGTCGAGCGCCTCGTCCCACGACACTTCCTTCCACGGGTCGGTGATCTTCGCGCGGATCATGGGTTTCAGGATGCGGTCCTTGTGGGTGGCGTAGCCCCAGGCGAAGCGGCCCTTGACGCAGGCATGGCCCTCGTTGGCCTTGCCGTCCCGGGCCGGCACCATGCGTACCACCTCGTTGCCCTTCATCTCGGCCTTGAGCGAGCAACCGACGCCGCAATAGGCGCACGTGGTGGTGATGCTGTGCTCGGCCTGGCCGAGCCAGATCACCGATTTCTCGGTGAGGGTGGCGGTCGGGCAGGCTTCGACGCAGGCGCCGCACGAAACGCATTCGGACTGCATGAACGGTTCGCTCTGGCCGGCCGACACGCGCGCATCGAAGCCACGGCCCGAGATGGTCAGCGCGAAGGTGCCTTGCGTCTCTTCGCAGGCGCGCACGCAGCGGTTGCACACGATGCACTTCGATGAATCGAAGGTGAAATAGGGATTGCTCTCGTCCTTCTTGAGCTTGAGGTGGTTGGCGCCCTCGTAGCCGTAGCGCACCTCGCGCAGGCCGGTGACGCCGGCCATGTCCTGCAGCTCGCAGTTGCCGTTGGCGGGGCAGGTGAGGCAGTCGAGCGGGTGGTCGGAAATGTACAGCTCCATCACGCCCTTGCGCACTTCTTGCAGCTTGGGGCTCTGGGTGCGCACCACCATGCCCGCTTCGGCCGGGGTGGTGCACGACGCCGGATAGCCGCGGCGGCCTTCGATCTCCACCAGGCACAGGCGGCAGGAGCCGAACGGCTCCAGGCTGTCGGTGGCGCACAGCTTGGGGATGTTGATGCTGTTCTCGGCCGCCGCGCGCATCAGCGAGGTGCCGGCCGGGACGGTGACCTGGACGCCGTCGATGGTCAAGGTGATCATTTCGGTGGCGACGTTAATTTCTTTCGCCGGGGTGCCAAAGTCGCGGGTGAGGATGGTTTCGATCATTGCCTTCTCTCCTGGGCAGCCATTCAGGCGGCCATTTCGTCGCCGGCCACCTGGCCGAAGTCTTGCGGGAAGTGGTTCAGCGCCGACAGCACCGGGTAGGGCGTCATGCCGCCCATCGCGCACAGCGAACCGTTGAGCATGGTGTCGCACAGGCTGCGCAGCAGGATCACCTGCTGCGGGCGCTCGGCGCCGGCGCGGATCTTGTCGATCACCTCGACGCCGCGGGTGGAACCGATGCGGCAGGGCGTGCATTTGCCGCACGATTCGACGGCGCAGAATTCCATCGCGTAGCGCGCAAGATGCGCCATGTCGGCGCTGTCGTCGTGGACCACGATGCCGCCATGGCCCAGCACCGCCCACAGGGCGGCGAAGGCTTCGTAGTCGAGCGGGGTGTCCCACTGCGACGGCGGCAGGTAGGCGCCCAGCGGGCCGCCCACCTGCACCGCCTTGATCGGACGGCCGCTGGCGCTGCCGCCGCCGTAGTCGTACAAGATCTCGCGCAGCGTGGCGCCGAACGCCAGTTCGATCAGGCCGCCGTTCTTGATATTGCCGGCCAGTTGCACCGGCAAGGTGCCGCGCGAGCGGCCCATGCCGAAGTCCTGGTAGAACTGCGGCCCCTTGTCGAGGATGACCGGCACCGAGGCCAGCGACAGCACATTGTTGATCACGGTCGGCTGGCCGAACAGGCCGGCGAGCGCGGGCAGGGGCGGCTTGGCGCGCACCACGCCGCGCTTGCCCTCGATGCTCTCCAGCAGGGCGGTCTCTTCGCCGCAGATGTAGGCGCCGGCGCCCTTGCGCACCTCGAGCTCGAAGGCGCGGCCCCTGCCGGCGACGTTGGGGCCGAGGAGGCCCGCGCGCGTGGCCGTTTGAATCGCGTGATTCAGCGCGGCGATCGCATGCGGATACTCGCTGCGCACGTAGATGAAGCCGCGCGTGGCGCCGACCGCGAGGCCGGCGATCGTCATGCCCTCGATCAGGACGAAGGGGTCGCTTTCCATGATGATGCGGTCGGCGAAGGTGCCGGAATCGCCCTCGTCGGCATTGCAGACGATGTATTTCTGGTGGCCAGGCGCGCGCAGCACCGTGTTCCACTTGATCCCGGTGGGGAAGGCGGCGCCGCCGCGTCCGCGCAGGCCGGAGGCGGTGACCGCGGCGACGATGTCGGCGCCGCTCATGGTCACGGCCTGGCGCAGGCCACGGTAGCCGCCATGCGCCTCGTAGTCGCGCAGCGACAGCGGGTCGGTGACGCCGCAGCGGGCGAAGGTCAGGCGGGTCTGCCAGGCCAGGTAGGGAATCTGCTCGACGAGGCCGAGCGCCAGGCGGTGCGTGGATTGGCCGTCGTGGAAACCGGCGTCGAACAGGGCGGCCACGTCGCTTTCATCGACGTTGCCGAAGCCGATGCGCCCGCCTGGCGTCTCGACTTCGACCAGCGGTTCGAGGTACAGCAGGCCGCGCGTGCCGTTGCGCACCAGGTCGATCGCGATGCCGCGCCGCTCGGCCTCGCATTGAATCGTGGCGGCGACGTCGTCGGCGCCCAGGGCCAGCGCCGCCGAATCGGCCGGGACGTAGATGCGTACGCTCATGCTGCCTCCTTGGCCTTGGCGGCCACTTTCGCGACCAGCTTGTCGAAACGCGCCGGCGTCACGCGGGCATGGACGGCGTCGTTGATCATGATGGCGGGCGCGGTGGCGCACTGGCCGAGGCAGTACACCGGCTCCAGGGCGAAGCCGCCGTCGGCGGTATGCGCGTGCAGGTCGCAACCGAGGGCTTGCTGGACATGCGACAGCAGGGCGTCGCCGCCCATGCTCTGGCACGCCTCGGCGCGGCAGACCTGCACCGTGCAGCGCGCCGGCGGCGTGGTCTTGTAGTAGTGGTAGAAGGTGATCACGCCATGCACCTCGGCGCGCGAGAGATTGAAGCTTTGCGCGAGTCCTTCGACCGAATCGGGCGGGATGAAGCCGAGCCGGTCCTGGATGGCGTGCAGCACCGGCAGCAGCATGTCCTGGCCGAGCAGGCCATTGTGCGCATGGAGTGCGAGGATGTCGCCGATGACGCGACGCGGGTCAAGGGTATCTGGTGCATTCATGGGTGTCTCCATCTCTGCCTTGCATATGTTTATGGGAACATATATAACGGCTTTTATGTACTGCTCCGTCCAGAGTAGCACCCGTTCTGCAGGTGTTCAATATGAAGGATTTTGCATATGATCAGAGTGGAGATACGGCCGGACTGGATCGTGCGCGACGCCGCCGGCCAGCCGACCGCGCTGCCGGCGCTGCTCGGGCTGTTGCTCGCGGTGAGCGAGCTCGGTTCGATCAGCAAGGCCGCCACGGCGCGCGGCATGTCCTACCGCCATGCCTGGGGATTGCTGCAGCAGTTCTCGCGACAGTTCGGTGTGGAGCTCGTTCACAAAGTGCGCGGACAGGGCACGGTGCTGTCGCCGCTCGCCGAAAAGCTGATGTGGGCCGACCGCCGCATCCACGCCCGCCTGACCCCCATGCTCGACAGCCTGGCCTCCGAACTGCAGCAGGAACTGGCGCGCGTATTGGTCGGCGACGCCCAGGTGCTGCGCCTGACCGCCTCGCACGGGTTCGCGGTGGCCGCCCTGGTGACGCAGCTGAACGAGCATGGCGTGACGGTCGACATCAATTACCGCAGCAGTAGCGACGCGGTGGCGGCGCTGGCGCGCGGGGAGTGCGACCTGGCGGGCTTTCATTTGCCGGTGGGAGAACTGGAGGGAGCGGCGGCGGCCAAGTACCGGCTTTGGCTCGATCCCGAGCGCCACGCGTTGCTGCACCTGGCGTATCGCATGCAGGGGCTGTTCGTGGCCAAGGGCAATCCGAAAGGCGTGACAAGCCTGGCCGACCTGGCGCGGTCGGACCTGCGCTTCGTCAACCGCCAGAAGGGGTCGGGGACGCGGGTGCTGCTCGAACTGTTATTGGCCGACCTTGGCGTCGACCCGGCGGTGATCAACCGCTCCGGCACCGCCGAATTCACGCACGCGGCGGTGGCGGCCTACGTTGCGAGCGGCATGGCCGACGTGGGCTTCGGCGTCGAGACGGCGGCGCGCCGCTTCGATCTCGACTTCATCCCGGTGATTCGCGAACGGTATTTCCTGGCTTGCGACGCCGGCGCCCTGGAGACGCCGCTCCTGACGTCGGCGCAGGCCGCGATGGCGGGCGGCTCGTTCAGGGAGGTGCTGTCGACGCTGCCGGGCTACGATGGCGCGCTGAGCGGTGAGCGGCTCGACCTGCATTTCCTGTTCTAAGTGCTGCCGAGACCGCCCAGCCATTGATTGACCCGCTCCATCGTGCGGCGTTCCTGGTCGGCTTCCATGACCAGGCCCTGGTCATGGACGCGCGCACCACGGGCATGGGCGGCGACCACCGCCAGGCTGTTGCCGGGGCCATAGCCGCCATGTGTGATGAATGGAATGATCGTCTTGCCCTTGACATCATGCGCCGCAAGGAAGGCGCGGATCACCGGGGGCGCGGTTTCGCCCCAGATCGGAAAACCGAGGTAGATGGTCCGGTAACGGGCCAGGTCGGGCACGGTCGCCATCAATGCCGTACGCACGTCGCCGTCGCGCTCGCGGCGGGCCTGCTCGACCGTCTCGAGATAGTCCTCGGGGTAGGGCCGGGCCGGCTGGATCTCGAACAGCGTCGCCGCCTGTGCGCGCTGGATCTGGCCGGCGATCACGCGGGTGTTGCCGCTGCGTGAAAAGTAGGCGACCAGGACGTCGCCGCCCTGGCGCCGCATGCTGCCTGGGGCGGCGCCGGCAGTGGGCGCCGCCACCGCGAGGCCGGACAGGACGGACGTCGCGATGAACTGGCGGCGCCGGGTCGAAGCGGGTTGACTCATGGCGTTCTCCTCATGCCATCCTGGGCAGCTTCGGCAGCAGCTTGTCGAGCGTGATCGGATACTCCCGCACGCGGATGCCGGTGGCGTTGTAGACCGCGTTCGCAACGGCTGCCGGCGTCCCGCAGATACCGAGTTCGCCCACACCTTTCGCTTTCAACGGCCCCACCGTGGGATCGACCTCGTCCAGGAAGATCACTTCCTGCTCCGGGATGTCGGCATGCACCGGCACTTCGTAGCCGGCCAGGTCGTGGTTGACGAAGAAGCCGACCTGCTTGTCGACCACCAGGTCTTCCATCAGCGCCGCGCCGACGCCCATCGTCATGCCGCCAATGATCTGGCTGCGCGCAGCGAGCGGATTGATGATGCGGCCGGCGGCGCACACGGCCAGCATGCGGCGCACCCGGATTTCTCCGGTGCCCGCATGCACGCCCACCTCGACGAAGTGGGCCGCGAACGTCTGCTGGGCATACTGCTTGCCGAGTTCCCCGATTTCCATCACGTCTTCGGCCTGCAACTCTCCCGCATCGACGGCGTCTGCCAGCGGCCTGCTCGTGCCGCCGGCCCGTACGCGGCCGCCGCTGAACTCGATGTCGGTAGTGCCCAGTCCCAACCGCTCTGCAACCAGGCCGCGCAGCTTGACGCAGGCCGCGTACACGCCGGCCGTGCACGAGGCCGCGCCAAACTGGCCGGCGGAGCCCGCGCCTTCCGGGTACGCCGAGTCGCCCAGCAGCACCGTCACCTTGTCGATCCCGACACCCATCATTTCGGCCGCCGTTTGTGCAATGATCGTGTAGCTGCCGGTGCCGATGTCGGTCATGTCCGTCTCTACCGTGATCCGGCCCTGGCGGTCCAGCCGCACGCTAGCCGCCGACTTCATGGCGCGCCCGCCGCGGATGCCCGCGGCCATGCCGATCCCGATGAGCCAGTGGCCCTCGCGCCGGGCGCCCGGCCTGGCGTTGCGCCGGTCCCAGCCGAATCGATCTGCTCCCGTCTGCATGCACCGCACCAGCTGGCGCGTCGAGAACGGCCTGGCGGGCACCTCGGGGTCGACCTGGGTGTCGTTGAGGATGCGGAAGGTGACCGGGTCCAGGCCCAGCTTCTCGGCCATCTCGTCCATCGCGACTTCGAGCGCCATCAGGCCTGGCGTTTCGCCTGGCGCGCGCATCGCATTGCCCTCGGCCAGGTCGAGATGGGACACGCGCAGCCGCGTGATGCGGTCGGCGCTCGCGTACAGCAGGCGGGTCGGCAGCGTCGCCCGTTCGGGCAGCGAGCCGAGATTGCCGGACCAGCTTTCGTGGCCGATCGCGGTCAGCTTGCCGTCGCGCCCCGCGCCGAGCCGGATGCGTTGGATGGTGGCGGGGCGGTGGGAGGTGTTGTTGAACATCAGGTGGCGCTGCAGGGTGACCTTGACCGGCCGTCCCACCAGCCGCGCGGCAACGGCGGCCAGCACGGCGTCGGCCAGGACCGAGGCCTTGCCGCCGAAACCACCGCCGATGTAGGGAGACACGATGCGGATGTTCTCGCGCGGGATGCCGAGCGTGCGCGACAGGTCTCGCATGCCCCAGCTCACCAGCTGGATCGCATTCCAGAGCGTCAGTTTGTCCCCCTTCCAGGACGCGATTGCCGCATGCGGCTCCATCATCGCGTGCGAATGGTCGGGCGTCGTGTAGTGCTGGTCGAGCGTGACCGGGGCGCTGGCGAAGGCGGAATCGAAATCGCCTGCCGCCGTGTCCATGCCCGGCCCGGGCGGCAGCGGTGTGCTTTTCGCTTGCGCCAGGCTGAATTTGCCGTCGGTCCGTGCGTACCGCACGCGCACCAGCTGGGCCGCCGCGCGCGCCTGTTCGAAGGTTTCGGCGACCACGATCGCCACCGCCTGGTGGTAGTGCTGCACCTCGGGGCCGGCCAGGACCCGCGCCACGTAGAACTGGCCGACGCCGAGCTTGCCGGCGTTGTCCGCCGTGACGATGCCGAGCACGCCCGGCGCGGACTTCGCCTGGGCCAGGTCGATCGCCACGATGCGTCCCTTGGCGATGCCGGTGCCGACGATGTAGCCATGGGCCGCATCCGGCACGGCGGCATGGTGTTCATAGGTGTAGGTCGCGGTTCCGGTGGTCTTGAGGCGTCCCTCGATGCGCGCGGTCGGCTTGCCGACCACGTTCAGGCGGTCGATCGGGTTGCGGGTGGCGGGAGTCAGGAATTTCATCGTGGGCTGGTCCTCGCGTCGGTCAATATGGTGGCCAGCGTGCGCTCGACCAGTTGCAGCTTGAAGGCGTTCTGTTCCGTGGTGGCCGCATCGGCCAGCAAGCGGGCGGTCAGCGCCGCGGCGCCGCGCGGCATCTCGGCCTCTGCCGCCTCGATCCGCCACGGCATGTGGGCGACGCCGCCCACGGCGACGCGCCCGCTGCCGTCGGGCTGGACGATGGCGGCGACCGACACCAGCGCGAAGGCGTAGGACGCGCGGTCGCGCACCTTGTGGTAAGTGTGCATGCCGCCTGCGGGACGGGGCAGCGTCACGGCCGTGATCAGTTCGTTCGGCGCGAGGTTGGTGTCCCGTTGAGGCGTCATGCCGGGGAGACGGTAGAAATCCGCGATCGGAATGGTGCGCGTGGCACCGTCCGGGCGTACCGTCTCCACCGCCGCATCGAGCACGCGCATGGCCACCGCCATGTCGCTCGGATGGGTGGCGATGCATGCCTGGCTGGCGCCGACGATGGCGTGGGGACGATTGAAGCCGCGCAGGGCGCCGCAGCCGCTGCCGGGCTGGCGCTTGTTGCACTGCTGGGCGGTATCGTAGAAGTAGGGACAGCGGGTGCGCTGCAGCAGGTTGCCGGCGGTGGTCGCCTTGTTGCGCAACTGGCCCGAGGCGCCTGCCAGCAGCGCGCGCGACAGCACCGCGTAGTCGCGCCGCACCCGCGGCTCGCTGGCCAGGGCGGTGTTGCGCACCAGCGCGCCGATGCGCAAGCCGCCATCGGCAGCGGACTCGATCCGGTCCAGTCCGATGTGGTTGACGTCGATGAGGTGTTGCGGCGTCTCGATCTGCAGTTTCATCAGGTCGAGCAGGTTGGTGCCGCCGGCGATGAAACGGGCGCCGGGCGTGCGCCGCATGGCCTGCGCCGCCTCTGCCGGACTGTGGACGCGTTCATAGGTGAATGACTTCATGCGGCGTCTCCCGCGACCTCGGTCATCGCATCGATGATGTTGGGATAGGCGCCGCAGCGGCAGATATTGCCGCTCATGCGTTCGCGCAGCTCGGCCTTCGACAGCAGCGGCCGCGCGTTCAGGTCGGCGCTGGCGTGGCTCGGGATGCCGGCCGCGATTTCAGACAGCACCGCCACCGCCGAACAGATCTGGCCGGGGGTGCAGTAGCCGCACTGGTAGCCGTCGTGCTTGATGAAGGCGGCCTGCATCGGGTGCAGCTTCGAAGGGGTGCCGAGTCCTTCGACCGTGGTGATGCGGTCGCCATCGTGCATGACGGCCAGGCTCAGGCACGAATTGATGCGCTCGCCGTTGACCAGCACGGTGCAGGCGCCGCACTGGCCCTGGTCGCAGCCTTTCTTGGTGCCGGTGAGATGCAGGTGTTCACGCAGCGCATCGAGCAGGGTGGTGCGGGTGTCGAGTTGGAGGCGGAGTGGCTTGCCGTTGACCTCGAAGCTGACGGCCGATGGAGGCGCACCGGAAGGCGCTTGCGCGGCTTCGGCCAGCGGCGCCGCCAGCGCGGCGGTGGCGCCGGCGCTGGCGGCCATGAAGGCGCGGCGAGTGAATGACGGGTTGTCGTTGCTGTTCATTGTCTGTCCTCGTGTTCGTTGGCGACCATGCGTCGATCAAGACCTGGCGGGCGCCTCGACGTCCGAATAGACCTGCACCGCATCCGGCAGCCTGGCGCCGCGCACCTGGATCTCCCTGACGGCGCGATCGAGTTCGGCCAGTTCGGCGCTCGTGAAGCGCACGGCGTCGGCGCCCAGGTTCTCGACCATATGCGCCATTTGGGTGGTGCCGGGGATGGGCACGATCCACGGCTGCTGCGCCATCAGCCATGCCAGCGCCAGCTGGGCCGGCGTCGCGCCCTTGCGCTGAGCCCAGTGCCCGAGCAGGTCGAGCAGGGCCAGGTTGTGGGACAGGTTGCTGGGGGCGAACCTGGACTCGATGCGGCGAATGTCGCCCTCGGCAAAACGGGTGTTGGCATCGATGGCGCCGGTGAGAAAGCCCACGCCCAGCGGGCTCCATGGAACGAAACCGATGCCCAGTTCGCGGCAGGTCGGGATCACATTCTGCTCGGGTCCGCGCCACAGCATCGAATACTCGCTCTGCACGGCGCTGACGGGCAGCGCGGCATGCGCGCGGCGCAGGGTCTGCAAGCCCATTTCCGACAGTCCCCAGTGCAGCACCTTCCCCTGTTTCATCAAATCCTGCACCGCGCCGGCCACGTCCTCGATCGGCACCTGCGGATCGACGCGGTGCTGGTATAGCAGGTCGATGCGGTCGGTGCGCAGGCGTTTGAGCATGCCCTCGACTGCCTGCCTGATATGCGCGGGCCGGCTGTTCAGGCCGGGCAGGCGCTTGCCGGTCTCGAGGTCGATATTCCATCCGAACTTGGTCGCGATGACGATCTCGTTTCGAAACGGCGCCACGCCTTCGCCGAGGATGCGCTCGACTTCATGCGGCCCATAGGCTTCGGCGGCGTCGTAGAAAGTCAGGCCGCGCTCGTGGGCGGCGCGGATGATGTTCAGCATCTCCGGACGGCTGGGAACCGTGGTCTGGTAGGTGCGGCTCATGTTCTGCACCCCCAGGCCGATGCTGGACACTTCCAGCGTACCCAGCTTGCGGCGCATGCCGGCCGCGGCGCGCGCCGGTGCGCCGCTGCTGGCGCCTGCCTGGGCCAGGGCATCGCCCGCGAGCGGCGCCGCGGCCAGGCTGCCCGCCGCCAGCAGGAAATTCCGGCGGCCTGGAGCCGATGCGTGCTTCGTGGTGTGTGTCGACATATCCAACCTTTCATCGGGATTGCTGTAGAAGGACTTGAGCAGGGCAATCATTGCGCGCCCGTGGGCTTGGCAAACACCTCCCTGGCGACGGCGATTGCCGTGACCGCGTTCGGCCATCCGGCATAGAACGCCAGGTGCGTGATGGATTCCACCAGTTCGGTTTCGGTGACGCCGTTCTCGCGTGCGATGCGCAAGTGCGAGCGCAGTTGATCGGGGCGGTTCATGGCGACCAACGCGCTGACGGTGGCCAGGCTGCGGTCGCGTTTCGACAGCCCGGGCCGTTCCCAGACGTCGGCGTAGAGCACCCTGTCGGTGAGATCGGCCAGTTTCGGCGCGATGTCCCCATACATGCGTTGTGCCGGCGTGGCTAACGGGCCGGGGGCGCTTGCGTCGGGAGCGGCGTCGCCGACTTTTTCCATCCATACCGTCGATGTGCCGTCCAGCGATTCCGTGATCGCCACATGGCGCATCGCCTGGGTCGGGCTCGCACCATGCCAGTGCTTCACGCCGGCGGGAATCCAGATGACGTCGCCCGGCCGGATTTCCTCGACCGGACCCTGCCATTGCTGCACCCGTCCGGCGCCTTCGGTGACGATCAGCGTCTGCCCCAGTGGATGCACGTGCCATGCGGTGCGCGCGCCCGGCGCGAAGGAGACCACGCCACCGCTCGAACGGCCGGGCGCCGGGGCACGGAACGCGGAATCGACGCGGACCGCGCCCGTGAAGTTCTGCTCCGGCCCCGCGACGGCCGGCCGCGAGCCGTTGCGAATGATCGTCACGTCCGGCGATGGGTTCTCGGCGGCGCTCGCGACGCCGATGCAGAAGAGGAGGGCGCACGGCGCCAGCAGTCGCTCGATCATCGCCTAGATCCCGAGCCGGCGTTCGCTCATCCACTTCACGATCGCCGGGTCGCGATGCGAGAAGAAGCTGCTGGCGCCGGTTTCCAGCGCCGCGATGGCGGCCATGTCGTCGCCGTCCAGCGCGAAATCGAACACGTCCAGGTTTTCCCGCATCCGCTCGCGGCGCACGGTCTTGGCCAGTGACGCGATATTGCGCTGGACAAGCCAGCGCAGCACGACCTGGCCGATGGACTTGCCGTGCCTGGCCGCGATCTCCGCCAGGTCCGGGTGCTCGAACAAGCCGTTCCTGCCTTCCGCAAACGGCGCCCAGGCCTGGGCCTGTATGCCGTTCTCGGCCATGAAGGCGGCGCTCTCTTCCTGCTGATGGAAGGGATGCACCTCGATCTGGTTCAGCGCCGGCTTGATCTCGTTGAAGGCGATGATGTCCATCAGGCGGTCGGGCTGGAAGTTGCTCACGCCGATGGCGCGCAGTTTGCCGGCGCGCTGCGCTTCCTCCATCGCGCGCCAGGCACCGTGGACGTCGCCGAATGGCTGGTGGATCAGGTACAGGTCGAGGTAGTCCAGGCGCAAGCGTTGCAGGGATTGGTCGATGGCCTCGCGGGTACGTTCGTAGCCCGCGTGCTGAACCCACAGTTTGCTGGTGACGAACAGCTCGTCGCGGGCGACGCCGCCATTCCTGATGCCGTTGCCGACCGCGGCTTCGTTCAGGTACGACGCCGCGGTGTCGATCAGGCGGTAGCCGGACGCGATCGCGTCGATGACCGCGCGTTCGCATTCCGCCGGGTCGGGAATCTGGAAAACGCCGAAGCCGAGGATGGGCATTCTGAGCCCGTTATTGAGTGTCACATGGTCCATGGTCGAATCCTTGTCAGTAAGCTGCAATCTGCCGGTGTACTGTACCGGGCACGATTGCCCCTTGATTAGCCGCTTAATTGTGCATGGCGTTATTAGCTCAACTTATCAATGTCTTTTGGGCATCTCGCTATAATCGACGTGTCCTTATTAGCTTCCCTTATGAGTAATGCGAGAGAATCTGAATGACCTGACGGCCTTCGTCATGGTGGCGCGCGAAGGCAGCTTTACGCGCGCAGCGGCGCAACTGCGGGTCTCGCAATCGGCGCTGAGCCAGACCATCCGCGCGCTGGAAGAGCGACTGGGTGTGCGCCTGCTGACCCGGACGACGCGGCGGGTCGCGCCGACCGACGCTGGCGAGCGCCTGCTGGCATCGGTCGGCCCGCGACTCGACGGCATCGCGGACGATCTCGCCGCCTTGAGCGAGCTGCGCGACAAGCCTGCGGGCAATGTCAGGATCACTGCATCCGAGCACGCGGCAAGCTGGATTCTGCTGCCGCGGCTGGCAACGCTCCTGCCGAACTACCCTGACATCAAGGTGGAGATCAATACCGACTACCGCATGATCGATATCGTCGAGCAGCGCTTCGATGCCGGCGTGCGCCTGGGAGAGCATTTGCAGAAGGATATGATCGCGGTGCCTGTCGGCCCCGAAGTGCGGATGGCGGTGGTGGGGTCTCCGGCCTATTTCGCCACCCGCCCCCGGCCCGTGAAGCCACAGGATTTGACGAGCCACGACTGCATCAACGTGCGTCTGCCCACGCATGGCGGGCTGCTGCCGTGGGATTTCAAGCAAGGTACGCGCGAGCTGGTCGTTCGGGTGGAAGGGCAGATGACCCTGAATGGTTTCCCGCAGGTGGTCGACGCGGCGCTGGCCGGGATGGGGCTGGCGTTCGTGCTGGAAGACGTGGTGCAGCGCCAGCTCGCGACGGGCGCTCTGCAGCGGGTGCTGGAAGACTGGTGCGAGCCTTTCCCCGGTTACCATCTTTATTATCCAAGCCGGCGGCAGGCCTCGCCCGCCTTCGCATTGGTGCTCGATGCCTTGCGTTACCGCAGCGAGCCTGGCGCGTTCGATGGGTGAATGACGACCTGCTCTTCCTATTCCAGGGAATAGAAGTGGGCGCGGTTTGATGTCGCGCTGCCGGCGTTGTTCGGTGCGGGCCTGGTCAGTGAAATGACTTACCTGGCGCTGTTGAAGAACCCAGGACCGGAAGCGCAAACAGGCGATGGCGGCATTGCCGTTTTCGATTCCGCTGGCGGCAGCGACGGTTGCGGCGATGGTGGGGGCGATGGGTGCGGCGGCGGCGGCGGTGACTAGCTTTGGGGTCCGATAAAAAAAGGCCCGCGCGAGCGGGCCTTGATCGTCGGCGCATCACGCCGTCGCCGGCGTGACCATCAGCGCATTCAGACGAAATTCTTGTTCACGAATTCCCAGTTCACGACATTCCAGAACGCGTCCAGGAACTTGGCGCGCGCATTGCGGTAGTCGATGTAGTAGGCGTGTTCCCAGACGTCGGCAGTCAGCAGCGGCACGTCGGCGGTGGTCAGCGGGGTGCCGGCGCCCGAGGTGTTGACGATGTCGACGCTGCCGTCGGCCTTTTGCACCAGCCAGGTCCAGCCCGAGCCGAAGTTGCCCAGTGCCGACTTGTTGAACTCTTCCTTGAACTTGTCGAACGAACCCCACTTGGCGTTGATCGCGTCCAGCGCCTTGCCGGTCGGCGCGCCGCCGCCGTTCGGGCTCATGCAGTTCCAGAAGAAGGTGTGGTTCCAGACCTGGGCCGAGTTGTTGAACACGCCGCCGGTCGACTTCTTGATGATCTCTTCCAGGGACAGGTTCTCGAACTCGGTGCCCTTGATCATGTTGTTCAGGTTGGTCACATAGGTCTGGTGGTGCTTGCCGTGGTGGTATTCCAGGGTCTCGGCCGAGATGTGCGGTTGCAGGGCGTCCTTGGCATACGGCAGCGGCGGCAGGGTGTGTTCCATTGTGCGATTCCTTAGTGGTTGGGAAAGGTTGCTGTTCTTATAGCGCCGTTATTCTACGCAATATGGAGCAACGTTGCAGGCTTGCATTTCTTGCAGGCCCGGCAACCGATCCGGATTCACTCGAGGACGCTCTGGACCTGGGCCACGCCCACCTCGGCGCTGCCATTGGCCAGCTTCACCGTCAGCGTGTCGCGCGCATGGATCTGGGCCGGGTCGCGCACGATCTGGCCCTTGGCGTCGCGCACGATGGCATAGCCGCGCTCCAGCGTGCGCTGCGGGTTGAGCAGCTCGAGCTGGGCGGCAAGGGCGTTCAGCGCTTCGCGCCGCGCCCTGACCTGGCTGCACAGGCTGGCGTTCAGGTGACGGCTGTCCGACGCCAAGCGTGCGCGCAGGGCGCGCATGTCGGGACGGTGGCGCGACCAGCGTTGCTGCAGCTGGGCGAGCAGCAGGCCGTGGCGGTTCACCGGGAGCTTGACGGCGTGCGTCATGGCGGTGGCCAGCGACAGCAGTTTCAGGCGCTGGTGGCCGATCTGGGCCGAGGGGCTGAGCAGCCGCCGGCTCAGGTTGTCGAGGCCCTGGCTGGCGTCGTGCAGGCGGCGCTCCATCGCGCGCTGCAGGTCGAGGGCGTCGCCTTCGAGCGAGGCCAGCCAGTCGGCGCGCGGCGTGGCGGCCAGTTCGGCGGCGGCCGTCGGCGTGGCGGCGCGCACGTCGGCGGCGAAGTCGGCGATGGTGACGTCGGTTTCGTGGCCGACGCCCGAGATCACGGGGATCGCGCAGGCGTCGATGGCGCGCGCCACGCATTCCTCGTTGAAGCTCCATAAATCCTCGATCGAGCCGCCGCCGCGGCAGACCAGCAGCACGTCCACCTCGGCGCGGCGCGAGGCGGTCATGATGGCTTCGGCGATCTCGTCGGCCGCGAACTGGCCCTGGACCGGGGCAGGGTAGAGCACGATCCGCACGTGCGGGGCGCGCCGGCGCAGGGCGGTCAGCACGTCGCGCAGCGCGGCGGCCTGCGGGCTGGTGACGATGCCGATGCTGCGCGCGAACAGCGGCAGCGCGCGCTTGCGGTCGGCGTCGAACAGGCCTTGCGCGGCCAGCTTTTCCTTCA
Source organism: Massilia sp. UYP32 (assembly GCF_050434365.1). Taxonomy (NCBI): domain Bacteria; kingdom Pseudomonadati; phylum Pseudomonadota; class Betaproteobacteria; order Burkholderiales; family Oxalobacteraceae; genus Massilia; species Massilia sp. UYP32. The sequence goes on from NZ_JBNDIK010000001.1 coordinate 116,513, forward strand.
GGCGCAGGAAGGCTTCGTAGAGCTGGCCCACGCCGGCGCGGCGGATCGCCTCGACGTTGATCTGGTAGTCGCCGCGCGCGCCGTACAGGGTGACCAAGGCGCGCACCTCGACCTTGTCGCCTTCGCGCGGGGTAAAGCCGGCCATCTGCGCGCGGCTGCGGAACATCACGGCGCGCACCTGGGCCGCGTCGTCCTTCAGCGTGAAATACCAGTGGCCGGAGGCGGCCCGGGTAAAGTTGGAGATCTCGCCGCCTATCCACACCAGCGGGAACGAGCGCTCCAGCAGGCGCGCCACCTGCTGGTTCAGGGCGGTGACGCTCAGGACGGCGGGGGCGGTGAAGGCTGGATCGGCGTCGTTCGGTGCTTGCATGGCGGGTTGGCGAAAATGGCGAAAGCGATCATTATCCCCTATCGGCGGATGGCAAGTGGTTTCCACGCCGCGGCCCGGATCCGATCAATGTTGCTGCTTTTCAATGCAATCTATTGAAAACCCTTTTAAATCAATGGCTTGGATGTTGGGTAATGTCGTTTGAGAGCGGTTTATCCACAAAAACTGTGGGGAACTCAGCCGCGCGAAGAGGGAGTGCGCAGCGATTGGGCAGGATAAGTAGAATTGTTACGAATCAATGACTTAACCCCCTAGCCGGAAGCTTGATCACAAAGTTGTCCACAGAATCTGTGCAAACATTTGGCGTCGTGTCCAGGTCAGCGGCGTGGACTACCGTGCCCTTTGTCGAGCTGAACATGTTGCGTTCTCCGCTGCCTGTTCTTGAGGCAGTCTGATCTAATGTCAATCAAATCAAGCACTTAAGTAGTAAAGTTTGACCTTCCTCACATTCTTATCCACAAAAATTGTGCAGATAACGAATAATGTGTGCACCGGTGCCCCGGAGGCCAAACAAACGAGGCAGAAAGCGCCACTCAGGCACCTTTTGTTGGCAAAAAGTGCTGTATGCCAATATTTTAAGCAGCGGTGTTTTATTGAGGTAAATCAAAGGCTTACGGTCATAAAGTGCCCATTGCTCACACTTTTGTCCACAAAAAGTGTGCGGAACCTCACCTGATCGCAGCCAAAGTACAGCCGGGTTCGGCTGCCCGGAATTTAGGCTCAACAATAAAATCGTCTGGAATCAGTTACTTAGTCGAGTCCGGCTACCCTTGCGCACAATTTTGTCCACAGAATTTGTTCGCAACTACACGATGCCAGTGAGTAACTGGTTGAGCCCGGGCCCGGTTGAGCCAAGTCATGAGACTGCCATTTTCTTGCGCAGGCGCAGAAAGCCCTTACAAATCAAGGTACTTGTTCCACCTCGCGGCCATTGCGCACAATTTTATCCACAGAAGATGTGAAGAACTCTACTTGCCGCTTCGCTGCCAACTTGCTACATTGCCGAATTGATCTTTTTCCTCTCAGGAGTATCTCTTGCTCGCCATTTTTCAAGCCGCAGGCTGGCCCATCTGGTTCCTGCTGATCGCGTCGATCGTCGCCGTCGCCCTCATCGTCGAACGTCTGATCACCCTGCGCCGCGAGAAGATCCTGCCCCGCAACCTGCTCGATGAAGTCATCCGCGTCTACCGCAGCGGCAAGGTGACGCCCGACGTGGTGGACAAGCTGGAACAGAACTCGCCCCTGGGCACCGTGCTGGCCGCGGCGCTGCGCAACGTCGACGCCCCGCGCGACGTGATGAAGGAGTCGATCGAGGAGGCCGGCCGCGGCGTGGCCCAGAACCTGGAACGCTTCCTCACCACGCTCGGCACCATCGCCTCGCTGGCGCCGCTGATGGGCCTGTTCGGCACGGTGGTCGGCATGATCGAGATCTTCGGCGCCTCGACCCCGACCGGCGGCAACAATCCGGCGCAACTGGCGCACGGCATCTCGGTGGCGCTGTACAACACCGGCTTCGGCCTGGCGATCGCGATGCCGGCCCTGGTGTTCTACCGCCACTTCCGCAACCTGGTCGACACCTATATCGTCGAGATGGAACTGCAGGCGGTGAAACTGGTCGACGTCGTCCACGGTGCCCGCAAATGATGGACTTTCGCCGCGGCCGCAAGCGCGAAGAGCCGGAGATCAACCTGATCCCGTTCATCGACGTGCTGCTGGTGGTCCTGATCTTCCTGATGGTCTCGACCACCTACAGCAAGTTCACCGAGCTGCAGATCACCCTGCCGACCGCCGAGGCCGAGAAGCAGGCGGAGAAGCCGTTCGAGATCAACGTGACGGTCGACGCCAAGGGCAACTACACGGTCAACAATACGCCGGTGACCTTCCACAGCGTGGCCGGCCTGGCCCAGGACATGAAGAACGCCGCGCGCACGCCCGACGGCCAGGTGGTGGCCAGCCCGGTGATCATCGTCAACGCCGACCAGTTCGCGATGCACCAGATGGTCATCAACGTGCTGGAAGCGGCGCGCGTGGCCGGCTACGACAAGCTGACCTTCGCGGCCCAGACCGGCGCCGCCAAATAATCCCCAAGGCGCGCACGCTGCGCGCCGTTTTTCTTTCCGCATGGCTTCCCGACTCGAATCGACCCTGACCCGCGCCTGGCTCCGGCGCGGGCCCCTGGCCTTGCTGCTCCTGCCGCTGGCGCTGCTGTTTCGCCTGCTGGCCGGCCTGCGCCGCCTGCTGTTTCGCACCGGCCTGAAGCGCGCCGAACGCCTGCCGGTGCCGGTGATCGTGGTCGGCAATATCTTCATCGGCGGCACCGGCAAGACGCCGCTGACGATCTGGCTGGCCGAGAGCCTGCGCGCGGCCGGCCTGAATCCCGGCGTGATCTCGCGCGGCCATGGCGGCCAGGAAGGCGCGGCCCTGGAGGTCGCCCCGCAGTCCGATCCGCGCGCCGTCGGCGACGAGCCGCTCCTGATCGCGGCCCGCGCCGGGTGCCCGGTCGTGGTCGGTCGCCGCCGCGTCGAGGCGGGCAGGGCGTTGCTGGCGGCGCATCCCGGGGTCGACGTGCTGATCGCCGACGACGGCCTGCAGCACTACGCGCTGGCGCGCGACGTCGAGATCGTGCTGTTCGACGGCCGCGGCGTCGGCAATGGCTGGCTGCTGCCGGCCGGTCCCCTGCGCGAACCGCCGTCGCGCCGGCGCGACTTCACGGTCGTCAATGCGCCCGAGATCACGCCCGGCCTGGCCCGGGCGGTCGGCGGACAACCGTGGCGCATGCGCCTGGCCGGCGACCATGCCGAGCCGCTGCAGGGCGGCCAGTCGGTGCCGCTCGCCCGATTAACGGATAAACGCATCGTGGCCGCCGCCGGCATCGGCAATCCGGGACGCTTCTTCGCCATGCTGCGCGCGGCCGGCCTGGCGGTCGGCGAGCTGCCTTTGCCCGACCATCACGACTTCATGGACGACCCGTTTGCCGGGGTCGATGCCGATGTCATCCTGATCACCGAGAAGGATGCAGTAAAATGTCGGCAAATTGATCATCTGAAGAACGATCCACGCCTGTGGGTCGTGCCGGTCACGGCGCAGCTCGACCCTGCACTGGCCGAACAAATCGTGGAGAAATGTCGTGGACGCTCGCTTGCTTGATATCCTGGTCTGCCCGTTGTGCAAGGGACCGCTTGAACTCGACAAAAAGGCGCAGGAACTGACCTGCCGCGCCGACCGCCTGGCGTACCCGATCCGCGACGGCATCCCGATCATGTGGGCCGACCAGGCGCGCAAGATCGAACCGGCATGACGGGTTACAGATGAACTTCACTGTCATCATCCCGGCGCGCCTGGCCTCGACCCGCCTGCCGAACAAGCCGCTGGCCGACCTGGGCGGTAAACCCATGGTGGTGCGCGTGGCCGAACGCGCGCGCGCATCCGGCGCGGCGCGCATCATCGTCGCCACCGACCATGAAGACATCGCCGCCGCCTGCGCCGCCCATGGCGTCTCCGCGGTGCTCACGCGCGCCGATCACCCGTCCGGCACCGACCGCATCGCCGAAGTGGCGCAGGTGCTGGGCCTGGGCCAGGATGAAGTCGTGGTCAACCTGCAGGGCGACGAGCCGTTGATCGATCCGGCGCTGCTGGCGGCCTGCGCCGCCCGCATCGACGCCCACACGCCGATGGCGACCTGCGCGCATCCGATCCTCGACACCTCCGAGGTCTTCAACCCGAACATCGTCAAGGTGGTGCTCGACAAGCTCGGCCGCGCGCTTTACTTCTCGCGCGCCACCATTCCCTGGCACCGCGACGCCTTCGCGGCCACCCAGGATTCCCTGCCTGCCGGCTACGCGCCGCTGCGCCACATCGGCCTCTACGCCTACAGCAACGCCTTCCTGCAAGCCTATCCGAAGCTGGACGTCTCGCCGCTCGAAGGCATCGAGGCGCTCGAACAGCTGCGCGTGCTGTGGCACGGCTACCCGATCGCCGTGCACGTCACACAAGATGCGCCACCCGGCGGCGTCGACACGCCGGACGACCTGGCGCGAGTACGCCTGCATTATCCGTCTTGACGTAAACCACAGGTCTGTGATGGGGCTGTCTGCGCAGGATCAATAATCCTGGCCGCAGGGCCCCAAAACTGGCTTGAAAGCCAACTTTTGTGGTAACTTCCGTGTCAAGAAGGCTTGGCAACATCAAACATAATTTATACAATCCACAGCAATTTTCATTATTTTCTAGAATCTCAGGAAACTCATGCGTCTCATTCTGTTAGGAGCACCCGGCGCCGGGAAGGGCACCCAGGCAAATTTCATCAAGGAAAAGTTCAATATCCCGCAAATCTCGACCGGCGACATGCTGCGCGCCGCGATCAAGGCGGGCACCGAACTGGGCCTGGCTGCGAAAAAGGTGATGGATGCCGGCCAACTGGTGTCGGACGACATCATCATCGGCCTGGTCAAGGAGCGCCTGAAGGATGCGGACTGCGCCAACGGCTATCTGTTCGACGGCTTCCCGCGCACCATCGCCCAGGCCGAGGCGATGAAGGACAGCGGCGTCACCATCGACTACGTGCTCGAAATCGACGTTCCTGACGAAATGATCCTCGAACGCATGACCGGCCGCCGCTCGCACCCGGCCTCGGGCCGCGTGTACCACGTCAAGTTCAACCCGCCGAAGGTCGAAGGCGTCGACGACGTCAGTGGCGAGCCGCTGATCCAGCGCGACGACGACAAGGCCGAGACCGTCTCGAAGCGCCTGGAGGTCTATCACAACCAGACCGAAGTGTTGCTGGGCTACTACGGCAAGTGGGCCGAGTCGGGCCTGCCGGGCGCGCCGAAATACCGCAAGATCTCGGGCGTCGGCCCGGTCGAGCAGGTGCGCGACAACGCGTTCGCGGCGCTGTCCGAATAAGCGCAGCCACCCAGGGCAAGTTAGCAGCAACCCTCGTTCCCGCGCAGGCGGGAACCCAAGTTTCCACGTGTCGCGATGACGCAAGCAACTTGAGTTCCCGCCTCCGCGGGAACGACGTTTTTGGGCGCGGCGCATTCTCTGCTTGACCTGCATGTCTCCTCGATTATGTGAGAAATTGTTTCTCGTGCGCCGTGCGCACGTTGACAAGACGATAATAGGTCATCGATCAAGCCAAGAGAGAGGTCTGCCATGAATACGCCGAAAACCATCCTTGCCGTCCTGCTCGCCGCCACCGCCATCGGCGCCGGCGCCCAGACCACCGGCGTCACTCAGGGTCAGCCGGCGACTGGCGCGACCTACCGCCCATCGCTCGACGGCCAGCAGACCACGGCGCCGGCCCCGACGATCGACATGCGTCCCATGACCCAGGAAGAAAAGGCGACCGGACGCCAGGAACCGTCGCGCCTGAAGGACATCGATCCCGCCACCCATCCGGCGCCGCAGAACGTGCGTCCGCAGCCGGTCCCGATGCCGCGTCCGCAGGACACCCAGGCGGTGCCGGCGAGTACGCGCATCACGCCCACGCCGACGCCGACCACCGCGCCAGCCCCGGTCGGCCCGACTTCGCGCCCGGTCAGCGCCTGCACCGGCGCCACCTGCACCGACGCCAGCGGCGCCACCACGGCCGGCCAGGTCGGCAACGCCAGCGTCAACAGCGAAGGCCGCCTGTGCAACCGCACCGGCAACACGATGCAGTGCTTCTGAACGCCTGAGCGCCGACATGGTGGTTCCCTATAAAAGTTCGCTACAATGCCAGTTGACGTTAACGTAAACGTTAAACATGTGGCACATAGAACTTTTATAAGGGACACACCATGCAAATCCAGAACAACGTCTTCATCGTCACCGGCGGCGCCTCGGGCCTGGGCGCGGCCACCGCGCGCATGCTGGCGGACGGCGGCGCGAAAGTCGTGATCGCCGACGTCCAGGAAGAGGCCGGCCGCGCGCTGGCGCAGGAACTGAACGGCCAGTTCGTCCGCTGCGACGTCACCCAGGAAGCGGACGGCAAGGCGGTGGTCGAGGCGGCCGTCGCGCTGGGCGTCCTGCGTGGCCTGGTCAATTGCGCCGGCGTGGCGCCGGCCGCCAAGACCGTCGGCAAGGACGGCCCGCATCCGCTCGAGGTGTTCCAGCGCGCCGTCAACATCAACCTGGTCGGCACCTTCAATATGGCGCGCCTGGCGGCCGACGCCATGGCGAAGACCGACGAGGCCGAATACGGCGAACGCGGCGTCATCATCAACACCGCCTCGGTCGCGGCCTACGACGGCCAGATGGGGCAAGCCGCTTATGGGTCATCCAAAGCGGCCGTGGCCGGCCTGACCCTGCCGATGGCGCGCGACCTGGCGCGCAGCGGCATCCGCGTGATGACCATCGCCCCCGGCATCTTCGAAACCCCGATGCTGATGAACATGCCGCAGGAAGTGCGCGATTCGCTGGGCAAGATGGTGCCGTTCCCGCCGCGCCTGGGACTGCCGAAGGAGTATGCCCACCTGGCCAAGGCCATTATCGAGAACGTGATGCTCAACGGAGAGACGATCCGCCTCGACGGCGCGATCCGCATGCAGCCGAAGTAAACGGTCAGCTCAGGCATTGTCCTTAAAGCAAGCTCGCGCGACATGAGGTAGCATGTCTGCGATCTCGGGCGCGTCGCCGCTGTCGTGCGGCGGCGCGCCCGTCTGCTTTTGGGAGAATCATTTGAAACAGTTCAGCACCTTTGCGCGTGCAGTCATACCTGCACTTTCCCTGGCCGCCGCCTTCCACCTGCCCGCCGGCGCCCAGGATTCCCTGCAGGCCGCGCCGGAAGCGGCCACCGGCTATGCCGACAAGGCCGGCTGGCCGGCCCAGAAATACATGGTGGCTGCGGCCAACCCGCTGGCGGTGGACGCCGGCTACCAGATCCTGCGCCGCGGCGGCAGCGCGATCGACGCGGCGATCGCCACCCAGCTGGTGCTGACCCTGGTCGAGCCGCAATCGTCGGGCATCGGCGGCGGCGCCTTCATGGTCCACTACGACGGCAAACAGACCCAGGCTTTCGACGGCCGCGAGACCGCGCCCGCCAGGGCCGACGAGCACCTGTTCGAACGCCCGGACGGCACGCCGCTGTCGCGCACCGAAGGCGTGGTCGGCGGCCGCTCGGTCGGCGCCCCGGGCGTGCTGCGCATGCTTGAACTTGCCCACCGCCAGCACGGCAAGCTGCCCTGGAAGACGCTGTTCGAGCCGGCGATCCGGCTGTCGGAGCAGGGCTTCGCGGTCAGCCCGCGCATGCACAAGATGCTGGCCGGCGAGACCCACCTGCGCAAGGACCCGGTGGCCGCCGCTTATTTCTACGACCAGCATGGCCAGGCGTGGCCGGTCGGCCATGTGCTGAAGAACCCGGCGCTGGCCAGGACGCTGCGCGAGATCGCCGAGGGCGGCGCCGACGTGTTCTATACCGGTCGCATCGCGCGCGATATCGCGGCCAAGGTCGCCAGCCATCCGACCAACCCCGGCCTGCTCACGGCGAAGGACATCGCCGACTACCGGCCCAAGGTGCGCGCGCCGGTCTGCAGCGACTATCGGCAATACACCGTGTGCGGCATGCCGCCGCCGTCGTCCGGCGGGATCGCCGTGGCCCAGATGCTGGGCATGTTCGAGACCTTCGACATGAAGGCGCTGGCCCCGAAGGACGGCGTGCCGGGCGCGCAAGCCGTGCACGTGTTCTCGGAAGTGGGGCGCCTGGCCTACGCCGACCGCAACCGCTATGCGGCCGACGCCGACTTCGTGCCGCTGCCGGGTCGCGGCATCCCGAGCCTGATCGACAAGGGCTACCTGAAGGGGCGCGCCGCCCTGGTCGGCGCCCGCTCGATGGGCGAGGCCAAGGCCGGCACGCCGCCGGGCATGGAAGTCGCGTGGGGCACCGACAATGCGATCGAGACGCCGTCGACCTCGCACCTGTCGGTGGTCGACGCCGACGGCCGCGGCCTGGCGATGACGACCACCATCGAGGACGCCTTCGGTTCGCGCCAGATGGTCGACGGTTTCATGCTCAACAACCAGCTGACCGATTTTTCGTTCAGCGCGCGTGACGCCGACGGCCCGGTGGCGAACCGGGTCGAGGCCAATAAACGGCCGCGCAGCGCCATGTCGCCCACCATCGTGTTCGAGAAGGACAGCGGCAAGCTGGTGCTCACCGTCGGCTCGCCGGGCGGCCCGGCCATCATCAACTACGTGGCCAAGGTGCTGGTCGGAACCCTGGACTGGGGCCTGAACGTGCAGCAGGCGATCGCGCTGCCCAATTTCGGCAGCCGCAACGGCCCCACCGAGCTGGAACGCGGGCGCTTCCCGCAGGCCACGCAAGACCTGCTGCGCGCGCGCGGCCATGCGATCCGCGTCAGCGAACAGACCTCGGGCCTGCACGGCATCGAGCGGATCCAGGTGCACGGGGTGCCGATGTGGTTCGGCGGCGCCGATCCGCGCCGCGAGGGCATTGCCAAGGGCGATTGAAAATGGGCGGGGAAGCGACAAATGCAGACAATTTGTTGCGTTCCCCACCCCATATTTGCCTCAAGACAATCAGAGTTTGCTAACCTGTCGCCCGTGGATAGCAAACAGAAAACCGGATCGATCCCGATGGGAGCGGGAGCGCGTGTCGCCGATGCGCGCGCCCGCTTTCGCGCCCCATGACCATGCTGCGCCGGTGCTTCTCCATCTTCCTGTCGATCTTCCTGCTGCCGCTCGTGCTGGCGGCATCGGCGCCGTCGCGCGCGGCGGCGCCCGAACCGACCCTGCGCTTCGAACACCTGTCGGTGCAGCAGGGCCTGGCCCAGGAATCGGTCCTGTCCATCGTCCAGGACCGCGACGGCTTCATGTGGTTCGGCACCCAGTCCGGCCTGTCGCGCTATGACGGCTACCGGTTCGTGCACTACCGCAGCGAGATCGGCAACCCGCGCAGCCTGTCCAGCAACTGGGTGCGGGTGCTGCACCTGGACCGCCACGGCCGCATGTGGCTGGGCACCGACGGCGGCCTGAACCGCTACGATCCGGCCACCCGCAGCTTTACCCTGTACGCGCCGCACGAGCCGACCCGGCGCGGCACCGGCAACCGCCAGATCAAGGCCATGATCGGCGACGGCAAGGACGGGCTGTGGATCGGCACCGCCGACGGCCTGCAGCACTTCGACACCGAGACCGGCAAGTTCACGGTCTGGCACCACGTGCCGAACGACGAGCGCACCCTGCGCGACGACGGCATCCAGGCGCTGGCGCTCGACGCCGACGGGCGCCTCTGGATCGGCACCGCGGCGGGCCTGGACAGCCTGGCCCCCAACCGCCGGACGGTCGAGCACCATCCTTCGCAACTGGACGTTCGTTCACGGCCGGTGCACGCGCTGCTGGTCGACGCCGGGCAGCGGCTCTGGGTCGGGCGCTTCGGCGGGCTGGAACGGCGCGAACTGCGTGGCCCGGATGCGGGCAGGCTGCGCCGCTTCGGGCCGGCCGACGGCGTCAAGGAATCCTGGATCACCACGCTGTACCAGGATCCCGACGGCACGGTGTGGGCCGGCACCCACGAAGACGGCCTGCTGCGCTGGCGCGCCGGGGGCGAGCGCTTCGACGCCTTCCGCAACGTCGTGACCGACCGCCACAGCCTGGTCGACAACTACGTCTCGGCCCTGTACCGCGACCGGGTCGGCACCTTCTGGGCCGGCACCTGGTATGGCGGCGTCTCGCGCGTCGACCTGGGCAGCGGCGGCTTCGCGCGCCTCAATGCGCGCCCCGGCATGCCCGACTCGCTGGCGGACAACAAGGTGCGCGCATTGCTCGAAGACGGACAGCGGCTGTGGGTCGGCTCGGCCACCGCCTTGCACCACCTCGATCCGCGCACCGGCAAGGCCGAGGTGTTCCGCCACCGCAAGGACGACCCGAACAGCCTGATCGACGTGCCGGCGGCGGCCATCGTGCGCGACGGCGCCGGCCTGCTGTGGATCGGCAGCCGCTCCGGCATCACCTCCTTCGACCCCGCGGCGCGCCGGTTCCGGCGCCAGGTGCTGCCGGGCGACGCCGACGCCAACAACGTGCGCTCGATGCTGCTCGACCGCGCCGGCATGGTCTGGATCACGACCCGCGGCGGTATGCACCGGCTCGACCCGGTCACGCGCGCGGTGACCAGCTACCGCCACGATCCGTCGAAGTTCACCAGCCTGTCGGACGACATCGCGCGGCCGATGCTCGAAGACCGGCGCGGCCGCTTCTGGGTCGGCACCTTCGCCGGCCTCGACCTGTTGGACCGCGCCAGCGGCAGGTTCCGCCACTTCCGCCACGATCCCTACGACCCGAACAGCATCAGCCACGACGAGGTGCACCACCTGATGGAAGACAGCCGCGGCGACATCTGGATCGGCACCGCGGTAGGCCTGAACCGCATGGTGACGGGGCGCGACGGCGCGCTCAGCTTCACCCGCTACACCACGCGCGACGGCCTGGTCGACGATTCGGTGGCGGCGATCGTGGAAGACCAGGACGGCCGCATCTGGGCCAGCACCTCGAGCGGCATCTCGAGCTTCGACCCGGCCAACGGGCGCTGGCGCAGCTACACGGCGGCCGACGGCATCACCGAAGGCGCCTTCTTCGACGCCTCGGTGTTGCGCGCGAGCGACGGGACCCTGTATTTCGGCGGCTTCAACGGCATCACCGCCTTCGATCCGCGCGCGATCCGCGACAACCGCATCGCGCCGCGTCCCGTGATCACCGGCCTGCAGGTCTTCAACCGGCCGCTCGAGCAAGCCTTCCCGGGCCTGCTGCCGGGGCCGATCGAGAACGCCAGCGCCGTGACCCTGCCGGCCGACGCCGCCGTGCTCACCCTCGAATTCGCGGCGCTGCACTTCGCCGCGCCCGAACGCAACAAGTTCGCCTACCGGCTGGACGGCTTCGACAAGGGCTGGGTGAACGCCGGCGCCGACCAGCGCTTCGCCACCTATACCAACCTCGATCCCGGGACCTATGTGTTCCGGGTGCGCGCGGCCAACAAGGACGACGTCTGGAGCGAGGACGTGGCGGCGCTGGCGCTGACCATCGAGCCGCCGCCGTGGGGCACGCCGTGGGCCCGGATCGCCATGATCCTGCTGGTGTGCAGCGCCGTCTACGGGGGGCTGCGCATGCGCCTGTCCAGCCTGCGCCGCCACAAGGAGCGGCTGGAACACCAGGTGAGCGCGCGCACCGAGCAGGTGGAGCAGCAGAACCGCATGCTCGAGCAGCAGACGCAGGAACTGCGCGAGCAGGAGCGGCGCGGACGCCACCAGAGCAACGAGCTGGCGCGCGCCTACCGCACGCTGCAGGAGAACGAGGAAGTCCTGCGCCAGGCCAAGGAGCGCGCCGAGGATGCGACGCGCCAGAAGTCCGAGTTCCTGGCCAATATGAGCCACGAGATGCGCACCCCGCTGGCCGGCGTGATCGGCATGCTGGGCTTCGCGCTGCGCGACGCGGCGCTCAGGGACAACACGCGCGAGCAGATCCTGCGCGGCCAGGCCAATGCCGAAGCGCTGCTGGCGATCATCAACGACCTGCTCGACTTCTCGAAGATCGAGGCCGGCAAGCTGACCGTCGAGCGCATCGACTTCGACCTGCACGAGAAGATGCGCAACGTGGCCAGCCTCTTCCAGGAGCAGGCCGCCGGCCACAGCCTGGACTTCTCGGTCCAGGTCGACGACAACGTGCCGCGCTTCCTGGTGGGCGACCCGACCCGCGTGCGCCAGGTGCTGGTGAACCTGATCGGGAATGCCTTCAAGTTCACCAGGTCGGGCAGCGTGACGGTGCAGGTCGAGTGTCGGCCGGACGACCAGGACCGCCCGCCGGGCATGCACATGATCCGCTTCACGGTGCGCGACACCGGCATCGGCATCCCGTCCGATGCGCTGCCGCGGCTGTTCCAGAAGTTCGAGCAGGCCGATACCACCACCACGCGCCGCTACGGCGGCACCGGCCTCGGCCTGGCGATCTGCCGCCAGCTGGTGGAGCTGATGGGAGGCACCATCGGCGTCAACAGCCAGGAAGGCAAGGGCAGCGTGTTCAGCGTGCTGCTGCCGCTGCCGGACGGCGCCCCGCCGGTGCGCGTGGAGCATGCGCCGCGCGCGCCGCACAGCCATCGCCTCAGTATCCTGTGCGCAGAGGACTTCCCCACCAACCAGATCATCGCGCGCCTGATGGTCGAGGAGCTGGGCCATGCGATCGACATCGTCGACAACGGCCTGGAGGCGGTGGCCGCCTGCGCGCGCAAGCGCTACGACCTGGTCCTGATGGACGGCCGCATGCCCGAGATGGACGGCGCCAGCGCCACCCGCCTGATCCGCGCCGGCGGCCCGCAGGATGCGCCAGTGATCGATCCGCACCTGATGATCGTGGCGCTCACCGCCAACGCCAGCGACGAGGACCGCACGCGCTACCTGGCCTGCGGGATGGATGCCTTCCTGACCAAGCCGATCGACGAGGCGGCGCTGCACACCCAGCTGGCGCGCGCGATCGAGCGCCAGCTGCAGCGCGGCGTGCCGCTCGAGCCGATGCCGGCGCAAGGCGCGCCCGACAGCCGTGCGCAGGCGATGGCGGCGCTCGACGCGATGTTCGAGGTCACCTTCGACGCGCCGGCGGCGGGGCGCGGCGCGGATCCGGGGCCAGCGGCCACCGCGGCCACCGCCGCGCCTGGCGAGGCCCTGGCGCTGCGCCTGCGCGCCGCCTTCGTCGCCGACCTGCCGCGCCGGCGCCGGGAGCTGGCGGCGGCGGTCGCGTCCGATGACCTGGACGCCGCCGGCCGCATCCTGCACGGCCTGCGCGGCAGCGCCGTCCACCTGGCGGAGCCAGGCCTGGCAACGCTGTGCGGCGAACTGGAAGCGGCGGCCGACGCCGGCGAGCACGAGCGCCTGCGCGCCGGGCTGCCGCGGCTGCATACGCTGCTCGACGCCTTCGATGCGCGCTAATCTCCGGCCTGTCCCGAATGCTTGCCTATAATGCAGGTCTTGACCGAACTGGCGGAGAGCGAATGAAGGTGCTGGTAGTGGACGACGACATCGTGGCGCGCATGATGCTGATGCATCTGGTCGACAGCTGCGGCAATCATGCGATCCTGGAAGCGGAAGACGGCGCCGATGCCTGGCGCCAGCTGGAATCGGGCCTGCGGCCCGACATCGTGTTCTGCGACCTGCGCATGCCGCACCTGTCCGGCCTGCAACTGCTGCAGCGGGTGCGCGCCGGCGCCGACACGGCGGCGCTGCCCTTCGTGCTGGTTTCGGCCGCGTCCGACGGCGCGACGCTGGACGAAGCGGCGGCCCTGGGCGCCAGCGGCTACATCGTCAAGCCGTTCCGCCAGGAAGACGTGCGCGCGCAGTTCGCGCGCCTGTTTCCGGCGCTGGCCGGCGCCCAACCCGCAGACGAAGCGCCGGACGAAGCACCGGACGAGGTGGCGCGCCGGCTCGGCATCGATCATGCGCGCCTGCGCCTCTACCTGGACGGCCTGGCGCGCCAGCTGCAGGTGGCCATGCACGAGCCGCCGGCCGGCGACGAGGGAACGCAGGCGCGCCTGAACCGCCTGCGCGAAGGCTGCAAGACGCTCGGCCTGTACGGCGCCGCCGCGGCGCTGGCCACGGTGGCCGAGGCCCGCTCCCCGGCGCCGCACGATGTGGCGGCGGCGCTGGCGACGGCCGGCGCGGCGGTCGCGCGCCAGGCCGGGCGCGCCGCGCATGGCTGAACGCAAGAAGGGGTGGCGAATCCGCTTGCCGGGCAGGTGCTTTAGATTTAAAGTATTCCTGGCTTGTTGCTTGAGTTCTTGTCGCCTCGTTTTACCCAGCCGGGACCATCCATGAACGACGCCACCATCGCAACGCTGTTCCCGTCCGGCCACACGGACAGTTTCGCCCGCGCCAACCTGCCGCCGGCGCACACCTGGCCCGAGTTCCTGTTCGACCTGCCCGAACTGCATTACCCGCCGCGCCTGAACTGCGTCGCCGACCTGCTCGACGGCGCCGTCAAGCGCGGCTGGGGCGGGCGCACGGCGCTGATCGGCGCGCGCGAGCGGCTGACCTACGCCGCATTGTTGGAGCGGGTCGACCGCATCGCCCACGTGCTGCGCCACGACCTGGGCCTGGCCACCGGCAACCGGGTGCTGGTGCGCGGCGCCAACTGCCCGACGATGGCGGCCTGCATCCTGGGCGTGATCAAGGCCGGCTGCATCGCGGTGCCGACCATGCCGCTGCTGCGCGCGCGCGAACTCGGCGCCATCGCCGGCAAGGCGCGCGTGAACGCGATGCTGTGCGCCGGCACCCTGGTGGACGAGGTCGCCGCGCTCGGCCTGTCCGTGCCGGTGCTGGTGTTCGACGCCCCGGTCCCCGATTGCCTCGAACAACGCATGGCGCGCCATGGCGAGCCGTTCGTCGCCGCCGACACGGCGCAGGACGACGTCTGCCTGATCAGCTTCACGTCCGGCACCACCGGCGTGCCGAAAGGGACCATGCACTTCCACCGCGACGTGCTGGCGATCTGCGACTGCTTCCCGCGCCACGCCCTGCGTGCGCAGGCGGACGACGTCTTCGTCGGCACGCCGCCGCTGGCCTTCACCTTCGGGCTGGGCGGGCTGCTGCTGTTCCCGCTGCGGGTGGGGGCGGCCGGGGTGCTGGTCGAGAAGCTCACGCCCGAAGCCCTGCTGGGCGCGATCGCCGAGCACCGCGCCACCGTGTGCTTCACGGCGCCGACCTTCTACCGCCAGATGGCGGCGCAGGCTGGCCGCTTCGACTTGTCGAGCCTGCGCGCCAGCGTGTCGGCCGGCGAAGCGCTGCCGGTGGCCACGCGCGAGGCCTGGCAGGCGGCGACCGGGCTGGCCATGATCGACGGCATCGGCGCGACCGAGCTGCTGCACATCTTCATCGCGAGCGCGGGCGACGACGTCCGGCCAGGGGCCACCGGCAAGCCGGTGCCGGGCTACCAGGCCTGCATCCTCGACGCCCAGGGGAGGCAGCTGGGGCCGGGCGTGATCGGCCGGCTGGCGGTGAAGGGGCCGACCGGCTGCCGCTACCTGGCCGACGAGCGCCAGCGCGACTACGTCCAGGATGGCTGGAACCTGACCGGCGACGCCTACGAAATGGATGACGACGGCTATTTTTATTACCGCTCGCGCACCGACGACATGATCATCTCGGCCGGCTACAACATCGCCGGCGCCGAAGTCGAAGAAGCGCTGCTGCACCATCCGGCGGTGGCCGAATGCGCCGTGGTGGGACGGAGCGACCCCGAACGCGGGCAGGTGGTCGAAGCCCATGTCGTGTTGCGCAACAGTCACGTGGGAACCGAGCGACTGGCCCACGAGCTGCAAGAATTCGTGAAGGGCCAGATCGCGCCGTATAAGTACCCGCGCGCGATTCTGTTCAAGGAACAACTGCCTCGGACCGAAACCGGTAAACTGCAACGGTTTAAATTACGCACTGAAGCGGTTTGAGGACTTGCATGGATGACGACAGGCGCATACGGGCTGCCGACGCCGAGGGGGGAGAGGCGGCCGACCTGGACCTGGAAAGCCGCCTGACGGACGAACACCACCAGTCGCTGCGGCTGTGGCTGCGCATGCTGTCGTGCACGACGCGGATCGAGAACGAGATCCGCAGCCGCCTGCGCACCACCTTCGGCATCACCTTGCCGCGCTTCGACCTGATGGCGCAGCTCGAGCGCCATCCGGACGGGCTGCGCATGGGCGAGCTGTCCCGGCGAATGATGGTGACCGGGGGCAATATCACCGGGATCACCGACCAGCTCGAGCGCGAGGAACTCGTGGTGCGGGTGCAGGATGCACGCGACCGGCGCGCGTCGGCGGTCAAGCTGACCGAGGCGGGAAGAAAGGCCTTCGCCGAGATGGCGGCGGTGCATGAGCGCTGGATCGAGGAGATGCTGGTGGATGTGCCGGGCGAGGACAAGGCGGAGATGATTGCCTTGTTGTCGACCATGAAGCGCAAGCTGCGGGTGGATGATGAAGTCTAGGGGCTGCTAGTCACGGTCCGGCTGCTCGCGGATCCGGGTTGGCGGCAGCAGCGAGAATGCCGACTTCACGTCGCACGCCTCCTGGCGCGGACTGCGGCCGAAAAAACGCTTGAATGCGCGGTTGAAGTGAAAGGAGCTCTCACAGCCCACCCGGGCCGACGCCGCCGAGCTGCGCGAGATCGCCGAGATCACCGCCTTCCTGGCGTCGGACAAGGCCAGCTTCTTCGTTGGCGCGGTGGTGATGGCGGATGGGGAAATGAGCGTGGCGATCAAGTGATGTGCGTGGTGGTGTGCGCCGCGGGCACGTCGTCAACGTTGCCCGCGCACAGCGACTATCACCGGATGGATTCCTGCTTCGCCATGGAATAGAAGAGCCTCTGCAATCCCGCATGAGCGCGTCAATAGGCTGAGCATTGCCAGTCGAATACCACAAAAGTACCAACAACTGCGGCCGCTGGTGAAGTTACCGCAGTCGGATGTGTTGCATTGTCCGTCGGTATATCCGCGCGTCCACACTAAAAGCATGAACGAGCGAGGGCTTATCTGATGTCAAAGATATTGTCGTTCCAAGTACATACCATTGATTCTTGGAATGTATTGCGAAGACACGTATAGCGGAGGACGCATGCTCACTGTCGCCATATTTCGTCATCGGGTTAGAGCAGCCTCGACGGCGGATAAATGAACCTCAAGGACCTGATTGAAGGATTTACCAGCCTGACCGAGTCGCATCGCCCCATACGTTTGCGGTTTTCGCGAGGACAGCAAGCGTCTGGCGACGTCCTGCTGGTCCAGCGTGTCAGCGGAACCGAAACACTGTGTGGCGGACTGGAATACCGGCTCCTGTGCGTGTCGACACGCGCCGATCTCCCTCTGAAGGACTTCATCGCACTGCCGGTCGAGCTGCAGTTCGTGACGGACCGCGGCAACATGCGCGCGGTGCGCGGCATCGTCGCGCAAGCGGCTGCCGGCCAGAGCGATGGTGGCCTGGCGACCTATGAACTGGTGCTGCGCGATGCGCTGGCGCTGATGGAGCAGCGCACCAGTACCCGGGTCTTCCGCAACATGAACGAACTGGACATCACTCAGGTCATTGTGGGCGAGTGGCGTCGGAACAATCCGGTGCTGGCCAGGGCATTCGACGTGGAGTGGTCGCATGTGAAAGGCATGTTCCCGGCCCGCGAGTTCACCATGCAGCACAACGAGTCCGATGCCGACTTCTTGCGCCGCTTGTGGAAACGGCGCGGCATCGCGTGGTTCATGCGTCCAGGGCTCGCTAGCGAATCCCAGGGCGAGGACATGCCGGCGCACACGCTGGTGTTGTTCGACGATGGGTTCACGCTGCCGCAAAATGCCGCGGGCGTGGTGCGCTACCACCGGGACGACGGTACCGAGCAAAGCGATACCATCTTCGCGTGGAGCCCGGTACGCAAGCTCGTCCCGGGCAATCTCAACCGTCTCAGCTGGGACTACCTGCAGGGCCGGCCGATGACCGCCAATACGCCGTCATGTATAGACCAGGGGGCGACTGGTAACCGCTTCGCGCTCGGTCTCGATGACTACCTGATCGACGTGCCGCATGCTGGGGCGGACGGCGACGACTACCGCGAGCTTGGCGAACTACGCATGAAGCGCCATGAGTACGAGTCCAAATGCTTTTATGGCGAAGGAAGTGTGCGCGCTCTTTGTATCGGAGAATGGATCGCCTTGAGCGGCCATCCGGATATCGACACCCACTCGCCGCAGGAACGGGAATTTGTCATCACGCGCCTGGAGGTCGATGCGCAGAACAACCTGCCGAAGACACTCGATGAGCGGATACAGCGGCTGTTTGCGCTCAACCGGTGGGATGAAACCTATTTCGACAGCGGTCTGCACCAGGCCAGCGCCGAGCGCGGCATGCGCTACATGAACCGCTTTGCCTGCGTTCGCCGCAGCATTCCGATCGTGCCGGCATTCGATCCGCGTACGGATCTGCCGCGTCCACAGCTGCAAAGTGCGATCGTCGTCGGCCCGCCCGGCGAAGAAGTGCATTGCGATGAACACGGGCGGGTCAAGGTACGCTTTCCCGGCGCCAGGGTTGAAGACCACGAGCATGCGCAAGGCGCGGGTGCCAGCGGCAGCGACCGGGACTCCGCCTGGATACGGGTCGCCAGCACCTGGGCCAGCAATCAGTGGGGGACGATCACGCTGCCGCGCGTCGGCGATGAGGTCCTGGTTGGCTTCCTCGGTGGCGATCCGGATAAGCCGATCATCGTTGGCCAGGTCTACGGGCGCATGGCGCCGCCGCCCGCGTTCAGTCATGCCGGGGCGCTGCCTGGAAACCGATACGTTGCCGGCATCAAGAGCAAGGAGGTCGGCGGCGACCGCTACAACCAGTTGCGGTTGGATGACACGTCGGGCCAGATCAATGCACAGCTGTCGTCCCAGCACGGTCATAGCGAGTTGAACCTGGGGTGGCTGACCCACCCGCGCAAGGACGGCAAGGGCGAGGCGCGCGGCGAAGGCGCGGAGCTGCGCAGCGACCTTGCCGTCGCGCTCCGGGGCGCGCAAGGGGTCTTGATCAGCGCCGCCGCGCGCCAGCATGCCGGCGGAAAACAACTGGATCGCAGCGAGCTTCTCGGCCTTGCCGAGGCCTTGCAGGGACTGCAGAGGCAACTGGCTGAACTGGCGTCGACGCATCACGCGGACAGTACCGACGATGGGGAGCTCGAACAACTGATCGGCTACCTGAAGCAGTGGGAAGCCGGCAGCAATACCGAAAAGGACGGCGCCGGCGGCCAGCCCGTGGTGGCGCTATCCGCGCCGGCCGGCGTCGCCATGACCAGCCAGGACAATATTGCGATCGGCGCGCAGACGCATATCGATGTGCTCAGCATCGGCAATACCCAGCTATCGGTCGGCAGGAAACTGCTGGCGCGTGTTTCGGAAAGCATCAGCCTGTTCGCACACCGGCTCGGTATCAAGCTGATTGCCGCCAGCGGCAAGCTGGAATTGCAGACACACGGCGACGATATCGAGGTCACTTCCTCCAAACGCATCGTGCTGACTGCCACCGACGAGATCGTGCTGCAGGCGCCCAAGGTCCGCATCGTGGCGCAGGGCGCCCAGGTGGATATCGGCGCCGGGGTCATCACTCAGCAGAGCAGCGGCGAACACACGATCAAATCGTCGAAGTTCGCGCATATCGGACCGGGAGGCGGCAACCCGGCCGCCGTGACGCCGCCGAAGAGCGAGGCGCAGCACGACCAGCAGACCGTGCTGCGCTGGATCGGGACCGATGAGCCGATGCAGAACCAGCGCTATCGCATCACCACCGAAGACGGCCGCAGCTTCGAGGGGCGGACAGATGCGAACGGGCTGACCGAGCGTTTTAGCAGCGCCATTTCGTTTGGGCGCTACAGCATCGAGGCATTGGACGACTGATACACCATGGGGAGCATGCGATGACGACTGCCGAACATCCTTTGCCTGCGCAACATCATGCCCACGCGGCTCGCAAAGCTGAAGGGTTTGCGACACCGAAGCAGGACAAGAAGCCGCAGTGCGCGCGGATGTTGCCGAAGCGGGTGCTGCCGGTAATTTTTCTTCCGGGCATCATGGGGTCGAATTTGCGGTTGAGCGCCGAGCGGCAGAGAGAGTTGAAGCAGAGCGACAATATTGCGTGGCGGCCAGATGCGCTTGGGGTATCGAACATCAGCAAGAATGCGAATAGCCCGCCGCGTGAGCGGCAACTGCGACTGGATCCGCTGCAAACCACGGTCGATATCTACGATCCTTCCGGGCCGTCTGACGTCACGGGCGATGGACGGCATGGTAATGTGGCCTTGGCCGAGAACTTTAATTCTCCCTTGCTGACGAGCGACCCGCCGACTATGCCGAACGGACGTACCGCGGTCCAAAAGGCACGGGCACGCGGCTGGGGCGAAGTATTTTTCAAGAGTTATGGCGAGTTGCTGCAACACCTCGAATCTCGCCTGAACAACACGTTCGCCAATGGAAAAATACGGTCCGAGTGGCGCGATGTCGTTGGCGTTGATCCAAAGGTATGGAGGTCCGACCCCAGTCTGCCGCAGCAAGTATTGACTGAGGACGAACTTAAAAAGGCGGTCACCGGCTGCTGGTTTGCCGTTTACTCGTTCGGCTACAACTGGCTGCAGTCGAATGGCGAAAGCGCGAAGATTATCGCCGCACGCATTAACAAGGTCATCGGTGAGCTGACCGCGTCCGGCTACGAATGCGAAAAGGTGATCGTTGTAACCCATTCGATGGGCGGGCTTGTCGGGCGGGCGCTGGTGCATCCGGCCTATGGCAATTTGCAGGACAAAGTGCTCGGCATTGTGCACGGCGTGATGCCGGCAATCGGTGCGCCGGCCGCCTATAAGCGCATGCGGGCAGGATTCGAGGACCCGGGCCTGATGAGCATTAGCCCAAGCATCATTGAAGCAAGTATTGGCGCAAAGGTAGCCGGCAATTATGGCGACGAAGTCACGGCGGTGCTGGCGAATGCCACGGGCGCACTGCAGCTGCTGCCTAGCGATTCCTACGGCAACGGCTGGCTGCGCGTGAGACACAATGGGCGGGATCTGGAAGCCTGGCCGAAGCAGGGCGATCCCTATAGCGAAATCTACAAGCTGCGCGGCAAATGGTATGCGTTGTTCCGGGAGGACTGGATCAATCCGTCCAACGTTCCCCCAAAGAAAGACGGCGGAACGTTTGCACGAACATGTAGATTTCTCGATCAGGCAAGGCAATTTCATCAGACGATTGCAAACACCTATCACCCGAACAGTTATGCGCATTACGGCGCCGACGGCGGACGGCAAAGCTTCGGCGAGGTGGTTTGGGAAATCAGGAATTGTGCCGACCCTAGCGGCTGGCAGAACTGGTCTGTCGTCCGCGACAGCCGGCAGGGCAGGCTTGAATTCACTTCGTGGGACCCAGATGGAGCGAATAATATCGGGGCACTGCCGTTCAATGACAGTAGGCCTGTACCGATGCACGCAACGATACTCGCGCCGTCGGCGCCAGGCGACCAGACCGTGCCCGCCAAATCCGCCGACCACCAGTTGAACAGCGGCACGTTCAAGGGCGTGTTCCGCCAGACCGGTTACGAACACCAGTCCAGTTACAAGGACCCGCAGGCCATTGCGTCGACCTTGTATAGCATCGTGCGCATCGTCCAGCACGCAAGCTGGGAATGCTGAGAGGGATACCATGTGCCCGACCGCCATCAGACGCCTGTTCCTTTTTCCGCTTGCTGCCGCGAGCCTGTTGCTCGCAGCATGCGACCACCACCCGAAAGAATGGAAGACGCCGAACATGACCTCCTTTACGTCCCGCCTGCAACCTGTGTTTGACAAAACGAAAACCGTCTGCTTTGGCCGCTTCATGGTCGATGTACCCGCATCGGCTACCGTCGCATGGGGCGGTACCGATGTTCCGCTGGGCGTGACCATTTACCGTGACGGCGTGGATGAGGTAAAGGCCTTGATGCAGAAGTTCGTCGACGAGCTGAAAAGCGAAAAGGCCATTTACCTCAACAACGTCCCCTTGCTGATTTCGGTGGACGACATGCGCCAGCCCGAAGGAAAAATCGTAACTGGCTACGATGGTTTTGAAGCGATTGGTATGCTGAAAATAAACGGCTACTTCAGGATGAACAACGACAGCGTTATCATTGATGCGCGTCCGTTAGAAGAACAGAAAGACGAGACTATCACAGACATAAAAAGCATTGCACGCCGTATGCGCCAGCGTCCAGAAGATGAAATCCCCATCGAGCCCGGCAACTGCATCGAACACTTTTTTTTGCCAGATAAGCAAAATCCAACACACGATGATCTTATGGAACACATCCGTATTGGCTTTCGTTTAAAAGAGTTCCCCGATACGCATTTTTCAATTTATGTCGCACCATCGAATCCCCCCAACCCTGAGGGCGACTCGCTCCGGGCCCAGTGGAAGCGTATCAAGGAAAGCCCAACCACGCCCGAAGAGAAAGCGGCGCTTGCCAAGATTGATTTTTTCCGCGAGAGCCCGCGCCAGATACATGAATGGAAGACCGGCTACGAGGTCCTCTTGCGTAATCCCGACGAAGAACACGTCCATTCTTATCACGACTTTCAGGCCAAATTCACGGGCGTTCCCCACGACCCGTTCAGACCGTACGCCGATATCCAGCTCCAAACCGGCGTCGGCGATAACGCAGCCGGCTCCACGAAGGCCAGTCTGACCGACGAAGAAGCCATCGCAGTCTGGGACAAGATCATCAGCACCATCCGCGTGCGCCCGACCCGCGCCGTGCCCGCCAAATCCGCCGACACCGGTCCACGCCTGCCGCTGGGCGAACTCGCGGCAACCGGGCGCACCTGCCCGCAGACCGGATTGTGGGAGCACGATAGGCCGGGGCCGACGGGGGATAGCCGGCGTCAACACATCCGGGCCGGCGACCGTATGCCGCATGTGGCTGTGATTGGCGAGCCGTCGATCTGGCAAAAACTCAAGGGGCAACGGCCCTCTTACCGAGCGGCGACAGTCTGGAAACTGGTCAGCTACGATGATGCGCCTACTCTTGCACACACGGCGGGGCAGCCAACCTCAATCGTGGAAATCTCTCCCCCTGATGACCTTCCGAAAGACGCTACCGATCCCAGGCCACACGGTGGCCGTGGCGAAGGAACCCCACCCAATGAGAAAGGCTGAGCGATGCCCAATGTGATTCGATTAGGTGACGCAACGTCTCATGGTGGCAAGGTCGAAAGTGTGAGCGCCACGTACTTCACGGTTGACGGGGTCCCGGTCGCCTGCGTCGGTGATGCGTGCAGTTGTCCCATCAAGGGACATGACAAATGCACGATTGCTGAAGGCGATCCGAGCCACGTCATCAACGGCATTGCCGTTGCCTACGACGGGCATAAGACGACGTGTGGAGCAAGCCTGATTGCTTCTATCGGAAACTTCAGTGGGCAATAAAGAACCCGACCCTCTGATACTTCAGGCGCATATGGTGAGATGCGGTGAAACATTCCGATTTAAAGGGGTGGTCCCCCCGACTGGAATCGAACCAGTATCCCACGCTTAGGAGGCATGTGCACTATCCATTGTGCTACGGGGAGGAGGCAGGTTCCGCCATCACTGACGACGCCTCGCAAGACAAGCTTGCAATCCGGTGGCCACGCCTGCAAGACAGACCGCGACCATGGACCGACTGCAATTATAGCCGAGGATAGCAAGAGTTTTGCAAGTTCAGGCCCGCCAGTCGGTACAATGTGCGCCTCAATCAATTAACGCACATTTTTCCGATCCCGCGCCGGCAACACCGCGCGACGGAACGCTTACCGAACATGGCAGTCATCTCCCTCACTTCCGCGCAACTGGCCTTCGGCCACGTCCCGCTGCTCGACCACGCCGACTTTTCGCTGGAAACCGGCGAGCGCGTCGGTCTCATCGGCCGTAACGGCACCGGCAAATCCTCGCTCCTGAAGATCATCTCGGGCCGCTCGAAACTCGACGACGGCCTGCTGGTCATGCAGCAGGGCGTGAGCATCGCCTACGTTGAGCAGGAACCAGTGTTCGACCCGCAAATGACCGTGTTCGACGTGGTCGCGCTCGGCATGGGCGACCAGCAGGCGATGCTGACTGAATATGAAGAACTCACCGGCAAGTTCGGCCAGGGCGACGACGATGCGCTGATGGAACGCATGCACGTGCTGCAGACCAGGCTGGACGCCACCGACGGCTGGAACCTGGCGAACAAGGTCGAGACCACGCTGGGCCGCCTGAACCTGGCGGGCGACGCGAAAATGGGCACCTTGTCCGGCGGTATGCAAAAGCGGGTGGCGCTGGCCGTGGCCCTGGTGTCGGCGCCGGACGTGCTGCTGCTCGACGAACCGACCAACCACCTGGACTTTACCTCGATCAAGTGGCTGGAGAGCCTGTTGCGTGAGTTCCGCGGCTCGATCCTGTTCATCACCCACGACCGCAGCTTCCTGGACAATGTCGCCACCCGCATCATCGAGCTCGACCGCGGCAAGCTGCTCTCGTTCCCGGGCAATTTCTCGACGTATCAGGAGCGCAAGCGCGAATTGCTGGCCAACGAGGAAGTCGAGAACGCCAAGTTCGATAAATTCCTGGCGCAAGAAGAAGTGTGGATCCGCAAGGGCGTGCAGGCGCGCCGTACCCGCGACGAAGGCCGCGTGCGCCGCCTGGAAGCGCTGCGCCTGCAGCGCGCCGCGCGCCGCGACCAGCAGGGCCAGATCAAGCTCGACGTCGCCACCGGCGAGCGCTCGGGCAAGATCGTCGCCGACCTGGAAGGCGTGTCGAAGCGTTATGGCGACAAGGTGATCGTCGACGGTTTCACCGGCACCATCATGCGCGGCGACAAGGTCGGCCTGATCGGGCCGAACGGCGCCGGCAAGACGACCTTGCTCAAGATCATCCTGGGTGAGGAAACGGCCGACAGCGGCGCCGTGCGCCTCGGCACCAAATTGAACGTGGCGTATTTCGACCAGATGCGCACCCAGCTCAACGAAGAGGCGAGCCTGGCCGACACCATCGCTCCCGGCAGCGACTGGGTCGAGATCAATGGCCAGCGCAAGCATGTGATGACCTACCTGAACGACTTCCTGTTCTCGCCGGAACGGGCGCGTTCGCCCGTCAAGTCGCTCTCGGGCGGCGAGCGCAACCGCCTGCTGCTGGCGCGCCTGTTCGCCAAGCCGGCCAACTGCCTGGTGCTGGACGAACCGACCAACGACCTCGACATCGACACCCTCGAACTGCTGGAAGAATTGCTGGAGGAATACACCGGCACCGTCTTCCTTGTCAGCCACGACCGTACCTTCCTGGACAATGTCGTGACCCAGGTCATCGTGGCCGAGGGCGGCGGCAAGTGGCGCGAATATGTCGGCGGCTATACTGACTGGGAGCGCGTCAGGGCGGCGGCCCCGGCGGCGTCTGCGCCGGCGCCTGCGCCGAACGCGGCCAAGGCCAGCGCCGCCAAGGTGGACGAGGCGCCGGCCCAGGGCGCGGGCAAGAAGGTCAAGCTGAGCTACAAGGAACAGCGCGAGCTCGAAGAGTTGCCGCAGTTGATCGCGTCGCTCGAAGACGAGCAGTCCGCGATCACGCAGCAGTTGAACGCGCCTGATTTCTACAAGACGAATCCGGCCGACGCCAAGCGCATCAATGCGCGGTATGCCGAGATCGACGACTTGCTGCTCGACGCGCTCGAGCGCTGGGAGCGCATCGAGGCGCGCGCCAGGGGCGAATAAGCACGACGTTCAATGAGGCAATGAAGGGACGGCATCGATGACCGAACGCGATGAACCACATGCTGTCCCGCCACCGGCCGCGTTCGCGGCCGACGAACCCCTTCTCAACCGCGCCGCCTGGATGCGGATCCTGCCTTTCGGCACCTATATTTTCTTCATTATCCTTGCCGACATGCTCGAGCGGATCGGTGTCGGCCGCGCCGAGCTGCGCTGGCTGTATCCGGTGCAGGTCGGCGCCGTGCTGGCGCTGCTGGCCGCGTTCTGGCGCGGCTATGACGAGCTGCACCGTTTCGCGCTGTCGCTGAGGCAGGCGCTGGCCGCCAGCGCCGCCGGCGTCGTGGTGCTGGTCTTGTGGGTGCATCTCGACGCCCCCTGGATGACGCTTGGCAGCGCGCCCGGCTACGACCCGCGCACACAAGGCGAGATCGACTGGTTGTTGGTGACGATCCGCATTGCCGGCGCCGCCCTGATCGTGCCGGTGATGGAAGAGCTGTTCTGGCGCTCTTTCTTGATGCGGTGGGTCGAGCGATCCGACTTCATGTCGCTTGATCCGGCGCGTATCGGCTTCAAGGCTTTCGTGATTCCATGCCTGTTGTTCGGATTCGAACACCATCTTTGGCTGGCCGGCGTCATGGCCGGCGTCGCCTATGGTTTGTTGTATATGCGGCACCGCAAGCTGTGGTCGCCGATACTGGCTCACGCTATCACCAATGGATTGCTGGGAGTCTGGGTGGTGCATACCGGAGGCTGGCAGTTCTGGTAATTCCTTCGGCGCAGCATCCACCGGGAAATGTAGAACATGCCTTTCAACCCTGCAGCGCATCGGCTTCGAACCGTGGCGGCCCTGGCGACGGTGTTATGTTCCTTCCCAGCAGTGTCTGCGCCGAACGACGCGCGACAAGAAGACGGCATACGGCTGCTTGGCGGCATCGGCTGGGCCTACGACGACAATATTTTTCGTGTGGCCGACGACGAGCAACCGTTCGAAGGCCAGCGCAGCGATTCCTATCGCACGCTCGACGCCGGCGTCGTGCTCGACAAGACCATCAGCCGCCAGCGCATCGCGGCGACCGCCAAGGTGTCGAAGGTCAAGTTCGACCACTTCGACCAGCTCGACTACGACGGACGTGACCTGCAGGCGAGCTGGTTGTGGCAAGCCGGCAAGCAGTTCGAGGGCCGTGTCGAAGCGTTGTACATCAAGACGCTGGCGCCATACACCGACTTCGACAGCGACGAACGCAACCTGCGCCGGCAGCGGCGCCAGTTGCTCGATGCCGGCTGGAAGCTGCATCCAAGCTGGAAGCTGCGCGTCGGCGCCGCGCGCGACAAGTACACCTACGAGTTGCTGGCCCAGCGCTACAACGACCGCACCGAAAAAGCCTATGAGGTCGAGCTCCAGTACCGGCCAAAAAGCGGCAGCACGGTGGGCCTCGTCGCGCGCCGCCTGAAGGGCAACTATCCGTACCGGCGACCTTACAACAGCAGCGTGCTCACCGACGATTTCACCCAGGACGAGCTCAAGGCGCGGGTCGACTGGCTGGCGAGCGGCTCGACGACGGTGCAGGCGCTGGTCGGCTATGCGCGGCGCGACCAGCCCTCGTACGACGACGGCCGCACCAGCGGCGTCAACGGCCGTGTCACCTGGCTGTACAAGCCGCAGGGCAAGATCAGCTATGGCGCGTCGCTGTGGCGCGAATTCGCGCCGATCGAAAGCTCGCGGGTCAGCACGACCCTGAACAAGGGAGCGAGCCTGCAAGCCACCTGGCTTGCCACCGACCGCATCCGGCTGGACGCCCGCGCCGCCTACGAGAAGCGCGACTATACGGCGCGCGACGTGTTTGCCGGATTGGACGACCTGACCGACGCGATCCGCAGCGCCACCGTACGGGCGTCATGGCAGGTCCGGCCCAAGGTACAAGTGATCGCCGGCTACGCCTACGAGTCGCGCACCGGTTCGCAGGCACTCGGCACCGGCAAGTTCGACGCCAATATGGTGCAACTGAGCGCCAATGTGCTGTTCTGATGATGGATGTGGCGGCGCATGACGGTCAATGACATTCCCATTATTTCGTTCTTCCAGCGCGTGCTCGATCCGCTGATCGTGATGGGCAGCCTGTACCTGGCGACATTGGCCTTTGGCGAACCGTTCTCCGGCTATTGCCTGGTGCTGATGATCCTGGCCTTCTTCATCTCGTCGGCCGTCTACCAGCAGATCGATCCCTACCGCACCTGGCGCAGCGGCCGCATGCTGGCCTATGCGCGCGATACGGTATTCGGCTGGTGCCTGACGCTCGCCGTGCTGTATTTCCTCGGCTCGGCCAGCGGCATGAGGTACTACTACGACGAGCGGGTGCTGCTGGCCTGGGCGCTGGCGACGCCGCTGACGATCCTGGCCAGCCATATCGCGGTGCGCTTCGCCACCGGCAACCGCAAGCACGCCGGTGAGCTGCGCTCGATCGTGGTGGTCGGCGCCAACGATGCCGGCATCAAGTTCGCCGGCGTGTGCGAGCGCTATCCGAACCTGTTCATGCAGGTGCAGGGCTTTTTCGACGACCGTACCGACGGTCGCAAGCCGCCCGGCCTGCGCTATCCGATGCTGGGCAAGATGGCAGACGTCGCCGCTTATGTGCGGCGCAAGAACATCAAGATGATCTTCATCAGTCAGCCGGTCTCGGCCCAGCCGCGCATCCGCCAGCTGGTCGACGAATTGAAGGACACCACCGCCTCGGTCTATTTCTTGCCCGACGTGTACGTGTTCGACCTGATGCAGGCGCGTTTCGATACCGTGGGCGGGATGCCGGTGATCGCGATCAGCGAGTCGCCGTTCATGGGCTTTAACAGCGTGCTCAAGCGCGGCACCGACGTCGTGGTCAGCGCGCTGGCCCTGGTGCTGCTGGGGCCGCTGATGCTGGTGATCGCACTTGCCGTGAAGCTCGGTTCGCCTGGCCCTGTGCTGTTCAAGCAGCGCCGCTACGGGCTGTATGGCGAAGAGATCTATATCTATAAATTCCGCTCCATGACGGTACTGGACGACGGGCCGACCATCGTCCAGGCCAGGGCCGACGATCGCCGCATCACCCGCCTCGGCCACTTCCTGCGCCGCACTTCGCTCGACGAATTGCCGCAGTTTATCAATGCGCTGCAAGGACGCATGAGCGTGGTCGGACCGCGTCCGCATGCGGTCGCGCACAACGAGGAATACCGCAAGCTCATCAAGGGTTACATGTTGCGCCACAAGGTCAAGCCGGGCATTACCGGCTGGGCCCAGGTGCATGGCTTGCGCGGCGAGACGGCCACCCTCGACAAGATGGAAGCGCGCATCCAGTACGACCTCGATTACCTGCGCAACTGGTCGCTGTGGCTCGATCTGTGGATCATCCTCAAGACCGTCAAGGTCGTCCTCACGCGCGAGAACGCGCACTGATGCCTATCCCGGCGCGCCGCCGGCGAAGCGCGGCGCGAGAAAAATGAACCGTCGGGCTTCGCGCGCATCGAATGGCAGGGTGGCGGGGATTCCAGCCGAGCTTTCGAGCCAATCTATTTTGTCCTAGAAACGGATGAGCGCTAATCGACGCGCTCTTTGATCTGGACGATTCCCGACAAGCTTGCGCGGCCATCCGGGCTGGGTAGAATCGTTAACCACAATGCAAGAACAATGGCCGATTTCGCTGCTGCAATAGGGGCGGCGACACATCGACATTGATCACGGGAGGCAATGTGCACAACAAGCCACGCATTTATGTTGCGGGCCACCGCGGCCTCGTCGGCTCGGCCATCGTGCGCGCGCTGGGCGCCGCAGACAAGGCCGAGATCGTCACCCGCAGCCACGACGAACTCGAGCTGACCGACCAGGCGCAGGTGCGCGAGTTCTTCCGCAGCGAAGGCATCGACCAGATCTACCTGGCGGCGGCCAGGGTCGGCGGCATCCACGCCAACCATACCTATCCGGCCGAGTTCATCTACGACAACCTGATGGTGCAGGCGAATGTCGTGCACGAGGCCTGGCGCGCGGGCGTGCGCAAGCTGCTGTTCCTCGGTTCGTCCTGCATCTATCCGCGCCTGGCGGCGCAGCCGATCCGCGAGGAATACCTGATGAATGGCATGCTCGAGCCGACCAACGAGCCCTATGCCATGGCCAAGATTGCCGGCATCAAGCTGTGCGAAAGCTATAACCGCCAGTACGGCACCGACTATCGCAGCGTGATGCCCACCAACCTGTACGGTCCCGGCGACAACTACCACCCCGAGAACAGCCACGTCATTCCCGCCTTGCTGCGCCGCTTCCATGAGGCCAGGACGAGCGCCGCGCCCGAGGTCGTGATCTGGGGCAGCGGCAAGCCGATGCGCGAATTCCTCTACGTCGACGACATGGCGGCCGCCAGCGTCCACGTGATGGCGCTGGCGCCCGAGGCGTATGCGGCGGCTACCGACCCCATGCATTCGCATATCAATGTCGGCACCGGCCAGGACGTCACCATCGCCGAGCTGGCGCGCCTGGTGGGCCAGACCGTGGGCTACCGGGGCGAGATCGTCTTCGACGCCAGCAAGCCCGACGGCACGCCGCGCAAGCTGCTCGACGTCTCCAAGCTGGCGGCGCTGGGATGGCGCGCCAGCACGCCGCTGGCCGAGGGGCTGGAGCGTGCTTATCGCGCGTATCTGGCGCACCTCTGCGCAGGTGGCGATCCCGACGCACGATGTGAGATGCACAACAGAACAGATGGCGCAAGCGGTCCAGAATGGCGGATTTCACACCGGACTGCGCATGCCTGAGGGCCAATGCCGTCCACGCCGGAGAACACCATGCAGAGCTCGTACCATAATGTCACAGACTTGCCGCATCCATTCGCACCGAGGTTCAGCCCGAGGCGGGCCGTGTGCGCGGTCCTGGTGCTGGCCAGCGTCGCGCTGGCCGGTTGCAACCGCGACAAGCCGGTGCCCGAGACCAAGCCCGGCCAGGCCCTGGCCAGCGTCAACGGCGAAGAGATCACGGTTTTGCAGCTGAATGAAGAAATGCAGCGTGCCGGCGTCCCGGCTGCCCAGCAGCAAACCGCCAGCAAGCAGTTGCTGCAAGCCCTGATCGACCGCGAACTGCTCGAAAGCGCGGCGGCCAAGGAAAAGATCGACCGCGATCCCAAGGTCATGCAGGCGATCGAGCGAGCGCGCTCCCTGATCATCGCCCAGGCCTATATGCAGAAGCGGGTGGGCGACGTCGGTCGGCCGACCGAGGCCGAGATCGAGGATTATTTCAACAAGCATCCCCAGTTCTTCGCCAACCGCCGCCAGTTCGCGATGAACCAGCTCGTGCTGCCGGCGTCCAGCGTGACGCCCGAGCTGCGCGCCGCCGCCGACAAGGCCCGCTCGCTCGAGGACGTGGCCGCCTATCTCGACACCAGGCAGGTCGCCTACGGCCGCGCCCAGGTCACGCGCAGCACTGCCGACCTCAAGCCCGAGCTGGCCGCGAAGCTGCTGTCGATGCCGAAGGGCCAGCTGTTCCTGGTGCAGGAAGGGGAGCGCGCGCTCCTGACCTCGATCGACGAGGTGCGCGACGCGCCGGTCTCGCTGGCGATCGCCGCGCCGCAGATCGCGCAATACCTGGCCAACCGCAAGAACAAGGAACTGGCCCAGGCCGAAATCCAGCGCCTGCGCGCCACCGCGAAGATCGACTACCTGAACAAGGACCTGGCGCCCGACGCCGCCACGCCCGGCGCGCTCCCGGCCGCGGCGCCGGCGGCGCTGGCGGGCATGCCCGCCACGCCGGCGCACGCCGGACCGGGTGCGGGTGCGGGCGACGGCGACGGCAACGGCGACATCGGCCCGGTGGCCGACACCGTGCACGAGGACGCGCGCGCCGACAAGGCGGCGCTCGACCGCGGCGTGGCCGGCCTCAAGTAGGGCTTGCGAAGGACTTCCCAACGACGTGCCTGGAGACTGACGATGAAACGCTGGATCAAGTGGATGACGGGGGCCGCCTTCATGCTGGGCATGAGCGTGGCCGGTGCGACCGAGGTGCTGCTGGGCGCCGGCGACGTGGTCAAGCTGTCCGTGTATGGCAGCCCCGACCTGTCGATCGAGACCCGCGTCAGCGAGAGTGGCCACATCACGTTCCCGCTGCTGGGCCAGGTGGCTGTCGGCGGCCTGTCGGTGGCCGCCGCCGAAAAGAAGATCGCAGGCCAGCTCGAGAAGGGGGGCTACATCAAGCGGGCTCAGGTGAACATGCTGGTGACCACGCTGGCCAGCCAGCAGGTTTCGGTGCTGGGCCAGGTGAACCGGCCGGGCCGCTATCCGGTCGAAGGCAGGCGCAAGGTGCTCGACATGCTGGCGCTGGCCGGCGGCATCCATGGCGATGGCGGCGACATGATCAGCCTGGTGCGCACGCGCGACGGCAAGACGACGCGCGAGACCATCGATGTGGTCGACATGGTGCGCAAGGGCGAGCTCGACAAGGACTACGAGGTCGCCGGCGGCGACATCATCTTCGTGGAGCGGGCGCCGCGCGCTTACGTCACCGGCGAGGTCAGCCGTCCCGGGCCGTTCCGCCTGGAGCGCGGCATGACGGTCCAGCAGGCGATCTCGGCCGGTGGCGGCCTGAGTCCGCGCGGCAGCGACAACGGCATCAAGGTCACGCGCCGCGACCCCAGCGGCAAGCCGGTCACGCTGGACGTCCAGGCCAGTGATACGGTCCAGGTCGACGACGTGATCGTGGTGCGCGAAAGCTGGTTCTGACGGCAGCGTGTCCGGCATCGGCTTCTCGCCGGGCTTGGACGCGGTCCCCGCATGCAAAGGTGAGTCATGAGCGTGCATCAATTTCTGCTGATTTTGCTGGCCCGTAAGAAAATCGTCCTGGGCACGCTCCTGGTCACGGTGCTGCTCGCCCTCGGCTGGAGCGTGGTGCAGCAAAAGACCTACGAGGCCACGGCATCGGTGCTGCTCAACTACAAGGGCGTCGATCCGCTCACCGGCCTGACCATGCCAGGGCAACTGATGCCGGGATATATGGCAACGCAAATGGACATCATCGGCAGCAAGAACGTGGCGCTGCGCGTCGTCGACACGCTGCGGCTGGCGTCGAGCCCGGCCGTCGTCCAGCAATTCCAGGAAGCCAACGAGGGCAGGGGGACGGTGCGCGACTGGCTGGCCGACCTGCTGCTCCAGAAGCTCGAGATCATGCCGTCGCGCGAGTCGAGCGTGGTCGAGATCAGCTTCAGCGGCGCCGATCCCGTGTTCGCGGCCGCGGTCGCGAACGCCTTCGCCGAGGAATACCGGCGGGTCGGCGTGCAGCTCAAGACCGAGCCGGCCAAGAACGCCTCGCTGTACTTCAACGAACAGACCAGGCAGTTGCGCGACAACCTCGAGGCGGCCCAGGCCCGCCTGTCGAAGTACCAGCAAGAAAAAGGCATCGTCAGCCTCGACAACAACCGGGTCGATGTCGAGCTGTCGCGCCTGAACGACCTGGCTGCCCAGCTGGTGGTGGCCCAGGCCGCGGCCATGGAAGCGGGTTCGCGCGAAAGGGCGGCCGGGACCGCCGGCGCGGCCGTCGATTCGCCCGACGTCGCCAACAATACCCTGATCCAGAACCTGCGCATGAATCTGGCCAGCGCCGAGGCCAAGCTGGCCGAGGCCGGCGCGCGCTTCGGGCGCAACCACCCGCAATACCAGGCCGCGGCCGCCGAAGCCGGCAAGCTGCGCGCCGAGCTCGGCAGTGCGCTGGGCAGCGTCAGCCGCAGCGTCGGCGCCAACGCCGATGTCTACCGCCAGCGCGAAGCCGAGCTGCGCAGCGAGCTGGCGGCGCAGAAGGAGCGCGTGCTCGAGCTCAACCGCACCCGCGACGAGCTCGGTCCCTTGCTGAAAGACCTCGAAGGCGCGCAGCGCGCCTTCGATGCGGCCAGCCAGCGCTATTCGCAGACGCGGATCGAGGCCCAGTCCGAGCAGTCCGACGTCTCGGTGCTCAACCCGGCCGTGGCCCCCACGACGCCGAGTGGCCCGCGCATCCTGCTCAATACATTGGCTGCGATCGTGCTCGGCACCGTGCTCGGCGTCGGCCTGGCGCTGCTGCTGGAATTGCTGGCGCGGCCGGTGCGCTCCAGCAGCGACCTGCAAGACATGCTGGGCATTCCGGTACTGGGCGCCATCGCCTGGCAGGCGCCGCCCGCGCGGACGGGCCGTCTTCGCCGGCTGATGGCGCCCGGCCGGCAACCGCGCCTCAATTGAACAGCGCTGAGCTGAGCCGAGGACTCGCCATGAACTCATCCGTGCTATCCGCCCTGCACAGCGGCCCCGGCCGCGACGCCAGCATGGGCGCGCTGCTGGTCGATGCTGGCAAGCTCAGCGCCGATGACGCCGAGCGCGTGCTGCGCACCCACGAAGACCTGGGCATCCGTTTCGGTGAGGCGGCGCTGCGCCTCGGCCTGGTGAGCGAGGACGACATCCAGCAGGCGCTGGCCCGGCAGTTCGCCTATCCCTATCTGCAGAAAGGGCAGGCCAGGCTCTCGCCCAGGCTGGTCGCCGCCTACGAACCGTTTGCGCCCCAGGTCGAGGCCTTGCGCGCGATCCGCAGCCAGCTGACGCTGCGCTGGTTCGCGCGCGGGCGGCGCGCGCTGGCGATCGCCGGCGCCGATCCGGACGATGGCGCCAGCCTGTTCGCCGCCAATCTGGCGCTGGTGTTTTCCCAGCTCGGCGAGCAGACCCTGCTGGTGGACGCCAACCTGCGCGCGCCGCGCCAGCATGAACTGTTCGGACTCCGGCCGCGCCAGGGTCTGTCCGATATGCTGGCGGGGCGGGCCGACCTGGACGCCATCCTGCGCGTGCCGTCCTTTGCCGACCTGTCGGTGTTGCCGGCCGGGACCTTGCCGCCGAATCCGCAAGAACTGCTGGCGCGGCCAGGCTTTCGCACCCTGGCGGCGCAGCTGGAGAGCCGCCACGACGTCGTGCTGCTCGACTTGCCGCCGTTTACGGCCGGCGCCGATGCCCTGGCGGTGGCGGGCCGGGCCGGCGGCGTGCTGCTGGTGGCCTGCAAGCACCGCACCCGCATCGCCGACATGGCGCGCATGGCCGGGCAGATGGTCGATGCCGGCGCCGAAGTGGTCGGTTCGGTGGTGATGGAGTTCTAGCATGGACCCGCGGCACGGCGTGCATCCCGGCCCCGGTCCTGGCCCCGGTCCTGGCCCCGACCCTGGCCGCGACCCTGGCCTGGGCGCCGGCCTGCGCCAGGCCTTGCCCGAATGGTGGCCGGTCATGCTGGGCCTGGCCCTGCTGTTCGGGCCGACGTTCCGCGACCTGTTCAGCGGCGCCTGGATCGGCGAAGAGCAGGGCCATGGACCGATCATTTTCGCCCTGTCCCTGTGGCTGATCTGGCGCAAGTGGCCCGAGGTGCGGGCGGCCAGCGCGCCGCCGCGGCCGCACTGGATCGGCTGGGCGGTGCTGGTGTTCGGCCTGGGCATCCACCTGCTGGGCCGTTCGCAAAAGATCCTGATGTTCGAGGTCGCCTCGATCCTCGCGGTGCTGGCGGCAACCGTCCTGCTCAAGCTGGGCGCGCGCGCCCTGCGCCTGCTGTGGTTCCCGTTCTTCTTCATGCTGTTCATGGTGCCCCTGCCGAGCGAGCTGGTGGCGGCGGTGACGATGCCGATGAAGATGGCCGTGTCCTGGGCCACCGAACACCTGCTGTTCGCGGCCGGCTATCCGATTTCGCGCTCCGGCGTGGTGCTGCAGATCGGCCAGTACCAGCTGCTGGTGGCCGATGCCTGCGCCGGCCTGCAGACCCTCCTGACCCTCGAGGCGCTGGGCCTGTTCTACCTGAACCTGATGCGCCATCCGTCGGCCTTTCGCAATCTGGCGCTGGCGATCCTGATCGTCCCGGTCTCGTTTACCGCGAACGTGATCCGCGTGATCGCGCTGACCCTGATCACCTATTATTTCGGTGACGCGGCCGGGCAGGGCTTCCTGCACGGCTTTGCCGGCATGGTGCTGTTCGTGACGGCGCTCCTGATGATCCTGGCGCTCGACGCGGCCCTGCAGTGGTTCATCAAGCGCCGCGAGCAGCCGCGCCATCCCGGCCACGGTTGGCCAAACCCGCCGAACTCGCCGAACTCGCCGAACTCGCCGAGTCCACTGCGCGGGGGCGCCCGATGAAACCGGCGCGCCGCCACCTGGCCGTCAGCATCGTGCTGGGCCTGGCCATGGCCGCCACCTCGGCGCTGACCGGGGCCTTGACGCCGGCGCCGCGCGCGCCGCTGCCGCACGAGCGCTTCAGCCTCGAGCAGATGATTCCGCAACGCTTCGGCGCCTGGACGGTCGACCCGGGCGTCGTGCCCCTGCAGCCCGACCCGGAGCAGCAGGGCGTGCTCGCGAAGATCTACGACCAGACCCTGTCGCGCACCTATATCGACGCCCACGGCCAGCGGGTGATGTTGTCGATCGCCTATGGCGGCGACCAGAGCAGGGCATTGCAGCTGCACCTGCCCGAGGTCTGCTACGTGGCCCAGGGCTTCGAGCTGGTCGAGGACAGCGAAGACCTGCTGCCCACCCGCCATGGCCGCTTGCCGGTCAAGCGCCTGGTGGCGCGCCTGAGCGAGCGTAACGAGCCGATCACCTACTGGATCACCATCGGCGACAAGGCGACCAAGGCCGGCATCCAGCAAAAGCTGCGCCGCCTCGCCTACGGCCTGTCGGGCGAGATCCCGGACGGCATGCTGGTGCGGGTATCGACCATCGGTTCCGACG
The DNA here is from genome assembly GCF_050434365.1 of Massilia sp. UYP32. Lineage (NCBI taxonomy): Bacteria > Pseudomonadati > Pseudomonadota > Betaproteobacteria > Burkholderiales > Oxalobacteraceae > Massilia > Massilia sp. UYP32. The sequence continues at coordinate 152,834 of NZ_JBNDIK010000001.1, forward strand.
AGCATGCCGCCTGGCGGGTGCAAGACCGTTTCGTGCTCGACCTGCTCGCGGTGCTGGCGCCGGGAGACCGCGCCCACCTGATCGGCGCCGACACCGTGCGCGCCACGGCCGACGCGTCGCGCGCCGTCGGCAGCGCGCGCCACTGACCCGGCGACGGCGCGGCGATGAACGACATCCTGCCCTATATCTATTATTCGTTGCCGTGGCTGTTCGTCATCGGACTGTCGCTCGCGGCCGTGCTGGGGATCGGTGTCGGGATGGTCTGGCCGCGTTTCCTGGTCTATCCCTATCTGCTGGTCTTTTTCTGGGTCAATTCCACCAGCTATGGCAACCTGGCCGTGTTCGCGTCACGCAGCATCTACAGCCGGGGCTCGGGCATGCTGTTCTTCGGCGTGGTGCTGTGGTATGTGCTCGGCGCCTGGCTGTGCGCCCGCATGTCCGCCAGTTTCATGAATCACTGCGTGAACGGCAGCGCAAACAACTTCGCGCCCGGCCGGCCGCGCCAGGCCGCGCCGGCCTGCAATCTGCGGCCCTGGTTCCTGGCCTGGGCCGTCCTGCTGGCCGCCCACGTCGGCGTCGGGCTGGCCACCGGGGTGCCGCTGGCCGAGTCGCTGGCGCCGTCGGGCTTCTCGAATATCGTCTGGATGGCGCCGCTCGTCTCGCTGATGCTGCTGGCCTTCCGCACCCGTGAGCAGGCGCTCGAGCTGGCGCGCTTCATCATGCTGGCGGGTCTGGCGCGCGCGCTGTTCGGCCTCGGCCGCTGGGCGGTATCGGGCGGCGACCCGAACAATGTGTATGCCAATATGAATGCGATCCAGATCCGCCTGACCTTCTTCGACATCAACGACAGCCTGCTGTGCACGCTGGCGTTCGCGATCGCCGCCGTCGCGCTGTTCCAGGCGCCATCCGGCGCGCCGACGCCGGCGCAAGGCCGGCCGTGGCGCGCGCTGGCGTGGGCCACCTTGCTTGCCACCACGCTGTGCGTCGTGCTGTCCTATCGCCGCACCGCCTGGATCGGCTTCCTGCTGGCGTTCGCAGTCGTGCTGTGGCGCTTTCCGCCCGCGCGCCGCCTGCAGCTGGGCCTGGCCGCCATGCCGCTGGCCGGCGCGGCCATGGCCTTCGTGGCGGCGCGGCGCCTGGCGCAGACGCGCGCCGCAGGCGAGGCGGGCGGGGGCGGCGGCGGGGTCGGTGGGCTGTTGTACGACATGCAGTCGCGCCGCTTCGGTCCGGAAAGCGAACGGGTGCTGGAACTCAAGCTGGCGTTCGCCGATTTCCTGGCGCACCCGCTGGCCGGCATCGGCGCCTGGGGCCGCTACCATGGCTACCAGGCCATTTCATGGCAAGGCAACCCGGACGGCGGGCTGTTCCTGCACAGCGGGGTGCTGCACATCGCGCTCAAGAGCGGCCTGCTCGGCACGGTGCTGCTGGCCGGCACCATCGTCGCCTTCGTCGTGGGCGCGCGGCGGGCGCTGCGCAGCCTGCCGCCCGAGCTGCTGGGCCTGGGCGCGGCCGGGGCGGCGGGGCTGGCGTTCATGATTCCCGACCTGCTGATCGGCACGCCGTTCCCGCAGGTGCGCACCACCCAGATGCTGGCTCTATGCCTGAGCCTGCCCTACCTGGCGCTGGCGGCCGCGCAAGAAGCGGCGCAGCGGCCGTCCTGGCAGCGGCCGGCCTGGCAGCGCGCGCCGCGGCGCCCAATGGCGCCGGCGTGATGAAGCTGCGCCTGGCCCTCAACGCCTGGTCCAACCTGCTCGGGGCGGCGGTCCCCGCGCTGGTGATGCTGGGCACGGTGCCGCTGGTGGTGCGAGGCCTGGGCGAGGCCGGCTATGGCGTGTACTCCCTGGTGACGGCCATCGTCGGCTATTTCGCGGTGATCGACATCAACCTCACGGCCGGTTCGGTCAAGTACATCGCCCAGCACCGGGCCAACGGCGACGCGCGGCAGGTCGCCGAGACCCTGTCCTTCGGCCTCGCCACCTATGTCGCCATCGGCCTGCTCGGCGCGCTGGGCATCTGGCTGAGCGCGGCCTGGCTGATCGAGGCCGTGTTCGCGGTGCCGGCGGCCTTGCGCCTCGAGGCGAGCGCGACCCTGCAACTGGCCGCGCTGGCGTTCTTGTGCGGCCAGTTGCAGATCTACCTGAACAGCGTGCCGCAGTCGCTCATGCGCTACGATATTTCGGGCCGGCTCGAGATGGCGTTCGGGACGCTGGTGCCGCTGGCCACGGTCGGCGTGCTGGCCCTGGGCGGCGGCCTGTTCGAGGTGGTCCTGCTGCGCGTGGTCGCGAGCGCCATCCACGCTCTGGTGCTGTGGCGCGCCGTCCGGCGCCTGCTGCCCGACTGGCGCTGGCGCTGGCCGGGCGCCGGCGTGCGCGCGGCCCTGCTGCGCTTCTCGGGCTGGACTTTCCTGTCGCGCTTCGCCGCGCTGTCGTACGCCCACGCCGACAAGCTGGTGATCGGGGCCCTGGTCGGCGTCGCCGGCCTCGCGTATTTCACGGTCGCCGCCACCCTGGCCAACCGCGTGCTGGGACTGAGCTTTCGCCTGTCGGCCGTGGCCTTCCCGGCCGCCAGCGCGCTCGCGGCCAGGGGCGAGCTGGCGCGCCTGGACGCGGTCTACCTCAAGGCGACGCGCTACGTGGTCTACCTGAACGCGGCGATCCTGGTGCTGCTGACCGTGTTCGCCCATCGCATCCTGGGCTACTGGATGGACGCCGCCTTCGCGCGCCACGGCGCCACCATCCTGGCGCTGATGGCCTTGTCGCAATTCGTCGATTCCCTGACCAGCCTGCCGTCTCTGGTCAACGACGGCATGGGCCACCCGCGCGTCTCGGGGCTGTTCGCCGTGGTGCGCGCGCTGGCCGGGCTGGGCATGGTCTACGCCGGCGTGGCCGGGTGGGGGATCCTTGGGGCCGCCTGGGGTCACCTGGCCACCTCGCTGCTGTTCGCCACGGCATTCCTGGTCTACGTCCATGGCCGCACCGTCCCGACCCCGCTGCGGCGCCTGCTGGTCCATGGCTATGTGCCGGGGCTGGCCGGGATCGCGCCCGTCGCCATCGCCGCCGGCGCGGCCGAGGCCCTGCTCGACGATAGCCTGGGCGCCTTCCTCGCGATCCTGGCCGCCACCGTGCTCCTGCTGGCCCTGCATGGAGCGCTGTTCGTGATCGAGCGCGGCGACCGCGACCTGGCCTGGGCCCGCCTCAAGACGCGCTGCCAGCCGGCGCGCGCCAGGGCCGGTTGAGGATGGCCGGGGCGCTGAACTCAAGTAGCGCCATGGATGTCCAACCATATGCGGTGGCGGACAGTCGACATCACCGATTCGGCACCTTCGGCGGCAGCGTGACGGTCGGGCCATGCACCGCGCCAGCGCACGGGCGTATCTCCCGCGTTTCAAGCGAAAGGGCGCTGTCAGGACGCCTTCCATGTCGCCACGATACATTCCGCCTCGAGGGCATGGCGGTCGTCCTGCCCGAGAGCTCACGTCTTTGATAGCGGGGGTGAGGCATGCGCATCCTGATGGTGTCCGAGGATCTGCCAGGCGAACAAGTGGGCGGCCTGGGCAAGCACGTGGTGACCCTGGCCAACCGCCTGCTGCAAGAGGGCCATGCGGTCGAGATCCTGGGCCGCGCCGACCGGCCCTCGGCCGACCCCGCGCGCCAGATCGGCTTCGCCGGACGCTTCCGGCCCGGTTTCGCCATCGTGCGCCCCGGCTGGAAAGAGGCGCAGCTGGGCGTCTTCAATCCGCTCAAGCGGCCCTGGTTTGCGCGCCGCATCGCGCGCGCCATCGATGCCCATGCCGCCGGCTTCGACGTGGTCCACTACCACGGCCACCTGCCGATGACGGGCCTGTACGTCCGGGACGGCATCAACTTCGTGCAGACCCGCCACGACCAGGGCAGCGAATGCCTGACCCACCTGCGCTTCGTCGACGACGCCGTGTGCGAGCGGCTGGCGCCGGGCGCGTGCACGGCGTGCAGCGCGCGCCACGCCGCCCCGAGTCCCGGCCCGGTGCGCACGGCGCTGACGGCGCTCGCCGTCAGCGGCTACCGCAGCCAGGCCGCGCGCGCCTTCGCCCGCCACAAGACAGTGTTCGTGTCCCACTTCCTGCGTCGCCGTTTCCTGCGCGCGGTGCCCGATGCCGACCTGGCGCGCAGCCGCGTGATCCACAACCTGGTCGACTATTCCTCGCTGCGCGCGCTGGCCCTGGCCGCCCCGGCGCCGCAGGCAGGAGAGGTGGTGCTGGCCGGCAGGATCGACACCGGCAAGGGGTTCGCGGAATTTCTCGACGCCGCCGCCGGCCACCTGCCGGCCCATACCCACTTGACCGTCGTCGGCGACGGTCCGCAGCGCGCGGCGCTGGAGCGGCGCCATGCCGGTCCGCAGGTGCGCTTCCTCGGCTGGCAAGACCATGCCGCCACCCTGGCCCTGGCCGCGCGCGCCCACCTGTGCGTGGTGCCGTCGTTGTGCGAGGAAGCCTGCAGCACCACGGTGCTCGAAGCGCTGGCGCTGGGCCGCGGTTGCCTGGCGCTGGCGCGCGGCGGCACGCCCGAGCTGGCCCAGTACGCCCAGTATCCGGGCCAGCTGGCGCTGGCCCGCACCATGCCGGCGCTGGTCGCACGGCTGGCGCGCCTGCTCGCGGCGGCGCCGCCGCCACGCATTGCGCCGCCGGCCGACTTCGGAACCGACGCCGCCCGCCTGCTGCCCACCTTACTGGAGCTGTATGCCGAACCAGCCGACCTTCTCGATCGTCACCTGCACCTGGAACAGCGCGGCTACGCTGGCTGACACGCTGGCTTCGGTCCAGGCCCAGACCTGCCGCGATCTCGAGCACATCTTCGTCGATGCCGGCTCGAGCGACGCCACCCTGGACATGATCGCCGCCTATCCCGGCGCCAAGCGCGTGCTGCGCGACGTGCGGGGCGGCATCGGCCACGCCATGAACCAGGGCATCGCCGCGGCGGGCGGCCGCTACGTCGCCCACCTGCACTCCGACGACTATTACGCCGGTCCGGCGGTGCTGGCCACGGTCGGGCGGCGCATCGAAGAGCTTGGCGGCATACTCGGCGACGGCGACGGCGACGGCGACGGCGACGCAGGCGGCGGCTGCCCGCCGGCCTGGGTGGTCGGCAACATCCAGGTGCTCAGGGAGGGCCGCCTGCTGCCGCCGAACGCGATGCCGCCGTTCTCCTACCGCTCCTACGCCGCCGGCCGCGCCTGGGTGCCGCACCCGGCCGTGTTCGTGCGGCGCGACGTGTTCGCCCTGGTCGGCGGCTTCGACGAGCGCCTGCGCTATGCGATGGACGTCGACCTGTGGCTGCGGCTGGGGGCGCTCAGCCGGCCGGAGCTGGTCGATGCGGTGCTGGCCGTATTTCGCGACCATGCCGGCAGCGTCTCGTCGCGCAACCGGATCGCGGCGCGGCGCGAGGAGTTCGCCGTGCGCCGGCGCCATGCGGACAAGGCGCCGCTGTCGTTCGGCATCTATTGCCTGCGCTACCTGAAGCGCATGCATGCCTTGCGCCGTCTGCAACGCAGCGCGGATGGCCAGGCGCAAAGCTAGCGCATGCTCCCAGTTATCGCACAGTCTTTCCACATCGAGCACGACAGTTACTGGACAGAACATCCTGTTCACCAAATGTTAAATCTGTCGTGTTGGATTCGTGCGAATGCAGGGCGCGAAAGCAAATAAACCTCTTGTTTCCTTGGGGAAGTTGATTTTGTTCAAAAAAACCTGCGGTAACATTGTTCCCGTCAAGCAAGCGTCGCCCGACGCCTGCAGCAGGTATCGATCCAGCGCCCGATCGCGGCGCGATCCCTGAACAATTCTCGTTCTCTCGGAGCTTCAGCATGAATTTTCACCGGAAAGGTCTGGTCCACGCGTTGGCGCTGGCGTCGCTCTTCGTATGCATGAGCGCGCGCGCGGACTGGGCCCAGTCCCCCGATCCCCTGGTCGTCCAACCCAGCCCGGACCTGAACCAGGTCCAGGCCCAGAATCCGCCCGGATTCACCTGGGGCTCGCCACGCCAACGGCCCCGCCGCCTACGAGCTCGAGATCACGCCGAGCGGCGGTGCGCCGAGCAAGGTCGTCACCGAGCGCAACTGGTACCTGCCGCCGAAGGCCCTGGCCCTGGGCAAGTACACCTGGCGCGTGCGTCCGGTCGGCAGCGACGACTGGTCGACGCCGCGCGCCTTCTCGATCACCAGCAGGTCGAACCTGTTCGAGGTGCCGGACAATGCCACGCTGCGCGCGCGCATCACGGCCAAGGCGCGTCCGCGCGCGCTGCCGTCGTCGTTTACACCGTATGCCAGCTGGAACAGCGCCAAGCGCGCCGAACTCGACCCCTACGTCAGCCGCATGATGAACGAGATCAAGCTGCAGATCAACGCGGTGCCGGCGCTGAGCGATGCGCGCTGGCCGATCGTGATCAGCTCGCCGCTGACGGCCGCCATGGCCAGCCAGCAGACCGACATCCGCCAGCGCATCAACGAAGCCAGCCGCCAGCTCGAGGCCGCGGCCGTGATGTGGCGCATGAAGGGCGACCGCCTGTTCCTCGACGAAGCGCTGCGCCGCGGCGACCAGATGGCCGCCCTCGACCCGAAAGGGCCGACCAGCTACGCCAACCAGGACCAGGCCACGCGCCAGATCTCGGTTTCGCTGATCAAGGCGGTCGACATCCTGGCCGCCGACCTGGACGCGCCGCGCCGCGCGCGCTGGCTGAACACGGTCAGGATCCGCGCCGAGGAAATCTACGGCAACCTGGCCGGCGACAATGGCCGCCTCGACCAGTATCCCTTCGATTCGCACGGCAACACGAGCCTGATCTTCCTGTCGCTGATCTCGACGCTGGCGCTGGGCGACATTCCCGAGGCGCAGAAGTGGTTCGACTTCTCGTTCCGCGCCTATGCCAACTCGCCGTCGCCCTGGAGCGGCGAGGAGGGCGGCTACGCCAACGGCACCGCCTATGCCGAATATGCGGCTGGCTACCTGGTCGCGCTGTGGGATCCGATGTCGCAGGCGTCCGGCGTGAATTTCTATGCCAAGCCCTGGGCCCAGGGCCTGCTCGACTTCGCCACCCAGTTCACGCCGCCGGGCTCGCGCGTGCACGCCTTCGGCGACGGCTCCGAGACCAAGCCCGACACCCGTGTCTGGCATGCCTTCGGCTCGCGCATGGTGTCGCCGCGCGCGGCCTGGTACGTGGCCAGCCTGGGCGGCACCGAGGATACGCTGAGCCTGCTGCAAGCGCCGTACCCGATGCCGATCAAGGGCACCGTGACCAAGACGCCGCCGACCAACTCGGCCTATTATCCGAGCATCGGCTGGGCCTCGATGCACACCGACATCGGCTCCAGCAGCCGCACCTCGCTGTACTTCAAGTCCAGCCCCTACGGTTCGTTCAACCACAGCCATGGCGACCAGAACGGCATCCTGCTGTCCAGCGCGGGCCAGCCGCTGCTGGTCAAGGCCGGCTGGTATGACTGGTACGGTTCGCCTTACTGGAGCGACTGGTATCACCAGACCCGCTCGCAGAATGCGATCACCTTCGACGGCGGCAAGGGCCAGCTGGTGACGGGCTACCGCGAACAGCTGCAGCGCAACGGCAAGATCACCGGCTTCGCCGCCCAGCCCGCCTATGATTTCGTCGAGGGCGACGCCACCGCCTCTTATGGCGGCCAGCTGACCATGGCCAAGCGCCAGGTCTGGCACCTGCGCAATGCCGGCAATGCGATCCTGGTGCGCGACCGCCTGGCCAGCACGATCGCCCGCACCTACGAGTGGAATATCCACACTCCGGTCATCATGACGGTGGAGAATGCGCAGAACGTCAAGGTGTCGGCCGGCGGCCAGTCGCTGTGCCTGCGCTCGCTCAACGCGGACGCCAGCTTCGCCAAGTGGATCGGGCCGGGCGCCAAGGTTAACGTGATCGAGGACCATGGCGCCTTCTACCTCAAGAACGACGGCAAGTCGACCGCCGAGTTCCTGGTGCTGCTCGACGTCGGCTGCAAGAAGCCGCCGGTCAGCATCGCCACCTCGGGCACGGTGCGCACCGTGACCGTCGCCGGCCAGAGCGTGACCTTGAATTAATAGCCTGGCGCCTAGGTGGCGCGCTCGATTCATGCGCGATGCTAGTCTGGCGCGCATGAGTGGAGCCGCGCTCGCCGATGAAACAGGTGTTCCTGATCTGTGCGCACAAAGACATGGACCAGCTCAACAGGCTGATCGGGCAATTGTGCGATCCCGATTTCCTGGTCTATGTGCACCTGGACGGCAAGAGCGCGCTCGACCCGGCGCGACTGCATCCGCATGCCCGCCTCGTGCGCGAGCGGGTCGCCGTGCGCTGGGGCGACGTGTCCCAGGTCGAGTCCACGCTGGCATCGATGCGCCAGATCCTGCCTGAAGCCCCGGATTTCGACAAGCTCATCCTCATGTCGGCCCAGGACTTCCCGCTGTTGCCGAATCCATTGTTGAAAGCCGAGCTGGCAAGGATGCGCGGTTACGAGCTGATTGAGACCGCGCCGATTGCGGCCCATGGCTGGCGCGTGATGCACCGTTACGCCTATTTCCATCGCGACGGCGGCATGCTGGCCGAACGACTGGCCTGCGCCGCCGCCAACCGCGGCCTGCGCCTGCTGCGGCGCACCCGGCATTTGCCAGACGGATTGGTCCCCTACGGCGGCTCGTGCTGGTGGACCCTGTCACGCGACTGTGCGCGCGCGCTGCTGCGCCTTGCCGACGCACATCCTCGCCTGCTGCGTTTTTGCCGCAGCGTGCAGTCGCCCGACGAGCTGTTCTTCCAGACGCTGGTGATGCGTTCGGAGTTCGCCGATCGTGTGTTGCCGCATAATTTTCGCTACATCGCGTGGCCGGAAGGCGGCGCCTGCCATCCGAAGGTGCTCGACGAAGGCGACTTCGAGCGCGTCAAGGCTTCCGGCGCCCACTTCTGCCGCAAACTGGACAGTCACGCCAGCGCCGCCTTGCTCCCACGCCTGCTGGCATGGAAGCAAGACCGGCTGGCGTGACGCTGTTGGTCAGAAAGTGATCTTGATCTCGCGCGCGCTGAAGGTCGCTTCGCCGTGGTACACGGCTTCGATATTGTTACCGTCGGGATCGATCACGAAGGCGCCGTAATAGCCCGGATGATAGGGCCGTTCGCCCGGCGCGCCATTGTCCTTGCCGCCGGCCGCCAGCGCCGCACGGTAGAAGGCGTCGACCATGGCGCGGTCGCGCGCCTGGAAAGCCAGGTGATGGCGGCCGGTCAACTGGCCCTGGGCCGCTTCGCTGTCCGCCGTCGAGACGAACAACTCGTCGGCCCAGAAATAATCAATGCCCGAGCCGGCCAGCGGGATGCCCAGCACATCGAACACGGCCGTATAGAACGTGCGTGAAGCGGGCAGGTCGCGCACCACCAGCTGGATGTGGTCGATCAGGCGTCCGCGATAGATCTCCATCGTTTCCATCAGGTTCTCCTCGTGAAGGTTGGCTGCGCTGCCGATTATACGAAAAGCGCAACGGCATGCCGCGTCTTTACGCAGGCGCCAACGGCCGAGCGTGGCGACACGGATCTTGCATGGATGGCATGATTTACCGGAAATCGAACCGGACAAAGGATGGAGGAATGCAAGTGTGGTGGACACAAAGCTGGCTGACAATACAGCGTGAATTTTCCGACCTGGGCAATGCCGAAGACGTGACCGTCATCGTGGTGCGCCTGCTGGTGGCCGCCCTGGTGGGCGGAATGCTGGGTTACGAGCGCGAAACGGTCGGCGCCTCGGCCGGCCTGCGCACGCATATGCTGGTCTCGGTCGGCTCGGCCTTGTTCGTGCTGATCCCGCTGCAGGCCGGGATGGAGGTGTCGGACCTGTCGCGCGTGCTGCAGGGCGTCACCGCCGGCATCGGCTTCCTGGGCGCCGGCGCCATCCTCAAGCAGAAGGAACAGAACGACATCCGCGGCCTGACCACCGCCGCCAGCGTCTGGATGACGGCCGCCATCGGCGTGGCCGCCGGCATGGGCCGCGAAGCCACGGCCATCCTCAGCGCGCTGTTCGGCCTGGTGATCCTGTCCATCCTGCGCGCGCCGGCCAAGAAGGCGGGCGAATACGGCAAGGACGACCGCGACGCCGGACGCTAGCGCGCAAGTCTGCGATAGCTGAAACGTTTGCGTCGGGCGCCGGTCTAGTATCGTAGGTCCCACCCATCGATACGAGGCGCCATGCGCAAGCCGTGTTCCATCGCTTTCATCGTGCGCGACCCCTTGCCGCCGGTGCGCGCCGACCTGCTGACCCTGTTCGGCGCCGAGATGCCGCGCCATGGCGTCGATAGCGAGCTGGTCGGCCAGTCCGGCGGCGCCGGCCCGCCGGAGTGGGGCGGCGGCGGCATGCACGCCGTGGGCAGCCTGGGCAGCCGCTACGCCAGCGTGCTGGCGCCCGCCTGGGACCTGCTGGGCCTGGCGCGCGCCTGGCGCCGCCGCCGGCCGGACGGCATCCAGGTGCGCGACAAGATCGCGTCCGGCCTGCTGGGCCGCCTGGCCGCCGCCGCGCTCGGCGTGCCCTTCCTGTACTGGATGTCGTTCCCGATCGTCGAAGGCTTCGAGGCGCGGCGCGACGAGATCGCACGCCGCGGCCGCGGGCCGCGCTGGCTGGCGCATGCGGCGCGCGCCGCGGCCTCGCGCTGGCTGCTGTATCGGCTGGTGCTGCCGGGCGCGCGCCATGTGTTCGTGCAGAGCGACGCCATGGCCGACTGGCTGGCAGGCAAGGGATTCGCGCGCACGCGCATGACTGCGGTGCCGATGGGCGTCGATCTCACGCTGTGTGCGCGCGCGCGGGTCGCGCCCAGCCTCGATCCGCGCCTGGACGGGCGGCGGGTGCTGCTCTACCTGGGCCGGGTCGCGCAGGCGCGCGGCTCCGGCTTCCTGCTCGACGTCGTCGAGCAGCTCGCCCTTGATGTGCCCGATATCCTGCTGGTGATCGCCGGCGACGCCCCCTCGGGCGACGAAATGGCCTGGATGCGCGCCGAGATCGCGCGCCGCAAGCTGGAACGGCTCGTGCTGCTGACCGGCTGGCTGCCGCGCCAAGCGGCGCTCGGCTATGCGGTGCGGGCCGAGGTCGGCCTGTCGCCGATCCCGCGCGGCGTCCTGTACGACGTTTCTTCGCCGACCAAGCTGGTCGAGTACCTGGCGCTGGGCATCCCCGGCGTGGCCAACGACATCCCGGACCAGGCCCGGGTGCTGGCCGAGAGCGGGGCCGGGCTGTGCGTGCCGATGGAGGCGCCGGCCTTCGCCGGCGCCGTGCGCCGCTTGCTGCACGAACCCGGCCTGGCCGCCGCCTGTCGCGCGCGCGGACCAGGCTGGGTCAGGGCACACCGCAGCTACGCGATCCTGGGGCGGGTGGTGGCCGAGGCCTATGCCGGCATCCTGGCCGGGCGGGGCGCCTGATGGATGCGCGCACGCTCGCGCTGGCGTTCAGGTCGCTCGGCCGCCTGCTGGCGCGCGGCCTGCCGGCGCGGCTGCTGGTGCTGCCTTCTCTCATGCGCAACGAGCGGTCCGGGGCCATTCTCAACGCCTACGTGGCGCGGCGCGCGCGCCGCCTCGGCGTGGAAGTGCCGCCGGACGCGACCCGGCTGCACGCGGTGCCGCCCGGCGCCTTCCTGCTCGCCAAGCCGGCCCTGCGCCAGGACCCCGCGCGCCACCTGCGGCCGCGCCGCTTCGGCTCGCTGCTGCGCAACACGATCCGCACCAGCGGCACTTCCGGTTCACCGCTCACCCTGGTACAGTCGCTCGGCGCCGTGATCCGCGAAGAAGCCTTCATCCAGCGCCAGCTGCGCTGGATCGGCTGGCGCCCGGGGCAGCGGCGCGCCTGGATCCGCGGCGACCTCGTGTGCGACGAGCATCCCCATGACGGGCGCTACTGGCGGCGCGACCCGGTCGGCAGGCTGCTCGTGATGTCGTCCTATCACTTGTCCAACGCGACCATCGGCGCCTATGTGGCGGCGCTGGAAGCCTACGATCCGGTGGTGATCCACGCCTATCCATCGTCGGTCGAGGCCATCGCCCACTGGCTGGAGGCGGCCGGGCGCCGCTATGCGGGCCGGGCCCTGCGCGGCGTGATGACCTCGTCCGAGACCCTGGAGCCGGACGTGCGCGCGGCCGTCATGCGCGCCTTCGGCGTCGTCGTGTACGACTGGTATGGGCAGGCCGAGCGGGTCGCCGCCATCGGCACCTGCGAGCACGGTCGCTACCACCTGCTGAGCGACTACGGCGGCGTGGAACTGCTGGCGCTGCCCGACGGCAGCAGCGAACTCGTCGGCACCAGCCTGAACAACGCCGCGATGCCGCTCGCGCGCTACCGTACCGGCGATACCGTGCGCGTGGGCAAGGCGGATCCTTGCCCCTGCGGGCGTGTGTTTCCGACGCTCGATGCCGTGATCGGACGCCAGGAGCGCATCCTCACCTTGCCCGACGGCCGCATGGTGGCGCGCCTCGACCGCGTGTTCCAGGGCAGCGGCCTGCGCCTGCTCGAGGGCCAGGTGCGCTACCACGGCCAGGCCCGCTTCACCCTGCGGGTCGTCGCGGCCGACGGTTTCGGCAGCGGCGACGAAGCCGCCCTGCGCGAACAATTCCTGCAGCGAGTGCCCGGCGTGCAGGTGGCGGTGGAGCGGGTCGAGGCGATTCCACGCGGCGCCAACGGCAAGTTCGAGTTCATCGCCGTCGACGGTTGAATCGTGCGCGAGATTCGACAAGTTGCCATGTATGATCGTAAATATTGTCCCTTTCATAAGTGCATGAACCTCATGATCAGGATTGCGACACATTTCTCAAAGGCGCCTGCATGAACGTGGCGTCCCCACGCGTGTTGATGGTTGGAACCGCGCTGGGGGGCAGGGGAGGCATCGCAAGCATGGTCGAGGTGCTGCGCATCGACGGCCTGTTCGAGCGCGAGGGCATCGCCTACGTCGCGACCCACGCCGAGGGCCGCCGCCTGCATAAGCTCGGCAGCGCGCTGCGCGGCCTGTGGCGCACCGGGCAGGCCTGCCTCGGCGCCGGGCGCAAGCCGGCCATCGTCCATGTGCACGCCGGATCGCATGCCAGTTTCCTGCGCAAGTCGCTGGTGCTGCTCATGGCGCGCAGGGGCGGTGCGCGCACCGTGTTCCACCTGCATGGCGGCGGCTTTCGGCGCTACGCGCTGGTGGAGGCCGGACCGTTGCTGCGGCGCTGGATCCGGCACACCCTGGAAGCAAGCTCGCGCGTGATCGCGCTGTCGCCCGCCTGGGCCGCCTGCGTGCGCGAATGCGCGCCGCGCGCGCGGGTCGAGGTGCTTGCCAATCCGGTGCGCCTGACGGCGCCGGCGGCGCCTGGACAGGCCGAAGCCGGCCGTATCCTGTTCCTGGGCCGCCTCGACCCGGCCAAGGGCGTGGACGAACTGCTGCAAGCCTGCGCCGCCCTGGCCGCGCGCCACCCGGGGCTGCATCTGGTGCTGGGCGGCAGCGGCGACCTGGACTGGGTGCGGCGCCGCGCCGCCGAACTCGGCGTCGCCAACCGGGTCGAGACGCCGGGCTGGCTGGACGCCGCTGCGCGCGATGCGCAGCTGGCGCGCGCCTGGCTGTTCTGCCTGCCGTCCCATGCCGAAGGCTTGCCGATGTCGGTGCTCGAGGCGATGGCGGCGGGGGCGCCGGTGGTGGCCACCCGGGTCGGCGGCATCCCCGAAGCGCTGGCCGACGGCGCGCGCGGCCTGCTGGTCGCGCCGCGCGACGCGGCGGCGCTGGCCTGCGCCATCGGACGCCTGCTGGACGACGCGCGATTGCGCGCGCGGCTGGCGTGCGCGGCGCGCGCCGCCGTCGAGCGACACTACGCGGCCGGCGTGGTGTGCGCCAGACTGTCCGCGCTGTACGCGCAATTGCTGGAAGAGAACGCGATAAGCGCGCAATGAGGCGCGATGAAAGAACGGTGAGGGAAAATCGATGAACGCAACAGTACGCATGGCGTGGCTGGTCAACCGGCTGCGCTGCATGTCGGTGCCGGAACTGGCTTACCGGCTGCGCCAGGCGGCGACGATCCGCCTGGCGCGCCGCTCGGTCGGCCGCGCCGCGCCGCCGCCGCTGCCGCGCACCCTGAGCCTGGGCGTGCGCGGCGCGCCGGCGCTCGAGCGGGCCGAGGTCGAGGCGCTGCTGCTCGACGCCGAGCGCATCGAGGCGGGCCACGTGGTGCTGTTCGCAGAACGCCGCTTCGACGTCGGCGTGCCGACCGCCTGGAACCGCGATCCAGAGACCGGCGTCGTCGCGCCGTCGCTGTACCGCGGCGACATCGCCATCGGCGACCGCGAACTGGTGGGCGACATCAAGCACGTGTGGGAACTGAACCGCCACCTGCACCTGGTGACGCTGGCCCAGGCCTGGGCCCTGACGGGCGAGGCGCGCTGGCTGGACGCGCTGGCGCACAACCTGCGCAGCTGGTTCGAAGCCTGTCCGCCGCTCACGGGACCCAACTGGACCAGCTCGATGGAGCTCGGCATCCGCCTCGTCAACTGGAGCCTGATCTGGCAACTGGTGGGCGGCGAACACAGCGCCCTGTTCGAAGGCGATGGCGGGCAGCGCCTGCGTGCCGACTGGCTGGACAGCATCCACGCCCACTGCCGCACCATTGCGCGCCACCCGTCGCGCCATTCCTCGGCCAACAACCACCTGATCGCCGAAATGGCCGGCCTGTATGCCGGCGCCGTCACCTGGCCGTGCTGGAAGGAATCGAAGGACTGGGAAGCCCAGGCGCATCGCGAACTGGAGCACGAGGCCCAGGCCCAGTTCTCGCGCGACGGCGTCAACCGCGAGCAGGCGTTTGCCTATCATATGTTTTCCTGTGAATGCCTGTTCGTGGCCGGACTGCTGGGTCAGGCGCACGGCCAGGCGCGCGGCCAAGCGCGCAGCCGCCCTTTCTCGCGCGCCTACTGGACCGTGCTGCAGCGCGCGCTGCGCTTCCTGCGCTCGGTGCGCGACGTCGACGGCGGCCTGCCGATGGTCGGCGATGCCGACGACGGCTGCGTGTTCCGCCTGCACGCCGGCACCGGGCGGCCGGGCCCGGACCGCGCCGCGCAACTGCTGGCGCTGGGCGACACCGTGTTCGGCGGCCAGCCCGACCACCACCCGGGCGTGCGCTGGCTGCTGCACGCGCTGCCGGGCGGGCGGCCCGACTGCGATCCGCACGAAGTCGAGTCCGGATGGTCCTTCCCCGACGGCGGCTACCTGCTGTTCGGCAACCACTTCGGCGAGGTGAACGAGATCAAAGGCGTGCTCGACTGCGGCCCGCTGGGCTATCTCGGCATCGCCGCCCATGGGCACGCCGATGCGCTGGCCCTGAGCCTGTCGGTGGCGGGCGAAGCCTGCCTGGTCGATTCCGGCACCTACTCGTACTGGCAAGACCAGAAATGGCGCGATTACTTCCGCGGCACCTCGAGCCACAACACCGTGCGCGTCGACGGCCTCGACCAGTCGGCATCGGGCGGGCGCTTCATGTGGCTGCGCAAGGCGCGCGCCAGCATCGAGCGCATGCCGGCCTCGCCCCAGGAATTCGACTTCCGCGGTTCGCACGACGGCTATGCGCGCCTGCCGGACCCGGTGCTGCACCTGCGCAGCGTGCGCTTCGACGGCGCCAGCAATACCCTGACCGTGCGCGACGAGGTTGCCGCCAGGAAGCACCACAAGGTCGAGGCCTTCTGGCACTTCGCACCCGGCCTGGACGTGCGCCTGACCAGCCACGGCCTGTCGGTGCGCGGCAAGCGTTTCGTGCTGCAGATGCAGGCCAGCGGCGAAGACCTGCACCTCGAGCTGGTGCGCGGCGCCGAGAATCCGCCGCTGGGCTGGTATTCGGCCGCCTATGAATCGAAAACGCCGTGCGAAGTGCTGCGCATCACGACCGTATCGTCCGCCGTTCCCATCGAATGCAGGTTTACAATCACCTTTGTCGATGATAAATAATTAATGTCAAGAAACGTCACGCACCGGACCGGAGGCACGCATGAACGAGCGCGTCACGCTGTTTGGTTGTAATATAGATAACGTTTCAATGGAAGAGACCCTGGAGCGGGTCGAGGGTTTCGTGCGCAGCGGGCGGCCACACCAGCATGTGGTGGTCAATGTCGACAAGCTGGTCAAGGCCAGCCGCGACGAGGACCTGCGCCGCATCATCAATGAATGCGACCTGGTCAATGTGGACGGCATGCCGGTGGTGTGGGCCTCGCGCCTGCTGGGCAAGCCGCTCAAGGAAAGGGTCGCCGGCATCGACCTCTTCGAGGCCCTGATGCGGCGCGCGGCGCAGAGAGGCTGGCGGGTGTTCCTGCTGGGTGCGCGCGCCGACGTGGTGCGCGAGGTGGCCGCGACCTATGCCCGCCGCTATCCTGGCCTGGTGCTGGCCGGCGTGCATGACGGCTACTGGCAGGGCGAGGGCGCCGAAGCGCAGGTGGTGCGCCAGGTGCGCGAGAGCCGGGCCGACCTGCTGTTCGTGGCGATTTCCTCGCCCAAGAAAGAACAATTTCTCGGTCTGTACCAGGCCGAGATGCGGATACCGTTCGCGATGGGGGTAGGCGGGAGCTTCGACGTGGCGATCGGCCGGGTCAAGCGGGCGCCGGCCTGGATGCAGATGGCCGGGCTCGAGTGGTTCTTCCGATTCCTGCAGGAACCGCGCCGGATGTTTCGGCGTTACTTTATCGACGACATGGCGTTTCTCTGGCTCCTGATCAAGGAAGCGGCCAGAACAAACAACTAAAACTGGGATCACGGCGCAGCAGCACTTCGTTGCGCCGACAAGAACAAAGGGCCGCAACCGGTCCATGGGTCATCAAATTATTTATTAACAGAGAGCGAAAGACATGAAGATTCTGGTTACTGGCGGTGTGGGCTATATCGGGTCGCATACCGTCGTCGAACTGCAGAACGCCGGGCACGACGTGGTCGTGGTCGACAACCTGTCGAACGCCCAGCAGTCGGTCTGCGAGCGCGTCCGGCGCATCACCGGCAAGCCGTTCGCCTTTGTCCAGGCCGACATCCGCGACCGCTCGGCCATGGAAGCCGCGTTCGCCGAGCACAAGCCCGATGCGGTGATCCACTTCGCCGGCCTGAAGGCGGTCGGTGAATCGGTGGCGCAGCCGCTGCGCTATTACGACAACAACGTCAACGGCAGCGTGGTGCTGTTCGAGACCATGGCCAAGTTCGGCTGTAAATCGCTGGTGTTCTCGTCCTCGGCCACCGTGTACGGCGATCCGGCCTCGGTGCCGATCCGCGAGGATTTCCCGCTGTCGGCCACCAACCCCTATGGCCGCAGCAAACTGATGATCGAAGACATCCTGCGCGACCTGGCAAAGGCCGAGCCCGACTGGCGCATCGCGCTGCTGCGCTACTTCAATCCGGTCGGCGCCCATGAAAGCGGCCTGATCGGCGAAGAGCCGAGCGGCATCCCGAACAACCTCGTCCCCTACATCGCCCAGGTCGCCAACGGCCAGCGCGACAAGCTGTCGGTGTTCGGCGGCGACTACGATACCCCGGACGGCACCGGCCTGCGCGACTACATCCACGTGGTGGATCTCGCCATCGGCCACGTCAAGACCCTGGATCGCCTGAACAAGGGCGCGGGCATCGTCACCTACAACCTCGGCACTGGCCGGGGCAATAGTGTCTTGGAAATGGTGCGCGCCTTCGAAGCGGCCAGCGGGCGTCCGGTCGCCTACCAGATCGTCGACCGCCGTCCCGGCGACGTGGCCAAGTGCTACGCCGATCCGGCCCTGGCCCGCGAGGAGCTGGGCTGGAGTGCCGAACGTGATGTCGCTCAAATGTGCGCTGACGTATGGCGCTACCAAACCACAGCCAAATAATGCAAAGGATAGTCTAATGAAAGCCATGATTCTCGCCGCAGGCAAAGGCACTCGCGTCCGTCCGCTCACCTACGACCTGCCAAAACCCATGATCCCGATTCTGGGCAAACCCGTGATGGCTTACCTGATCGAACACCTCAAGAAAAATGGCGTGTCCGAAATCATGGTCAACGTCAGCTGGCTGCACGAAAAAATCGAAGAGTATTTCGGCGAAGGCGAGCAGTTCGGCGTCCAGATCGGCTACTCCTTCGAAGGCTATACGAAGGATGACGGCGAAGTCGTCCCCGAACCGATCGGCTCGGCCGGCGGCATGAAGAAAATCCAGGAATTCGGCGGCTTCTTCGACGACACCACCGTGGTGCTGTGCGGCGACGCCCTGATCGACCTCGATCTCAAGGCCGCGCTGCTGGAGCACCGCCGCAAGGGCGCGATGGCCACCGTCATCACCAAAGAAGTGCCATGGGACAAAGTTTCGTCGTATGGCGTGGTGGTCTCGGACGAGCAGGGCCGCATCCTGGAATTCCAGGAAAAGCCGAGCCAGCAAGAGGCGAAGTCCAACTTCATTTCCACCGGCATCTATATCTTCGAGCCGGAAGTCATCGACCTGATCCCGTCGGGCGTGCCGTTCGACATCGGTTCCGAGCTGTTCCCGCTGCTGGCCGAGCGCGGCCTGCCGTTCTATGCCCAGGGCCGCCCGTTCAACTGGCTCGACATCGGCACCATGGGCGACTACTGGGAAGTGCTGCAGTCGGTGATCACCGGCGAAGTCAACAATATGGACGTGCCCGGCATCCAGATCAAGCCGGGCGTCTGGGTGGGCCTGAACACCAGCATCGACTGGGAAGGCACGACCATCGAGGGCCCCGTCTACATCGGCTCCGGGGTAAAAGTGGAAGCCGGCGCCCGCATCGTGGGCCCGACCTGGATCGGCCACGGCAGCCATATCTGCGAAGGCGCCGAGATCGTGCGCAGCGTGCTGTTCGAGTACACCCGCGTGTTGCATGATGTAACATTGAATGAAATGATTGTCTTTAAGGAATATAGTGTCGACCGAAAAGGCGAAATGAAACACGCTTCCGAGTATTCTTCGGAGGAATGGCTCAATGCACGCGACCGTCGCCGCTCCCGGCGCAAGGAAGTCGCGGACCACGACACCAACGAGTTAGAGAAAGAGAAAGTCAGCGCATGAAGATCTATCCAGTCATCCTTTCCGGCGGCGCCGGCACCCGCCTGTGGCCTCTGTCGCGCAAGGTTTTGCCGAAGCAGTTGCTGCCGCTGGTTGCCGACAAGACCATGCTGCAGGAAACCGCCTTGCGCGTGGCCGGTTGGCCGGAGATGATGGCGCCGCTCGTTGTGTGCGGCAATGACCACCGCTTCATGGTGGCCGAGCAATTGCGCGAAGTGGGCATCACGCCGCTGGGCATCCTGCTCGAGCCGGTCGGCCGCAACACGGCGCCGGCCGTGGCCGCCGCCGCCCACCACCTGCAGGCGATCGACCCCGAGGCCGTCATGCTGGTGCTGCCGGCCGACCACGTGATCCAGAACGGCGAAGCCTTCCGTGAAGCGGTCGACCGCGCCACCCGCCTGGTGGCCAAGGGCGCGCTGGCAACCTTCGGCATCGTGCCCAATGCGCCGGAAACCGGTTACGGCTACATCCGCCGCGGCGAACAGGTGGACGAGTGCGGCGAATGCTACAAGGTGGCGCGCTTCGTCGAGAAGCCCGACGCCGCCACGGCCGAAGGCTTCCTGGCCGAGGGCAGCTACTACTGGAACAGCGGCATGTTCATGTTCGCCGCCGCGCGCTACCTGCAAGAGCTGGAGCAGCACGCGCCGGCCATCGCCAGCGCCGCCAGCCAGGCCATGCACGCGGCCTACCGCGACCTCGATTTCTGCCGCCTCGACGAGAGCGCGTTCTCGGCTTGCCCGTCCGATTCGATCGACTACGCGGTGATGGAACACACCCGCGACGCCGCCGTGGTGCCGGCCGATATCGGCTGGAACGACGTCGGTTCGTGGTCGGCGCTGTGGGAAACCCAGGCCAAGGATGCCAACGGCAACGCCCAGCGCGGCGACGTCTACCTGGACGGCGTCAAGAATTCGCTGGTGCGCGCCGAAAGCCGCATCGTTGCGGTGGTGGGCCTGGAAGACGTGGTCGTGGTCGAGACCCAGGACGCGGTGCTGGTCACCTGCAAGAGCAAGGTGCAGCGCGTCAAGCAGGTGGTCGAACACCTGGCGTCCAAGGAGCGCACCGAGCACCTGCACCACACCCGCGTCTATCGTCCATGGGGCCACTACGAGGGCATCGATGCGGGCGACCGTTTCCAGGTCAAGCGCATCACCGTCAAGCCGGGCGAGAAGCTCTCGCTGCAGATGCACCACCACCGCGCCGAGCACTGGGTCGTGGTGTCGGGCACCGCCCGCGTTACCTGCGGCGATACCGTCAGCCTGCTGTCCGAGAACGAATCGACCTATATCCCGATCGGCATGAACCACCGTCTGGAAAACCCGGGCAAACTGCCGCTGCACATCATCGAGGTGCAGTCGGGCAGCTACCTGGGCGAGGACGACATCGTCCGCTTCGAGGACATCTACAAGCGCGCCTGAGTCCTCCGGCCACGCGCCTGGAACTTGTCCGGCAACGTGCAGTCTGACGTTGCATGAACAAGATCCTGGCACGGGGCGGTGCGGCCGCCATCCTGGTTGCGGCCACTGGCATCGCGGCATCGCCGGCTGTGGCACAAGACGAACCTCCCTTGCTCGACCCCAGCCTGCAGGGCCAGCTCGAACGCTGGCTCGGCGCCGGCCCCCTTTATCTCGACAACATCTACACGCGGCAGCCGGGCGACGACTCGCTCGACTTCCATGCCGCTGCAGATGGGCGCGGCAGCAACTTCACCTTGATGCGCGTCGCCAACGACGCCGGCGACAGCTGGGTGGTGGGCGGCTACAACCCGCGCAGCTGGTCTTCCACGGCCGGCTGGCACGTCTCCGAGCGCGACTGGCAACGCACCGCCTTCCTGTTCAACTACACCGACCCGGCCGTGTACCGCCAGCTGCTGCTCGATAACGTCCTGCCCAGCCAGGGCTCGCGCCAGACCTACAACTGGCCCGATCACGGCCCCACCTTCGGCGCCGGGCCCGATCTCTTCGTCGACGACCGGCTGACCACTTCCATTTCCTGGCAACTGAGCTATGGCGACCCCGCCTTCGAAGGCCGCAGCATCATCGACGGCACCTACGGCGGGCAATTCAGGCGGGTCGAAGCGCTCGAAACCTACGCCATCTCGCTCGTGCCCGAGCCACCCGCCTATGCGCTGCTGGTCGGCGGCCTCGGGGTAGCCGCCTGGGCCGCACGACGCCGTCGCCGCTGACACCCGCGCCAAGCTCTCTACCGATTCCCTGCGGAAACTCGACCCTCGTGTGTTGATTTGCCGCTAAGCTAGAAATTATCCACCGTGGCTAATTTCTGGTCATCATGTTGTCAATCTCCGCATTTACTATCATTCTGCTAATGAACGTAGCAGGCACATCTTGTGCGATAACCAATGGGGAACCCATGACGACTTTTGCATCCTTCGCACCGCGGCGCACGCTGCTGGCGACCTTGCTGGCAGGCCTTGCCGCCAGCGCCCATGCCGCCCCCGGCGACGTGGTAATCAGCCAGCTGTACGGCGCATCGAACAACGCCGGCGGCCAGTGGAGCCACGACTTCGTGGAGCTGTTCAACCGCAGCGATGCCCCGGTGCGGCTCGACGGCCTGAGCCTGCAATACCAGTCGGCGACCGGCAGTAACTGGGGTTCGGTCACGGTCTTGCCGGATGTGACCCTGGCGCCGGGCCAGTATTTCCTGGTGCTGGGCCGCAATGGCGGTGGCACGAATGCGGTGGGCGAGGGCGATCTCTTCAATAACGGCCTCGATATGGCGGGCGCTGCCGGCAAGGTGGCGTTGGTCAATGGACGCACTCAAATGTCCGCGCCGGAAGGCGCCAACCTGGTCGACCTGGTCGGTTTCGGCACCGCCAACCGCTACGAAGGCGCGGCCGCGCCGGCGCCGTCGACCGTCAACGCGATCGCGCGCCTGGCCCAGGGCTGCCAGGATACCGACAATAACCGCGACGACTTCGTCGCCGGCCCGGTCGACGGTCCGCGCAGCACCCGTTCCCCGCTGGCGCCCTGCGACGGCAGCGGCGGCCCGGTCGTCAAGCCGATCGTCCCGAGCTGCCCGGCGGCGGTCCAGGTCGCCCAGGGCAGCGCGTCCTCGGCGCAGCTGTCGGCGGTCGACGCCGACAGCATGGTGACGCGGGCCGCCATCGTGGCCGGGGCCGTGCCCGGCGTCAGCCTCGCCGACTTCGCGCCTGCGAACGCCATCGGCGGCACGGCGACGGCGCGCCTGCTCATCGGCGACACGCTGGCCGGCGGCCGGTATCCGGTCCAGGTCGAGTTCGCCAACACCGAGGGCGACACCGAGCGCTGCACCGTCACCGTCGACGTCGCGGGCCAGTTGAGCATCCCGGCGATCCAGGGTTCGGGCCCGACCAGCGCCTATGTCGGCACCGTGCAAACCACGCAAGGCGTGATCACCGCCAAGGTCGGCGCCGGCTTCTTCATCCAGGACCCGCAGGGCGACGGCGATCCGTCGACGTCGGACGGCCTGTACATCTACGGCAAGACCACGGACTTGCCGGTCGGCACCCTGGTGCGCGTGACCGGCACGGTCGAGGAATACCGGCCGAGCGGCGCGACCCGCAGCTACACCGAGTTCAAGGATGTCAGCGGCATCGTGTCGCTGGGCGCCGGCCCGGCCATCGTGCCGACCAATATCGCGCTGCCGAACGCCAACCTGGCCGACGTGGAAGGCATGCTGGTGCGTTTCACCACGCCGCTGACCGTCAACGGTAACCGCAACCTCGGCGACCGCGGCGAACTGATCCTCGCCAACGGCCGCCGCGAGAACCCGACCAACCGTTATCCGCTCGGCTCGCCCGAGGCGCTCGCGCTCGCCCGCGAACATGCGAGCAACCAGATCGTGCTGGATGACGGCATCTTCGTGGCCCCGGCCACCATCCCCTACCTGGCGGAGGACGGCACCGTGCGCGTGGGCGACACCGTGCACGACCTGACCGGCGTGGTCGACTATGGCGCGCTGGGCGGCGGCGGGGCCGGCTTCAAGCTGCAGCCGACCGTCACGCCGACCTTCGCGCGCACCAACGAGCGCACCCCGGCCCCGGCCTTGCCCGGCGCGATCAAGGTGGCCAGCGCCAACGTGCTCAATTTCTTTACCACCTTCACCGATGGCCGCGACGCCTGGGGCCGCAGCGGCCAGGGCTGCACCATCGGCAACCGCACCTCGGCGGGCGAGTGCCGCGGCGCCGACAACACGGCCGAGTTCGTGCGCCAGCGCGACAAGATCGTCGCCTCGCTGGCCGAACTCGATGCCGACGTGGTGGGCTTGATGGAAATCCAGAACAATGGCGACGTCGCGGTCGGCTACCTGGTCGAGCAATTGAATGCCGCCACCGCGGCCGGCACCTATGCGGTGGTGCCGAAGCCGGCGGCGCTGGGCACCGACGCGATCCGGGTGGCGATGATCTACAAGCCCGCCAAGCTGAGCCTGGCCGGCAGCGCGCTGTCGGATGGCCACGAGATCAACAACCGTCCGCCGATGGCCCAGGCCTTCAAGGCGAAGCAGGGCGGCGGCACGTTCTCGGTGATCGTGAACCACCTGAAATCGAAGGGCGGTTGCAGTGGCGCCGGTCCTGGTGACACCGACCCGGGCAATGGCGAAGGCTGCTGGGACCGCACCCGTACCGAGCAGGCCCGGCGCCTGAGCGACTATTTCATCCCGCAGGTGGTCAAGGCGGCCGGGGATCCGGACGTGCTGGTGATCGGCGACCTGAACGCGTATGCCTTCGAGACCCCGATCAATCACCTGACCCAGCAGGCCGGCATGGTCAACCTGCTCGAGCGCTTCGTGCGTCCGCACGGCATGCCGTATTCGTATGTGTTCGACGGCCTGTCCGGCTACCTCGACCATGCGCTGGCAAGCGGCTCGCTGGCGCCGCAGGTGGCGGGCGCGGCCGAATGGCACAGCAACGCCGACGAGCCGGAAACCATCGACTACAACCTTGGCGATACGGCGCAAGACCCGTACCGCAAGAACGCCTGGCGCGCCTCGGACCACGATCCGCTGGTGGTCAGCCTGAACCTGGCCGGCTCGCATGCCGACGTCACGGCGTCCAGCAAGATCGTCATCGGCGGCTTCAGCATCAATCGGGCGACGGGCAAGACCACCGGCAACGTCACCATCACCAATACCAGCGGCCAGACCCTGAACGGTCCGCTGCACCTGGTGCTGCGGAGCCTGCCGTCCGGCGTCACGCTCGACAATCCGGCCGGCGTCCACGAGGGCTCGCCCTACATCACGCTGCCGCAGGCCGGCATCGCGCCGGGCGCCACGGTCACCATCGCCACCGCGTTCAGCAATGGCGCCAAGCGTAACTTCACCTATACCCCGCAGCTGGTCTCCGGCGCGTTCTAAAGGAAAACACCATGTCGAACCTCGTATCCCTGTTGTTCCGTGTCTTGCTGGCGCTGTCGATCGCGGCCGGCGCCCCGGCGGCCCTGGCTGGCCCGCTGTACCGGGTCTCGCTCGATACCTCGGCCCTGGCCGGCACCGTCGGCTACCTCGACCTGGGCCTGAACGGTCCGCTGGACGCGGCGCCGACGGTGGCCCGCCTCGGCAACTTCAGCGGCGCCTTCCTGGAAGGCGGCATGACGTCGGGCGACGTCAGCGGCGACGTCGTGAATGGCGTCGTGTTGCGCAATGGTCCGGAGTGGAATTTCTTCGACCAGCTGGTCACGTTCGGCGGCCTGTTCAGCTTTGACGTCGAGTTCGACCTGGGCGAGGGCGCCAATGGCAGCCTGTTCAGCGTCGCCTTCGTCGACGACGCCCTCAATTACCTGGGCGCCGCCGGCAATGTGCTCGAGATGAACGTGGTCGCGGGCCAGAGTGTCGAGCTGCAACTGGTGGATGCGGCCTTCGCCAGCGTGGCCGAGGTGCCGGAGCCGGCCGCCTGGCTGCTGGTTGCGAGCGGCCTGTTGTTGCTGGCCGCGACGCGCCGTCTGCGCCAGCAGCGCTGACGCGGGCGTCCCGCGCTCAGGATCGGGGCAGGCTGGCCTCGAGCGCGGCGCGGCGCTGGGCATCGATGCGCCAGGCTTCGGCATTGCCGTCGATGATGCGCAGGCTGGCGCAGCCTTCGGCGGCGCAGTCGGGCGCCGGCATTGTCGCAGAGGCGATGGTGGCGATGGTGGCGATAACAGGGGCGCCCGGCGCCGGGGCCGGGACCGCGTTCGGGCCGGTTTCCGGCGTTCCCGCGAGGATGGGCGCACTGGCGGTCGTGCTGGCCGACGCGGTCTGGACGGTCGTGTCGAGGTCGTACTGGCCGCCGCAGGCAGCCAGGGCGGACGTCAGGGAGAGGGCGAGGATGGTGCGCAGGAAGGTCATGTGTGAACTCGAACAAGCTCGTCTTTAACGAATCTATTGTAGCCAGTAAATTTTTCCTGCACACATTTTTTACATTTGCGAACACCCAAGTTCGGATTTGATGAAAACAGGATGCGCGACGTTCATGTCTTTTGCCTGAAAATGAGAAATATATCCATACGGAAACTTAAAGTGTTCTGAGGTAAGCTTTTGGGCCTTGTGCTGTTCCGTAAGGTCCACGCAACAAATTTGGATGACACATTTGGTAACAGTCGGTCAAGGTGATCCGCTTGACCAGCTGTATCGTGCGCGCGAAGATGGCGGCATGAAAAAACTCATCCTCATCCTCCTGTTCGGCGCCAGCGCCGCCTGCACCACCCAGGCCCACGATCCGGTCCAGCCGCCGGCGAAGGACGGCGCGCTCCCGGTCGTCGCGCTCCAGCCTGGCGCCACCGTGTCCGAGATCAAGCGCCTGATCGGTACGCCCACCTGCAGCGACAGCGCGCAATGCCGCTCGCTCCCGGTCGGCGCGCTGGCTTGCGGCGGCCCGCAGGAATACCTGCCGTATTCGACCGCGAAGACCGACGAAAAGGCGCTGCTGGCCCTGGCCGGGCGTTCGAAGACCGAGCGCCAGGCCGAGATCCAGCGCACCGGCGAAATGTCGATCTGCATCCATCGCCCCGACCCGGGCGCCGTCTGCGTCGCCGGCGCCTGCCAGCTGGGTTCGCCCGCAGCCTGAGTCTTTCCGTTCCTTCAAAAAGACAAAGCGCGCCGTGGCGCGCTTTGTCTTTTCAACCGGGGCCAGGGGCCCCGGACCTGTCGATTACACGCCGACGTCCTTCGCCTTGACGCGTTGCGGACGCTCGGCCTTCGGCACCGGCTGGTTGGTCTCGACCTGCAGCACGGTGGTCGAGCCGACCGCGCCGCTGGCGTCGAGCAGGCGCACGCCGCCCAGGAAGCGCTTGCCGGTCGGCAGGCCGGACCAGCTCACCGCCACCGTCGCCTTGCCGCCGGCATAGACGTTGGCCGGCACCAGGGCGCGCAGGTTGCCGCCCTTGTCGCTGGTGTTCACGACCGCCGCATGCAGGCCGTACGAGGTGGTGCCGCCGGACGCGGTGTTGTAGCCCAGCGTGCAGACGCGGTAGTTGCCTGCCGGCGGGGCCGCCAGCGCGATCGTCTCGTCCGAACCGTAGGTGGCGGAGTAGGCGACCAACTGGCCGGCCGCGTTCACCATCACCAGGTCGAGGTCGTCGCCACCCTGGCCGCTGGTATCGCGGTCGAACAGTTCGAACTGCGCCGCCACCGTGTCGGCGGTGAAGGTCACCGGCAGCACGCGGGCGCCGTACAGGCCGCGGTGGCAGGCGTCGGCCATCTGGGCCAGCGTGTCGAGGCTGCCTTCCGGCGCCGGCGCGATCGTGTTTGCCGTGCGCACGATTTCCTTCAGGCCGCCGACGCTCGAGCCCATCTTGCCGGCGAAGCCGGTGGTGACGGCCAGGGCCTTGCTGCCGCTGGCGCGGTCGCTGGAGAAGAATACCGGTGCGATGATCGGCTTGCCGGAGCGGGCCACGACCGGGCTGCGCACGGTATGGCCGCCGCCGGTCCAGGTCAGGGTGCCGTACTGCCAGGTGTTCTCGGGCGCGCTGGTGCGGGTCAGCGTGACGGTGAACGACCGGGTCTGGCCGGGCTCGATCGCCAGCGTGGCCGGGGTCACCACGGCCTCGTAGCCCGGCACCGAGATCTGCCCGCTGAAGCTCGAGGTGCTGGCGCTGACGTTGGTCACCGAGCGGTTGATGGTCACCGAGCCGAGCACGTTGCCGACGGCGATCGACGGCAGGTTCAGGTCATAGCCGGGGATCTGGCCGCCCGCGCACTGGGTGGTGACGCCGGCGCCGCACAGGTATTTGCGGTAGTCGGCTTCGCCGATGTCGTACACCAGGCCCGGGTCGAGCGCGGCGGTCGGGTTGACGTGGCCCGCGCCCTGGGCGAACGGCAGCTGGCCGCGGATGTCGCCGGTCAGCGTGTCCGGGAAGGTGTCGGTCGCGGTGGTCATCAGCGCCGACTTGATCATCGCCGGCGACCAGGTCGGATGCTTCTGGCGCAGCAGGGCGCTCACGCCGGCCACGTGCGGCGCCGACATCGAGGTGCCCTGCATCGACACGAACTCGACCGGCGGCACCATGGTGCCGTTGACGATGTCGGCATGGTCCTCCTCGCTCAGGCCCGGCGTGCCGCCGGCGATGATGTCCACGCCCGGCGCGGTGACGTCCGGCTTGAGCACGTTGGCATCGGCGCGGTTCGGGCCGCGCGACGAGAAGTTGGCCATGATCGGGGCGTTCAGCTTCGACACGCCGACCACGAACTTGCTGATCGCGGCGGTGGCGCTGGCCGCGCCCGCGGCCGCGTAGCTGCGGATCGCCTGGCCGTCGGCCTGGGTGACGTGGACCGAGGGCACCGAGTGCATGTCGGCGACCAGGCCGCTGCCGTTGTCGACCTGGATCATGCCGACGCCGCCGGCTTCGCGCACCGCGCGGCTCTTGTCGACGCGGTCGTTCTCGCCGCGGTTGCAGATCACGACCTTGCCGGCCACCTTGGCCGGATCGAGCACGGGCTGGCCGCCGTTGAACGAGGCGCTGTAGCACAGGGCGAGGCGGGAGGCGTTGGCGCCCGGCAGGCCGACAGTGGAGGCGTCGACCACCGGCTCGGCCGGCAGCGGTTCGGTATTCATCGAGGCGCCGGTGTATTTCTGGCCGTTGCCCAGGGTGACAGTGGCCTGGAACTCGCGGTTATGGGTCGAGGCGCCGACCGTGGTGTGCCACGGGCTGATGTGGGCCACCTGGTTGCCCGGGCCGTCGTTGCCGGCCGAAGCCACTGCAATGACGCCAGCATTGGCGGCGCCGAAGAAGGCTTGCTCGACCGGATCGGTGAGGGTGGTGCCGCCGCTGATCGAGAAGTTGATCACGTGGACGCCGTCGGCGACGGCCTTCTCGATTGCCGCCACGCTGTCGCCGACGTAGCAGCTGTTGCGCCGGCCGATGGTCACGCTGGGGTCGACATAGGTCCAGCACACCTTGTAGGAAGCGAGGCGTGCGCGCGGGGCGACGCCCGACATCTCGCCGATGTTGACGCCGGCCATGGTCACGTCCACGCCGTAGTTGCCGCCGGCGGTGGTCGAGGTGTGGGTGCCGTGGCTGCCTTCGCCGACGTCGCCGCCCAGCGAATCGCGCGGCGAGGAGCGGAATTCGCTCCAGTGGCTGACGCGGCCGGTGCTCCGGTAGATGTCGTCGAAATACTGCGCGCCGATCAGTTTGTTGTTGCAGTGGGCCGTGGTGAAGCCTTCGCCGGTCTGGCAATCGCCCTGCCAGCGCGATGGCGGCGCCGAATAGGCCAGGCTGCCGCTGGTGTCGTGGGTCGGCTTGCCGTTGGCGTCCACGCGATCGGCGTAGGATGTGTGCTCTGGCCAGACGCCGCCGTCGACGATGCCGATGATGATGTCTTCGCCGGCCTCAGCCAGGCCGCCGAGCTTGGACCAGGCGCCGTTCGGACCGGTCAGCTTGAGGAAGTCGCGGGTCGAGACGGTGGTCAGTTCGCGCGGCACGTCGGGCGTGACCGCCAGCACGTCGCCGCGGCCGACCAGGGCGCGCACTTCGGCGTCGGTCAGCATGGCGGAGAAGCCGTTGAGCACCACCTTGTAGTCGTGCACGACGGGAGCGTTGCCGATGGCGGCGCGCACGGCGGCTTTCTTCTGGGCCAGGTAGCCGCTGTAGAGCTGGACGCTGGCGCTGTTCAGGTCGAGGCGCTGGCCGGCGCGCGGCTGGGTGGCGGCCAGGCCGTTGACGCTGCCGTCATAGGAGGCGATCGGCTTGTCGGCCAGTTGCACGACATAGGGGCGGCGCGCGTCGTCGGCCTGGGCAGACAGCGACAGGCTGGTCAGTGCGAACAGGATGGCTGCGGAAATTGGGCGGAGTTTCATGGATGCGTGTCCTTGGATTCTGCGGGGTTCGGCTGTGATGTGACGGCGTGCTCAGGCATTGCGGCGGCGGGCCCGGGCGGCGAAGCCGAGCAGGCCGAGGCCGAACAGCGCGAGACTGGCCGGCTCCGGCACCTCGGCCAGGGCGTCTTCGAGCACCAGGTTGTCGATGGCGAACTGGCCGCGGTTGTTCTCGAAGGCCAGGCAACTGCCCGAGTTGTCGCAGGTAAAGCCGAATAGGGCGACGCTCACGAAGGCGGTGTTGGCGAACGTCTCGAACGGCGAGTAACGGCCGAACAGGAAGCCCTGATCGCTGGGACCGTCGAGCAGCAGGTCTTGCAGCATATAGCTGCCGTCGGCCAGGAAGCCCTGCATTCGCAGCAGGCCGGAATAGATCGGATAACCACCCAGGGCCGCATCCAGGCCGATGAAGCTGGCGTCGATCGATTTCACCATGAAGGAAGCGGCAGTCTCGGACTCGACCCACACGATGCTGTCGTTGAAGGCGCCGTAATAGCCGCCTTCGCCGTTGACCGGGCACGCCATGCCGATGCAATAACTCGGATCGCTGGTGTCGACGATGGCGCCGACCAGGCTGCCCACATCCGCCGGATTGTAGGCTTCGAAGCTCAGCTTGTACCCTTGCTCCTGCCAGCTGTCGCCACTGCCGAACACCATGCCTGCGCCGGCATCGAAATTGATGGTCGCGCCTTGGGCCGGAGCGGCGATGGCCGCGGCGCCAAGGGCCGCGGCGGCGAACTTGGCGAGCGGGCTGGTCAGGGAGGGTAATGCCATATGCGATTTCCGAGTCATGATTTGCCTTTGTGGTTGGGATTTCTCTCGCCTGGATACGGCGGGGCACTGCGTTTCGCACCTGAGGTTCAGGTTGCCAAGAAATATATCAATTGAATTAAGAAAAGTGTAAAAAAGTTTAACGAGCAATATTTTGACTTTCCACAACTTGCACTGATTAAATTTGGTTTCTCCTATGGGCAATCATTATTTCCACCTGTCTGTCACCTGTCTGAAATATGCATCGTTGCAATCGAGAAAGCTTTATTGAAAGGAATCAAGCGCCGTGCGCCTTGCATCAGGATGGTGTTTTTTTGAAAAGAACAGTTGTCGTCGCGCTCGGCAGCGTGTTACCTTTCACGGGCAGGATTTCAAAGAAGCAATCTAGGAGTCGCTTGATGGTTTTTGCTATGAAACAGGGCGCCGACGTCCGTCACGGACGCAGCGCGGGCTTCACGCTGCTGGAGCTGCTGGTGGTGATCGTCATCATCGGCCTGCTTGCCGCCTATGTCGGACCCAAGTACTTCTCACAGCTCGGCAAATCCGAAGTCACCGCCGCCCGCGCCCAGATCGACGCCTTCGACAAGACCCTCGACACCTATCGGCTCGACGTCGGCCGCTATCCAACCACCGAAGAGGGCCTGGCCGCCCTCATGACGGCGCCGCCGAGCGCCGGCGCCAAGTGGAACGGCCCCTATCTGAAGAAGGCGATTCCGCTCGATCCCTGGGGCAATCCCTACCAGTACCGGGCGCCGGGCGCCCGCGGCGAGTACGAGGTGCTGTCCCTCGGCAAGGATGGGCAACCTGGCGGCGCCGGCGACAACGCCGACATCACCAACTGAGCACGAACTGAACGTTCCTATTTCGCTTCACCGCAACCTCGCCGGGCATCCCATGCAGTTCGCCGTTCGCACCCTCGCGCCCGACATGTCGATCTCGAACATCGTCGTCGACGCGCCCGACGCCCAGGACGCGCGCCGCCAGGTCGAGGCGCGCGGCCTGTTCGTCAGCGCCGTCGAGCCGGCGCGCGGCGCGGCGCTGGCGCGCCCGCGCGGGGGAAAGCTTTCTCTCGTGCTGTTCAGCCAGGAGCTGCTGGCGCTGCTCAATGCCGGCCTGGGCATCGTCGAAAGCCTGGAGGCGCTGCTCGAGAAGGAAGCCGCGCCCTCCACGCGCGCCGTGCTCGAGCGCCTGCTGGCCGGCCTGCGCGAGGGCAAGCGCTTTTCCAGCGTGCTGGCGGCGCAGCCGGCGCTGTTCCCCCCGCTGTACGTCGGCATCGTGCGCGCCGCCGAAGGCACCAGCGACCTGCCGCGCGCGCTGGCGCGCTACATCGACTACCAGCAGCGCATCGACACCGTGCGTTCCAAGATCGTCAGCGCCTCGATCTATCCGGTGATCCTGTTGATGGTCGGCGGCGGCGTCAGCGCCTTCCTGATCGGCTACGTGGTGCCGAAATTCGCCGAGGTCTACCACGGCGCCGGGCGCGACCTGCCGTGGATGTCGCAACTGCTGCTGGACTGGGGCCAGTTCGCGGCCGGCCACGGCGGCGCGATCCTGGTCGTCGCGGCGCTGCTGGTGGCCGGCCTGGCCGCCGCCGTGCGCCACTTGCTGCGCAGCGGCGGCATGGCGCGCCTGCTGGCGCGCCTGCCCGGCATCGGCGAGCGGGCCCGCGTCTACGAGCTGTCGCGCCTGTACCTGACCCTGGGCATGCTGACCGAGGGCGGGATCACCATCGTCGGCGCGATCGAGACGGTGCAGCCGATGGTGTCAGGCCACCTGGCGCGCAACCTGGCCGCGGCGCGCGCCGCGATCGAGGCCGGCCAGCCGCTGTCGAACGCCTTCGAGGCCCACGGCCTGACCACGCCAATCTCGCTGCGCATGCTGCGCGTGGGCGAGCGCACCGGCGACATGGGGCCGATGCTGACCCAATCCGCCGCCTTCTACGATGGCGAGATCGGACGCTGGATCGACCGCTTCACGCGGACCTTCGAGCCGCTGCTGATGGCGGCCATCGGCCTGGTGGTGGGCGCCATCGTGGTGCTGCTGTACATGCCGATCTTCGACCTGGCGGGAGACATGTCGTGAACGCGGAACCCTTCGACACGGCGCTGCTGGCGCGCGCCCGCGCCGCCGCCGCGGTCTCGCGGCGCGGCCTGGTGCTCGAGCTCGAAGCCCTGACCGGGCGCGATCCGCGCGAGCTGGTGCGCGAACTGGCCGCGCCGTTCGGCCTCGCGGTGATGGAGACCGGCGCCATGCTGGCGCTGGCCCCGGCCTTCGAACTCTTGCCGCTGGCCCAGGCGCTGTCGCGCCACTGCGCGCTGCTGCGCCACCCGGACGGGCGCCTGACCGGGGTGCTGGCCGATCCCTTCGACCTCGACCTGCAGACCTGGCTCGGGGCCCAGGCGCGCGCCAGCGCCAGGAACCCACTGGATGTATGCCTGGCGCTGCAGTCCGACATCCAGGCCTATCTGTCGAAGCAGGAAGAGTCGGCGCGCGCCGTCGACTCGCTGGTGGGCGGCGCCCAGGACGCGCGGCGCGACGGCAAGTCCGGCACCGTGCTGTCGTTCGCCTCGGTGTCGGAAGCGGGCAGCCCGGCCGTCAAGCTGGTCAACTCCACCCTGTACGACGCATTGAAGGCCGGCGCTTCGGACATCCACCTGGAGAGCACCGCCGGCGGGCTGGCCGTCAAGTACCGGGTCGACGGCGTGCTCGATCACGCCGCCACCGTGGGCGGCATCGAGCTGGCCGAGCACATCATCTCGCGCCTGAAGGTGCTGGCCGAACTCGACATCGCCGAGCGCCGCGTGCCGCAGGACGGCAGCTTCCGGGTCGAGGCGGGCGGGCGCGACATCGACCTGCGGGTCTCGATCATGCCCAGCATCCACGGCGAGGACGCGGTGATCCGTATCCTCGACAAGCGCGCCATGATCGAGGCCTATGGCGCGCTCACGCTCGAGGCGCTGGGCTTCGACGCGCCGTCCCTGGTGAGCTTGCGCCAGCTGGCCCAGGAGGCGTACGGGATGCTGCTGGTGACCGGCCCCACCGGTTCGGGCAAGACCACCACCCTGTACGCGGCGCTGACCGAGATCCACAACGGGCGCGAGAAAATCATCACCATCGAGGACCCGGTCGAATACCAGCTGCCGGGCATCCTGCAGATTCCGGTCAACGAAAAGAAGGGCCTGACCTTCGCCAAGGGACTGCGTTCGATCCTGCGCCACGACCCCGACAAGATCATGGTGGGCGAGATCCGCGACCGCGAGACCGCCGAGATCGCGGTGCAGTCGGCCCTGACCGGCCACCTGGTGCTCACCACCGTCCACGCCAACAATGTGTTCGACGTGTTCGGCCGCTTCACCCACATGGGCATCGATCCGTATGCCTTCGTCTCGGCCCTGAACGGCATCTGGGCCCAGCGCCTGATCCGCATGTGCTGCCCGCGCTGCGCCGAGCGCTACGAGCCGGACGCGCACGAGCTGGCCTCGGTGCACCTGGCGCGCGAAGAAGTGGCGGACTATGTCTTCATGCGCGGCAAGGGCTGCGGCGACTGCCGTGGCACCGGCTACAAGGGCCGCCGTTCGATCGCCGAAATCCTGACCCTGAACGACGAGATCCGCGAACTGATCGTCGACAAGCAGCCGATCCGCCGCATCAAGGCCGCGGCCCACGCCAACGGCACCCGCAGCCTGCGCCTGGCGGCGCTCGACCTGGTGCGGCGCGGCGCCACCACGATCGACGAGATCAAGCGGGTGACCCTGCATGCGTAGACTGCATTTTCCTCCCATCGGACAAGCCTTGCGCCTGGGCGTGGCCGCGGGCGGCCTGGCCCTGGTCAAGACCAGCCGCCTGTTCGGCGGCGCGCCGCTGGCCTTGTCGGAACAGCCGCTCGACCTGTTCGCGCCCGACGCGCTGGCGCGTGGCCTCCCGATGCTGTTTGCCGACCTGCCGGTCAAGGGCTGGCCGGTGAGCGTGGTGCTGGCCGACGAGCTGGTGCGCCTGTGGCAAGTGCCGCCGCCGCCGGGCGCCACCCGCATGGGCGACCTGGAGGCGGCCGCCGCGCTGCGCTTCCAGCACCTGTTCGGGGCGTCCGGCGCCGACTGGAAGATCAGCGCCGACTGGGATGCGGTCGATCCCTTCCTGGCCGCTGCGGCGCCCGTGGCGCTGCTCGACGCGCTGGCGGCGGCCGCCCGGGAGCACGGTTTCCACCTGGTCGAGGTGAGCCCGCAATTCGTCGCCGCCATGAACGCCTGGCGTCGCGAACGCCGGCCCGGCGCCTGGTTCGGCCTGGTCCATGGCGGCGTGCTGTCGCTCGCGGCCTACGAGGGCCGCAAGCTGGCGGCGGTGAGAAGCGCCCCGATCCCGGCGGGGGCCGACCGCGACTGGCTCGAATCCCATATTGCGCGCGAAGCGCTGCGGGTCGGAATCGCGCGGCCCGAGCGTCTGCAGCTTTCCGGCGCGGCGCCCGCCGCCTGGGCCAGCAGTCCGGGACGGCTGAAATTCGCCTGCAGCCTGCTCGAGCAGCTTGATGACTGGTCGGAACTGGCGCGCCTGGCCCGCACCGGGGTGCCGGCATGAAGCGCACCCGCATCGATTTCGCGCCGCCCAGCCTGCGCCGCACGCTGTTTCGCGCGCCGCCGACCCTGGCCTATACGCTGCCGGGCGTGCTGGCGCTGTGCATCCCGGCGCTGTTCATGACCCAGCGCTATTTTGAACAGCAGGAAGAAGTGCGCGATCTGCAGGCGGCGCTGGCCGCGCGCAGCGCGCCGGCGCTAGTTGCCGCGCCGCCGGCCGCGCCGATCGCCGTGTCTCCGACCCAGGCCGGGGCCGTCAATGCCGCCATCCTGCAACTGAACCTGCCGTGGCGCGACCTGGCGGCGGCGCTGGGCGAAGCCACGCCGAACACGATCGCACTGCTGGCGCTGGAACCGGACGCGAAGCGGCGCACGGTGCGCATCAGCGCCGAGGCGCGCTCGAGCGACGAGATGCTGGCCTATATCACGCGCCTGCAGGCCGAGGAATGGTTCAGCAGCGTGGTGCTGCTGCGCCACGAGGTGATGGAGCAGGACCCGAACCGCCCGTTGCGGTTCCAGGTCAGCGTGCAGTGGGAGAGCGCGTGAAGACGGGCGCACTGCTGCTGCGCGCGCGCCTGCTGCTGGCGCGCGTCGATCCGCTGGTGGCCCTGGTGCTGGCGCTGATGCTGGCTGGCGCCGCGGTCCAGGCGGCGCTGGTGCCGGCGCGCGCGCGACTGGACGCGGAATACGAGGCGGCGCGCCGGGCGGCGCGCACGCCGCTGCCGCCGCAGCCTGTCCCGGCGGCGGCGCCGCCCAGCAGCGACCAGAATCTGCGGCACTTCTATGCGACCCTGGGCGAGCGCCGCGGCGTGGAGCGTCAGTTGAAGGAAGTGTTCGCGCTGGCCGAGCGCCACGGCCTGGCGCTGCGCCAGGGCGAATACCGGGCCACCAACGACCGCAATGCGAAGCTGGTGGCCTACCAGGTCAACCTGCCGGTGAAGGGCAGTTATGGCGCGATCTGGGAATTCGCGATGGACGTGCTGCGCGCGATTCCGCATGCCTCGCTGGACGACGTGGCTTTTCGCCGCGACAGCGTGGGCGAGGCCGGGGTCGAGGCGCGCCTGCGCCTGACCTTCTATCTCACGGAAGGAAGCAAGTCGTGAAGCCGCGCCACATTGCCATGGGCGTGGCGCTGGCGCTGGCCGCCGGCCTGGTCGTCTTTGGCGACAACGCGCCGGAGACGGAACTGGCCGAGCCGGTCGAGCGCGCGGCTGCCACGGCCCCCTTGCGCAGCGCCGCGCCGGCCATCAGGAAAACCGGCGACGACGTGGCCATCGCGCGCCTGATCCCGCGCGAGACCTTGATCGGCGCCAGCGGCGACCGCTTCGGGGAAGGGGAGAATAGCCTGTTCGCGCGCCATGACTGGACGCCGCCGCCGCCGCCGCCATCGAACGAGCCACCGCCCCCGCCACCGCCGCCGAGCGCGCCGCCGCTGCCGTTCACCTATCTCGGCAAGTCGCTGCAGGACGGCGTGTGGCAAATCTACCTGGCGCGCGGCGAACGCACCTATCTCGTCCAGGATGGCGAAACCATCGATGGCACCTACCGCGTGGACGCGATCCGTCCACCGGTGCTGACCCTGACTTACCTGCCGCTGGAACAACGACAGCAGCTCAATATTGGAGTATTCGACTGATGGTGCGAACCCGGATTCAAGGTCTTGGCCTGCTGCTGCTTCCATTGCTGCTGGCAGGCTGCGCGGCCCAGCGCGCCTACCAGGAAGGCAACGAGCTGGTGGCCCGGGACCAGGTGGGCGCCGGCCTGGCCAAGTACCAGGAAGCGCTGGCGTCCGAGCCGGACAACCCGGTCTACCGGGCGGCCTTCCTGCGCGCGCGCGACAACGCCACCGCGCGCCTGGTGGACCAGGCCGAGCGCGCGCTGGCGGCCGGCCAGGTCGACCTGGCAACCCAGGATTTCCGCCGCGTGCTGGCGATCGACCCCGTCAACGACCGCGCCCGCGCCGGGCTGCGCCAGGTCGAGGCCGAGCGCCGCCACGCGGCCGCCATCGTCGAAGCGCGCGCCGCCCTCGACAAGGACGAACCCGAGACCGCGCGGCAAATACTGGCGGCGGTGCTCACCGAACGCCCCGCGCACGAGGCGGCGCGCCAGCTGATGCAGGAAGTCGACGCCAAGGCCGCCGCCGCGCCGAAGGGCCAGGCGGCGCTGGCGGCCAGCTACCGCAAACCCATCAGCCTGGAGTTCCGCGAGGCGCCGCTCAAGCAGGTGTTCGAGGTCATCGCGCGCCATTCGGGCCTGAACTTCATCTTCGACAAGGACGTCAAGGCCGATACCCGCACCTCGATCTTCCTCAAGAACAGCACGGTCGAGGCGGCGGTGTATTACCTGTTGATGACCAACCAGCTCGAGCGCCAGGTCATGGACGGCAACACGGTCCTGATCTACCCGAACGTGGCGGCCAAGGTCCGCGAATACCAGGAGATGACGGTCAAGACCTTCTTCCTGGCCAATGCCGAAGCCAAGAGCATCGCCAACACGTTCAAGACCATCCTCAAGGCGCGCGACGTGGTGGTGGACGAGAAGCTGAACCTGGTGATCCTGCGCGACAACCCGGAAGCGATCCGCATCGCCACCCAGCTGGTGGCCCTGCAGGACGTGCCCGAGCCCGAGGTCATGCTCGACGTCGAGGTGCTCGAGATCCGCCGCAGCAGCGTGATGGACCTCGGCATCGCCTGGCCGGCGGGGCTCTCGTTCACGCCGCTGCAGACGCTGAACGGCGCCCCGCTGACGATCGACGACCTGCGCAACTTCAACAGCAGCAATATCGAAGTGAGCGGCATCGGCGCGTCGCTCAACGCCAACAAGACCGACGGCGACACCAATACCCTGGCCAATCCGCGCATCCGCGTGCGCAACAAAGAGAAGGCCAAGGTCGTCATCGGCGACAAGATCCCGAACATCTCGGCCACGGTGTCGTCCGGCATCGGCGGCTTCGCATCCGAAAACATCAACTACATCGACGTCGGCCTGACGCTGAACGTGGAGCCGACCATCTACCTCAACAACGAGGTGGCGATCCGCATCGGGCTCGAGGTCAGCAGCCTGGGCGAATCGGTGCGCACCACCAGCGGCACCGTGGCCTACCGCATCGGCACCCGTTCGGCCAACACCTTGCTGCAACTGAAGGATGGCGAGAACCAGGTGCTGGCGGGCCTGATCAGCAATGAAGACCGCAGCAGCGGCAGCAAGGTGCCGGGCATCGGCGACCTGCCGGTGGTCGGCCGCCTGTTCGGCAGCCAGCGCGACCAGCGCGACCGCACCGAGATCGTGCTGTCGATCACGCCGCGCATCGTGCGCGCCGTGCAGCGCCCGCCGGCGTCGGCGTCGGAATTCGGCGCCGGCACCGAGGCCAGCTTCCGGCGCCGGCCCGACAACGTGGTGCGGGTGCAGGTCACGGGATCGCCCATCCGCGCGCCAGCCCCGGCGCCGGCGGTCGAAACGACCCCGGTCGCGCCGCCGCCGGACGCTACCCCGAGCTTCTCGGTGCCGCCATCCGCCTTGCCGGCCACGCCGCAACTGGGCTCGCCGCCTTCGGCGCCGCCGGGCGCGCCGGCGCCGCCGCCTGAACCGGCGCCGGCGCCTGAACCCGAGGTCGTCCCGGCCGCCTATCCGCCGGGCGTCAATCCGCCGATTCCGCAGCGATGAAGGTTCAGGCGCGGCGCGCAGCCACTGGATTCACGCTGATCGAACTGCTGGTCACGCTGGCCATCCTCGCGTTGCTGGGCACCCTGGTGCTGCCGGTGGCCGAGGTCACGGTGCAGCGCCGCGACGAACAGGAACTGCGGCGCGCGCTGCGCGAGATCCGCGCCGGCCTGGACGCCTACAAGAAGGCCGGCGACGAAGGCCGCGTGAGCAAGGCGGCGGACGCCAGCGGCTACCCGGAACGCCTGGAGCTGCTGGTCGAAGGCGTGCCCGACCTGCGCAGCCCGAAGCAGGCCAACATCTACTTTTTGCGGCGCCTGCCGCGCGACCCCTTCAATCCCGATGCCGAGCTGTCGGACGCCGCCACCTGGGGCAAGCGCAGCTACGCCAGCGAGCCCGACGAGCCGAAGGAGGGCGACGACGTCTACGACGTGTATTCGACCTCGCAGCGCATTGGCCTGAACGGCATCCCCTACAACAAATGGTGAACCCGATGAGACCACGCCGCGGCTTCACGCTGATCGAACTGCTGGTGGTGCTGGGCATCGTGGCCCTGCTGCTGACGCTGGCCGTGCCGCGCTTCTTCCCCAGCATCGACGGCGCGAAAGAGACCATCCTGGCCGACAACCTGCGCAATACGCGCGCCGTGGTCGACCAGTACCGCTCCGACACCGGGCGCTATCCGGAATCGCTCGAGCAGCTGGTCGACGAAAAATACCTGCGCGAGATCCCGCTCGACCCGGTCACCGAAAGCCGCGAGACCTGGATACTCGAGGCGCCGCAGGACGGCGAGCAGGGGGGCTTTTCCAACCTGCGCAGCGGCGCGCCCGGCAACGACCGGCGCGGGCGTCCCTACCTGGAGTGGTAGTGAAAGCGCGGCGCCAGGCCGGCTTCACCTATCTCGGCCTGATCATCTTCGTGGCCATCATCGGCCTGGTGGGGGCGGCCACGCTCAAGATCGGTTCGCTCCTGCAGCGCGCCGCCGCCGAGGAAGAACTGCTGGAGATCGGCGCCGCCTTCAGCGCCGCGCTCGACAGCTACGCCGCCGCCACCCCGCGCGGCGGCTCGCCGTATCCGCCGTCGCTGGCCGAACTGCTGAAAGACCCGCGCTCGCCCGCCGTGCGGCGCCACCTGCGCAAGGTCTATGTCGATCCGCTGACCGGCAAGGCCGAGTGGGGCATCGTCTACCTGGGCGGCGGCGAGACCGGCGTGGTCGCCATCCACAGCCTGTCGACCGCCAGGCCGCTGAAGATCGCGAACTTCGACAGCCGCTTCAAGGGCCTGGATAACAAGGAGATGATCTCGGAGTGGCGCTTCAGCGCGGGCGAGCGCAGCCTGGCGCCGGCCGTCCCGACGACCCAGTCGGGCGGGCCGGGCGCGCCGCCGGCGCCACCCGTCCAGGAACCGGCGCCGGCCGTGGCGCCGCCGCCGCCCGCACCCGCACCGGAAGCCGAGCCGGAACCCAAACCCGTGCCCGAACCCGAGCCCGAGCCCGAACCCGAACCCGAGCCCGAGTCCGAGCCGGCGGAACAAGCCGCGTCGCCAGCCTAGCCGGCGTCAGACGAGTTCGAGCTCGATGCCGCGCAGGACCGCGCGCACGCGGTCGCGTACGCCGAGCTTGGACAGGATGCTCGACACATGGTTCTTGACCGTGCCCTCGCTCACGCCGAGGGCGGCGCCGATCTCGGCGTTACTGAGTCCGCCGGCCATCAGGGCGAGGATCTCGATTTCGCGGCGCGTCAGTCCGGCCGCGCCGGCGGCTGCTGTTGCGCCATGCGTGCGCTGGTAGGATGCCCGCACGCGTTCCGTCATGCCGGGCCGGAACAGGGTGGCGCCGCCGGCCACGGCGCGCAGGCCCTCCGCGAGCCGTTCCAGCGAAATGTCCTTCAGCAGGAAGCCGCGCGCACCAAGGCGCATCGCCTCGAACAGGACCGCGTCGTCGTCGAACGTCGTCAACATGATCGTCGGCGGCAGCGCGGCGCTCTGGCGGCGCAACAGGTCGACCCCGTCGCAGCCCGGCATGCGCACGTCGAGCAGGAGCACGTCCAGCGCGTGCGTGGCCAGCATCGCGCGCGCCGCGTCGACGTCGGCCGCTTCCGCGACCACGCGGATGTCGTCGGTCAGGTCCAGCAGCCCGCGGATGCCGCTGCGCACCAGGGTCTGGTCGTCGACCAGGCCGACGCGGATCATGCCGCGCTCCCGGCCTGCGGCACGCGCATCTCGAGACTGAATCCCTTGCCCTCATCGGGCCCGCAGCTCAGCGTGCCGCCCAGTTCGGCCAGGCGCTCGCGCATGCCGCGCAGGCCGTTGCCTTCGGCGGCGCCGGGCTTGCCGCAGCCGTCGTCGGCGACGCGGGCAACCGTCATGCCGTCGCGGTTCTCGAGGACGATGTCCAGACGCCTTGCCTGCGCGTGGCGCAGCGTGTTCGTGATGGCTTCCTGGATGCAGCAAAACAGCGCGTGCGCCACCGGCGTCGGCTGGCATGCGGCTGCGGCGTCGACGCGCAGGTCGACCTTCAAGGCCGGAAGCCCCGCGCACAGCATCCGCAAGGCCTGCGCCAGGTCGATCGGGCGGTCATCGCGCGTGCTGGTGACGACGCCGCGCACCTGGGCCAGCAGATCCTGGCTGACGGCGCGCGCCGTCGGCAGGGCAGGCGGGGCGGCGCTGCCGGCCTGGCGCAGCGCCAGGTCGAGATGCAGGTTCAGGGCCGTCAGGTGATGGCCGACCGTGTCGTGCAGGTCGCGTGCGATGCGCAGGCGCTCGCTGCCGCGCACGGTGTCGGCCAGCAGCGACTGGGTGGCCAGCACCTGGGCATGGGCGGCAGCCAGCGCCTGGCGCGTGCGGCGTTCGTACAGGACCAGGCGGCCGACGGCGGCGAAGCCGGCGACGACGACGGCGCGCTCGGCGCACAGGTAACCCAGCAGCGACCACTGCGCCGGCTGCGCCTGGCGCTGCGCAAGGTCGAGCACCAGCAGCAGATCGACGCCGGCGCCCAGCAGGTACTGGATGGCCAGCCACGCCAGCGCCGTGCGCAGCGGCAGCAGCATGCCGATCTGGACGGCCACCAGCAGGTGGAAGGGCGTGGAATCGAGCGCCAGCGCGCACGCCATCTGCAGCGCCAGCAGCGCCGCACGCCGCCGTGGCAGGCGGGCCGCGCAGGCGGCGGCGGCCGCCGCCACGGCAAGCACGGCCACCGCCGTCTTGGCGATCGCATAGCACTGGAACACGGCCGGCCGCTGCGCGCCGCCAGTCCAGGCCAGCCAGTCCTGTGTCCCGACGACAGCCGCCAGCGCGGCCAGGCCGATCGGGTTGTGCAGCGGCGCCCGCTCCACGCCGGCGGCCAGGACGGCGGCGATGTCCAGCACCGCGAACAGCAGCGCGGCGACGCCGGCGAACGCCCAGGGTGGAATATGCGGCATGCTGGGGGCGGTGGGCGCGGGCATCATTGTTCGCATGGGGAAAGGGAGCAGTATTTTCGCAGATGCACTGAGGAAAGTCTGCTCGTTCTTGCCGGCGCCATCAGAAGCCGAACTGGACGCCGAGCTGCGCGCGGTTCTGGACGAAGCGGCGGTTCCCTTCGCGCACGCGGCCGTAGTGTTCCAGCTCGGCCGTCAGCGCCACCTGGTCGGACACGCGCCAGGCGACGCCGGCCCCCACCATCGGCTTGACGGCGGTCACGTGGAAGTCTTGCGCGCCGGCGCCGGTGAGCTCGAACCGGTTGCGCGCCACGCCAAGCCTGGCGAACAGGTCGACCGATGCCCCGACGGCGACCTTGCCGCGCAGCGCCGCATAGAAGGCGCTCATCCCGGCGCGCGGATCGGTGGCCACGCCGAAGCGCGCGCCGTCGAAGCGGAGCTTGCCCGTCGTGCCAGCGTAACCGCCCTCGATGGCGAGGTGCCGGTTCAAGTCGTAGCCGGCATAGCCCTTGAACGCGACGACGTCGTTGTCACGGTCGACACGCTGGCCATCGCCGTTGGTGACGCTGGCTTTCGAAGGCCCGACGGCGAGGCCGATGTAGCCGCGCTCCTGCGCGCGTGCGGCGCCGGCGACGGCGAGAATGGCGATGAGGACGGCGGCATGGACGAATTTTTGCATGGTTGTTTTTCCGGTTCTGGTTGAATCGCGGCGCCCCCGAGGCGCTGCGAGTGGGGCGATTATCCGAAGCCGCGCGAAGGTCCGCATGTGCCGAAAGTCAGGATGCGAATCGGTGTCTTTACAGTATCGGGATGATTGCCGGGCGACGCGGGAACGTGTTAGCTTTGTCACCGACCGTCGAACCCATTGATTGACCCACGCATTAGCAACTGATGCCCGGATCTTTTCTAACCGCCGCCCGGTCTTCCTGGCGCACCTTGATCGCTGCACTGTCTCTCGTATTGACGCCGGCGCTGGCCGTGGCGGCAGAGAGCAATGTGCAGCAAAGCCCGCGCGCCACGGTGTCGCTGGTGAGCGAATACGCCGCCGTGAGTCCGGGCCAGGCGTTGCGCATCGGCCTGCGCCAGCGCCTGGCGCCGCACTGGCACACTTACTGGAAGAATCCCGGCGACGCCGGTTCGCCGCCGAGCATCGCATTCAATGCGCCGCCAGGAGCCACGGTCGGCGAGATCGCCTGGCCGGGCCCCGACCGCTTCATCATCGGTCCGGTCGCCAGCTACGGCTACGAGAACGAGATCGTGTTTCCGATGACCCTGACGGTGCCGCGGGATGCGCGGCCCGGCAGCCAGCTGGTTCTCGAGGCCGATGCCGACTGGGTGGTGTGCGAGAAGGAGTGCATTCCCGAGGAAGGCAAGTTCCGCCTGGCCTTGCCGGTCGAGGCGAGCGCACGTCCGGCCAGCGCCGGGATCCTGGCCGCCTTCAAGAGCGCCGACGCGCGCCAGCCGCAGCCGCAGCCTGCCGACTGGCGCGCCTCGGTGAGCGCCGGCGAATCGACCTTGCAACTGGCGGTCGAGGGCGAAGGCATTTCGCCGGCATCCGTGCGATCGGCGCTGTACTTCCCGGACAGCTGGGGCGTCGTCGACCACGTGGCCGACCAGGCCCTGACAGTGGAAGAGGGCAGGCTCACGCTGGCGACGACCAAGGGCCAGGGCTACACGCCGGGGCCATCCGCCGGCCTGCTGGCGATCACGGACGGCGGCGGACAGAAACGCTGGTTCGCGCTCGAGCTCACGCCGGCCGCTCCCGCGCCTGCCGCCGAAGCGCCGGCCGCGTTGCCGCTGTGGCAGATGGCCTTGTTCGCCTTCCTGGGCGGCCTGATCCTGAACCTGATGCCCTGCGTGTTCCCGGTGCTGGCGATCAAGGCCACGGCGGTGGCCGGCATGTCGGGCGGCGACCGGCGCGCGGTCCGCCTGTCCGGCCTGTTCTATACGCTTGGCGTGCTGGCCGCCTTCATGGCGCTGGCCCTGGCCCTGCTGGCCGTGCGTCTGGGGGGCAGCGCGGTCGGCTGGGGCTTCCAGTTCCAGTCGCCGCTGTTCGTGGCGGCGATGTCCTGGCTGATACTGGCGATCGGCCTGAACCTGTCCGGGGTGTTCGACATCGGCGGCGCGCTTTCCGGCGCGGGCCAGGGGCTTACCGAGCGCAAGGGCCATGCCGGCAGCTTCTTCACCGGCCTGCTGGCGGTGGTGGTGGCCACGCCCTGCACCGCGCCGTTCATGGGCGCCGCGATCGGCTCGGCGCTGGTGGCGCCGGCCTACGTCAGCCTGGTGGTGTTCGCGACGATGGGCCTCGGCCTGGCCCTGCCGTTCCTGCTGCTCGGGATGTTCCCGGCGCTCGCCCGGCGCCTGCCGCGGCCCGGCGCGTGGATGGTGACGCTGCGCCAGGCGATGGCCTTCCCGATGTATGCGACCGCCGCCTGGCTGCTGTGGGTGCTGGCCCAGCAGGCGGGCGAGGCAGGCCTGCGCATGGCGCTCGCCGGGCTGGTGCTGGTGGGCCTGGTGGCCTGGCTGGTCGGCCTCGGCCAGCATGGGACCAGGAAGCGCTGGTGGCCGCGCGGGGCGGCAGTGGCCGGCGTTGCCGGCATCGTGGGCCTGATGGCCGCGCTGCATGGCGCCGGGCCGGTGGCCGCGGCCCCTGCGCAATCCATGCAGGCCGAACCCTACAGCGCCGAGCGCCTGGCCTTTCTCCGCGCCGAAGGTAAACCGGTATTCGTCAACATGACCGCGGCCTG
Source organism: Massilia sp. UYP32 (assembly GCF_050434365.1). Classification (NCBI taxonomy): domain Bacteria; kingdom Pseudomonadati; phylum Pseudomonadota; class Betaproteobacteria; order Burkholderiales; family Oxalobacteraceae; genus Massilia; species Massilia sp. UYP32. Next base: position 197,305 of record NZ_JBNDIK010000001.1, read on the forward strand.
GTGCATCACCTGCCTGGTGAACGAGCGCACGACCTTGTCGACGGCCGCCGTCCAGCAGGCGATGCGCGAGCGCGGCGTGGTCTACATGAAGGGCGACTGGACCAACCGCGATCCCGCCATCACGGCGTTTTTACAATCGTTCCAGCGCGACGGCCTGCCGTTTTATGCCTTCTACCCGGCCAGGAAAGAGCCGGTGGTCCTGCCGCCGGTGCTGACCCAGTCCATCGTCACCGAGTCGTTCGAGCAGTAATCATTTACTCACAAGGAGAGATCATGAAAGCTTCCCCACGTCGCGCCATGCTGCGCACCACGGTATCGATGGCCGCCCTGCTGCTGGGCGCCGCTGCGGCGCCGGCGTTCGCCGCGCCCGCCATCGGCCAGCCGGCCCCCGCCTTCACGGCCGTCGACAGCAAGGGCAAGCAGCACAGCCTGGCCGACTACAAGGGCAAGGTCGTGGTGCTGGAATGGACCAACCACGATTGCCCTTACGTGAAGAAGCACTACCAGGCGAACATGCCGGCCCTGCAGAAGCAGGCGCAGGATGCGGGCGTGGTGTGGCTGAGCGTGATTTCGTCGGCGCCGGGCGAGCAGGGCCATGTGGACGGCAAGAAGGCCGACGAGCTGACCGCCAGCCGCAATGCCGCGCCGACGGCGGTGCTGCTCGACCCGCAAGGCACGGTCGGCAAGGCGTATGACGCGCGCACCACGCCGCACATGTACGTGATCGATGCGAAAGGCGTGCTGCGCTACGCGGGCGGCATCGACAGCATCGCGTCGGCCAAGCTGGAAGACATCGAGAAGGCCAGTCCGCTGTTCAAGACCGCGATGGAAGCGGTCGTGAAGGGCGGGAACGTGGCCCAGGCCACCACCCGTCCTTACGGCTGCAACGTCAAGTACAAGTCCTGATCAATTGGCGCGGCGCCGGAAGTCGCGCGGCCGGAAGCCCAGCACGGCCAGCACGGCGAAATAGGCGAAGGCGCAGGCGCCGATGATGGCGAGCAGGGCGCCGATGCGCAGGGCCGGCGTCGCCTTCATCGCCGCCCAGTCGAACTGCGCCTGGCCGAACCAGGCGAGAAGCCCCATCACGCCGACCGCGACGGCCAGCTTGATGAAGAACGTCAGCCAGCCCGGCTGCGGCGCATAGATGCCGCGCCGGCGCAGTCCCACGTACAGGCAGGTGGCGTTGATGCAGGCGCCCAGGCCGATCGACAGGGCCAGGCCCGCCACGCCCAGGTCGAGCAGGTACACGAACAGCAGGTTCATCAGCTGGGTCGCGAACAGCACCATGATCGCGATGCGCACCGGCGTCTTGACGTCCTGGCGCGCATAGAAGGCCGGCGCCAGGATCTTCACGAGAATGATGCCGAGCAGGCCGGCGCTGTAGGCCATCAGGGGCATGGCCGAGTTGGCCAGCGCGGCATCGTCGAATTTGCCGTAGTGGAAGAGGGTGGCGATCATCGGCTCGGCCAGCGTCGCCAGGCCCACCGCCGCCGGCAGCGCCAGCAGGAAGGTCAGGCGCAGGCCCCAGTTGAGCAGGGCCGCATACTCTTCGGTATTGCCTTCGCTATTGGCTTTCGACAGCGACGGCAGCAGGATGGTGCCCAGGGCCACGCCCAGCATCGCGGTCGGAAATTCCATCAGGCGGTCGGCATACTGCAGGGCCGAGACGGCGCCGGCCGCCAGGCTGGCGGCGATGCCGGTATTGATCAGCAGGCTGATCTGGGCCGCCGACACCGCGAACACGGCCGGGCCCATCTTTCTGAGCATGCGCCGCACGCCTGCGTCGCGCAGGCCGTGCATCGGGTTGAGCGAGATGCGCGGCAACATGCCGATCTTGACCAGCGAAGGAATCTGGATCGCCACCTGCAACAGGCCGCCGACGCAGACCGCGATCGCCATCGCATAGATCGGCTGCTCCAGGTAGTTGACCAGCACCAGCGAGGCGAAGATGAAGGACAGGTTCAGCAACACAGGGGTAAAAGCAGGCACCTTGAACTGGCGCCAGGTATTCAGGATGCCGCCGGCCAGGGCCACGAAGGACATGCAGGCGATGTACGGAAACATCATCTGCGTCATGATCACCGAGGCGTCGTAGGCGCCGGGTGTCTCGCGCAGGTCGCCGGCGAGCAGCGTGATCAGGAGCGGGGCGCCGACGATGCCGACGATGCTGGTCAGCACCGTGGCCCAGATCAGGGCGGTGGCGACGTGGTCGACCAGGGTCTTGGTGGCCCCTTCGCCATGCTGGGTTTTATATTCCGACAAGATCGGCACGAAGGCCTGCGAGAACGCGCCTTCGGCGAACAGGCGGCGCAGCAGGTTCGGCAGGCGGAAGGCGATGATGAAGGCATCGGTATAGGCCGAGGCGCCGAAGGCGCGCGCGAACAGGCTTTCGCGCAGCAGGCCGGTGACGCGCGACAGCATGGTCATGCTGGAGATGGCGGCGAGGGTTCTGAGCAGGTTCATGGCGCAAGATTATACTTGGGCAACTCGTCCGTACGGACACGAATGACAGGTATCGGACGGTGCTCCGAAAGGCACAGTAAACCGACAATCTTTGAATTATGAATTGCTCCGAATTGAAACCTTCGCTATAATCGTGGGCTGTACTGAATTCTGTTAGCAGACACTAATCGTTGGGCAGGCACCGCATAGCCAACCCCGGCGCCAGTTTGACAGTCGCTAATGTTTGCAAACGCAACTTGACCCCGATTTAGGAAATTCCATGGCAAATACCGCACAAGCGCGCAAACGCGCTCGTCAAGCAGTTAAGCAAAACGCACACAACTCGTCGCAGCGTTCGACCCTGCGCACCGCAATCAAGGCCGTCCGCAAAGCCATCCAGGCTGGCGACAAGGCTGCCGCGACCACCATCTTCCAGCAATCCGTGTCGAAGATCGACAGCATCGCTGACAAGAAGATCATCCACAAGAACAAGGCAGCGCGTCACAAGAGCCGCCTGGCTGCAGCCCTGAAAGCACTGTCGGCTTAATAGCCCGTTTGCGACGCGGCCCGATGGGCCGCGACGGCAAAGTTCTGTGCAGTTGGAAAGACCCGCCCGACTTCGGTCCTGGCGGGTTTTTTTGCTTGGTGCTTCATTTTTCACGTCCTGGGTTGTCGAACGCTTAAAAACTGGTAAGCCGCGCAAAGCTCGGGCATAATATGGCGCGTCTTATGTCTTATAGAAGACTTGCGGCGCCGACCGCGACGCCGCAGGGTGGATGTGATCACTCCTTTGCGATCTGCCATCCCGGAGTCCGGAGGGGTAGAATGTCCGGCATCAGCGCGGAGCGCCAAGGCGGAGCGCCAAGGTCTTGGCCTGTGGCCAATTGTCAGTTTTATACTCGCGACAGCGTTCGCGACTACCGAGGAAAATGTGCATGAGCAGTGATCAGACCATCATCTACACCCTGACCGACGAGGCGCCGCTGCTGGCGACCCACGCCTTCCTGCCTGTGGTCAGCACCTTCACCAAGCCGGCCGGCATCACGGTCGAGGCCAGCGATATCTCGGTCGCGGCCCGCATCCTGGCTGCCTTCCCGGAGAACCTGACTCCGGAACAGCGCGTGCCCGACGCGCTGGCCGAGCTGGGCAAGAAGACGCTCACGCCGGAAGCCAACATCATCAAGCTGCCGAACATCAGCGCCTCGGTCACCCAGCTGACGGTCGCGATCAAGGAACTGCAAGAGAAGGGCTACAACATCCCCGACTATCCGGCCGATCCAAAGACCGACGAAGAAAAAACCATCAAGGCCAAGTACGGCAAGTGCATCGGCTCGGCGGTGAACCCGGTCCTGCGCGAAGGTAACTCGGACCGCCGCGCACCGCGCGCCGTCAAGGAATACGCGCGCAAGAATCCGCATTCGATGGCCCCATGGTCGCAGGCGTCGCGCACCCACGTCTCGCACATGACCCATGGCGACTTCTACCACGGCGAAAAGTCGATGACCCTCGACGCGGCGCGCGAAGTCAAGATGGAACTGGTCACCAAGAGCGGCCAGACCATCGTCCTGAAACCGAAGGTCGCCCTGCAGGCCGGCGAGATCATCGATTCGATGTTCATGAGCCGCAAGGCCCTGCTGGACTTCTACGAAGCCCAGATCGAAGACGCGCACCAGACCGGCATGCTGTTCTCGCTGCACGTCAAGGCGACCATGATGAAGGTCTCGCACCCGATCGTGTTCGGCCACTGCGTGCGCATGTTCTACAAGGAAGCCTTCGAAAAGCACGGCGCCCTGTTCGACAGCCTCGGCATCAACGTCAACAACGGCATGGCCGACCTGTACAACAAGATCGCCGACCTGCCGTCGTCGCAGCGCGAGGAAATCATCCGCGACCTGCACGCCTGCCAGGAACACCGTCCCGAGCTGGCCATGGTCGACTCGGCCAAGGGCATCACCAACTTCCATTCGCCGAACGACGTGATCGTCGACGCGTCGATGCCGGCGATGATCCGCGCCGGCGGCAAGATGTACGGCGCCGATGGCCGCCTGAAGGAAGTCAAGGCCGTCATCCCGGAAAGCACCTTCGCCCGCATCTACCAGGAGATCATCAACTTCTGCAAATGGCATGGCGCCTTCGATCCGAAGACCATGGGCACCGTGCCGAACGTCGGCCTGATGGCCCAGCAAGCCGAAGAGTACGGCTCGCACGACAAGACCTTCGAGATTCCCGAGGCCGGCGTGGCCAACATCACCGACCTCGCCACCGGCGAAGTCCTGATGAGCCAAAACGTCGAGCAGGGCGACATCTGGCGCATGTGCCAGGTCAAGGACGCGCCGATCCGCGACTGGGTCAAGCTGGCCGTGACCCGCGCCCGCAACTCGGGCATGCCGGCCGTGTTCTGGCTCGATCCGTACCGTCCGCACGAAAATGAGCTGATCAAGAAGGTCAAGGTCTACCTGAAGGAGCACGATACCAGCGGCCTGGACATCCAGATCATGTCGCAGGTGCGCGCGATGCGCTACACGCTCGAGCGCGTCAAGCGCGGCCTGGACACCATCTCGGTGACCGGCAACATCCTGCGCGACTACCTGACCGACCTGTTCCCGATCATGGAACTGGGCACGTCCGCCAAGATGCTGTCGATCGTGCCGCTGATGGCCGGTGGCGGCATGTACGAAACCGGCGCCGGCGGTTCGGCGCCGAAGCACGTGCAGCAGCTGGTCGAAGAAAACCACCTGCGCTGGGATTCGCTGGGCGAGTTCCTGGCCCTGGCCGTCTCGCTGGAAGACCTCGGCATCAAGACCGGCAACAACAAGGCCAAAGTGCTGGCCAAGACCCTCGATTCGGCCACCGGCAAGCTGCTGGACAACCGCAAGTCGCCATCGCCGAAGACCGGCGAGCTCGACAACCGTGGCAGCCAGTTCTACCTGTCGATGTACTGGGCGCAGGAGCTGGCCGCGCAGACCGAGGATGCCGAACTGGCCGCCAAGTTCGCGCCGCTGGCCAAGCAGCTGGGCGAGAGCGAAGCCAAGATCGTTGCCGAACTGCTGGAAGTGCAGGGTAAACCTGCCGACATCGGCGGCTACTACAAGCTGGACGAAGCCAAGGTGGGCGCGGTGATGCGTCCGAGCGTGACCTTCAACGCTGCGCTGCAATCGCTGGCGTAATCCGAAGCGCCAATGAAGAAACCCGCCGTACCGTGAGGTCGGCGGGTTTTTTTACATCGTTACCTCGGTATATTCACCCGGCATCAATGGATGCGTCGCCAGCGAAAACGGCCCGATACTGCTGCGCACCAGGCGCAGGGTAGGGAAGCCCACCGCCGCCGTCATCCGCCGCACCTGCCGGTTCTTGCCTTCTTCGAGCGTGATCGCGATCCACGCGGTCGGCTTGTCCTGGCGCGCGCGGATCGGCGGATTGCGCGGCCACAGCCATTCCGGTTCGGCGATGCGCACCGCGCGGCAGGGTTGGGTGACGAAGTCGCCCAGGTCGAGCGGCGCCTGCAGGCGCGCCAGCGCGGCGGCGTCCGGCACGCCATCCACCTGCACCAGATAGGTCTTGGCTTCCTTGTGGTCGGGGTGGGCGATCTTGTGCTGCAGCTTGCCGTCGTCGGTCAGCAGCATCAGGCCTTCGCTGTCGGCGTCCAGCCGGCCGGCCGGATAAATGCCTGGAATATCGAGATAATCGGCCAGCGATTCGCGGCCCTCCTGCGGCGAGAATTGGCACAGGACCTGGAATGGCTTGTTAAAGAGAATCAGGGGCATGGGAAAGCGTGTGAACGGATGAGGATAGCTGAGGCATAATGCAGGGCACGCCGATGTCTCGTGGCGGCATGCCGGGCGTCATTGTAAGCGAGTTCGCGCCGCCGGCCGCCGCCTTAAAGGAGGAATGGATGGTCCAGCATATCACCGTCCCGGCCGCTGGCCGGAAGATCACCGTCAACGCCGACTTCACCCTGAACGTCCCGGACAATCCGGTCATTCCCTATATCGAGGGCGACGGCACCGGCGTGGACATCACGCCGGTCATGATCAAGGTGGTCGACGCAGCGGTGGACAAGGCCTACGGCGGCGCGCGCAAGATCAGCTGGATGGAAATCTTTGCCGGAGAGAAGGCGACGCAGCGCTACGGCGCGGACACCTGGCTGCCGGACGAGACGCTCGCCGTGCTGAAGGAGTACGTGGTCTCGATCAAGGGCCCGCTGACGACGCCGGTGGGCGGCGGCATCCGCTCGCTCAACGTTGCGCTGCGCCAGGAACTCGACCTGTATGTCTGCCTGCGTCCGGTGCGTTACTTCGCCGGCGTGCCATCGCCGCTCAAGCAGCCGGAAAAGACCGATATGGTCATCTTCCGCGAGAACTCCGAAGACATCTACGCCGGCATCGAATGGGAAGCCGGCTCCGAAGGCGCGCGGAAACTGATCGCTTACCTGGCCGAAGAAATGGGCGTCAACAAGATCCGCTTCCCGGACACCTCGGGGCTGGGCATCAAGCCGGTCTCGCGCGAAGGTGCCGAGCGCCTGGTGCGCAAGGCGATCCAGTACGCCATCGACCATGACAAGCCTTCGGTGACCCTGGTCCACAAGGGCAATATCATGAAGTACACCGAAGGCGCGTTCCGCGACTGGGGTTACGCGCTGGCGCAGAAGGAATTCGGCGCCGAGCTGTTCGACGGCGGTCCGTGGTGCAAGGTGAAAAACCCGAAGACCGGGCGCGACATCATGATCAAGGATTCGATCGCCGACGCCTTCCTGCAGCAGATCCTGCTGCGTCCGGCGGAATACAGCGTGATCGCCACGCTGAACCTGAATGGCGACTATATCTCGGACGCGCTGGCGGCCCAGGTGGGCGGCATCGGCATCGCGCCGGGCGCGAATATGTCCGATTCGGTGGCGATGTTCGAAGCGACCCACGGCACGGCGCCGAAATACGCGGGCAAGGACTACGTGAATCCCGGTTCGCTGATCCTGTCGGCCGAGATGATGTTGCGCCACATGGGCTGGAGCGAGGCGGCCGACCTGATTATCGGGGCGATGGGCCGGGCGATCGTGTCGAAAAAGGTGACCTACGATTTCGCGCGCCTGATGGAAGGGGCGACCCAGGTGTCGTGTTCCGGCTTCGGCGAGGTCATGATCGAAAACATGTAGGCGTCATTTAATTCGCATGAGGAGAGGCCGTGAGCGAAGCATCGATCACCCAAGCCAAATACGAGAGAATCGGACGTTTTATGTATGCGTTTCAGAGGCATGCCGATCCGGAGCGCTTGCGCGCGGCGTCCGCGACCGGTGTGCTCCCGCCCGACCTGGCCGAGCGTGCGGCGGCGCTGGTGCGCCGCTACGACGAGGCGCTGGAGGCGATCCAGCGCAACAGCCTCGCGGGCACGCTCGATGCGGTGAGCGACGAGCAATTGCAGGCGATTCTCGCCGACGCGCAGGCCTTCGTGCGCGAGAGCGGCTGGACGCATGAACAAGGGCACGACCGGTAGGCGAAAAAAAACCCCGCATGCGCGGGGTTCCTTGCTTCCGGGAGGGGAGAGATTACAGACCCTGGATGTTGGAAGCTTGCTTGCCTTTAGGGCCTTGCGTGACTTCGAATTGGACTTTTTGACCTTCTTTGAGGGTCTTAAAACCGTTCATGTTGATCGCGGAGAAGTGAGCAAACAGATCCTCGCCGCCGTCATCAGGAGTGATGAAGCCAAAGCCTTTGGAATCATTGAACCACTTAACAGTACCAGTTGCCATAAAAGAACTTTCAAATTTAACAAATCACACGAGCCATAAAAGCAAGAAGCTTCTTGCCCCCTCCTCAGCCTGCTCACTTCTTATCAACAAGTACATAAGTACAATGTCAATAACTGCATTGTTGGTGGAATAATCAATGAAGTCAAGCGCTTTTGCGTGCCCATTGCCAAATATTTCCGGACCAACCCATCCACGGTCTTGATTTCCGCAATCGGAACGCCATCTGCGCAAATATCCGAAAACGCGTAAGATGGAAGCACCAGAAAACGAGCTGATGTTTACGCTTGGCACCAACCTCGGAAGTATTAGAATAACCCCATGGCAACGAAGCACGATACTGAACAACTGCTTGAGCGGCAGACCATCAAACCGCCTCCGCTGTACCAGGTGGCGCTACTGAACGATGACTACACGCCGATGGAGTTCGTGGTGGCCGTGATCCAGGAGTATTTCAACAAGGATCGCGAAACCGCAACCCAGATCATGCTCTCTGTTCACCGTCATGGTAAGGGTGTGTGTGGGGTGTTTTCCAAAGATATAGCGTGTACCAAAGTGGAGTTTGTCTTAACGCATGCGCGCAAGGCCGGGCACCCCCTGCAGTGCGTGATGGAGGAAGTATGATTGCGCAGGAACTTGAAGTATCCCTACACATGGCCTTTGTCGAGGCACGACAGGCACGCCACGAGTTCATCACCGTGGAACACCTGCTGCTCGCGCTACTCGATAATCCATCGGCCGCCGAAGTCCTGCGTGCGTGCGCGGTCAATATCGAAGACCTGCGCAAGACCTTGACTAATTTTATCGGTGACAACACCCCGACCGTGCCAGGCACGGGCGAGGTCGACACCCAGCCGACGCTCGGCTTCCAGCGCGTGATCCAGCGCGCGATCATGCACGTGCAGTCGGCTTCGAACGGCAAGAAAGAAGTGACCGGCGCCAATGTGCTGGTCGCGATCTTCGGCGAGAAGGATTCGCACGCCGTCTACTACCTGCACCAGCAGGGCGTGACCCGTCTCGACGTCGTCAACTTCATCTCGCACGGCGTGCGCAAGGACCAGCAGATGGACACCCAGAAGGCGTCCGAAGGCGTGGAAGAAGCGCAGGTCGAAGGCCAGGCCAAAGAGTCGCCGCTGGACCAGTTCACCCAGAACCTGAACAAGGCGGCTGCCGACGGCAAGATCGATCCGCTGATCGGACGCGAGGAAGAAGTCGACCGCGTGATCCAGATCCTGTGCCGCCGCCGCAAGAACAACCCGCTGCTGGTGGGCGAGGCCGGCGTGGGCAAGACCGCGATCGCCGAAGGCCTGGCCTGGCGCATTGTGCAGGAGGACGTGCCCGAGATCCTGCAGAACGCCGTCGTGTTCTCGCTCGACATGGGCGCGCTGCTGGCCGGCACCAAGTACCGCGGCGATTTCGAGCAGCGCCTGAAGGCCGTGCTCAAGCAGATCAAGGACACCCCGAACGGCATCCTGTTCATCGACGAGATCCACACGATCATCGGCGCCGGCTCGGCCTCGGGCGGCACGCTCGACGCATCGAACCTGCTCAAACCGGCACTGGCCAATGGCCAGCTCAAGTGCATCGGCGCGACCACGTTCACCGAATTCCGCGGCGTGTTCGAGAAAGACCATGCGCTGTCGCGCCGGTTCCAAAAAGTCGACGTCAATGAACCGTCGGTCGAGCAGACCGTGGCGATCCTGCGCGGCCTCAAGTCGCGCTTCGAAGAGCACCATGGCGTGAAATACTCGGCGTCGGCGCTGTCGACCGCGGCCGAACTGGCGGCGCGCTTCATCAACGACCGTCATTTGCCGGACAAGGCGATCGACGTGATCGACGAAGCCGGCGCGGCCCAGCGCATCCTGCCGAAGTCGAAGCAGAAGAAAACCATCGGCAAGACCGAGATCGAGGACATCATCGCGAAGATCGCGCGGATTCCCCCGCAAACGGTCAACCAGGACGACCGCAGCAAGCTGCAGACGATCGACCGCGACCTGCGCAACGTCGTGTTCGGCCAAGACCCGGCGATCGAGGCGCTGTCGGCCGCGATCAAGATGGCGCGCGCGGGCCTGGGCAAGACCGACAAGCCGATCGGCTCTTTCCTGTTCTCCGGTCCGACCGGCGTCGGCAAGACCGAGGTGGCGAAACAGCTGGCCTTCATCCTGGGCATCGAGCTGGTGCGCTTCGACATGTCCGAGTACATGGAGCGTCATGCCGTGTCGCGCCTGATCGGCGCGCCGCCGGGCTACGTCGGCTTCGACCAGGGCGGCCTGCTGACCGAGGCGATCACCAAGAAGCCGCACACCGTGCTGCTGCTGGACGAGATCGAGAAGGCCCATCCCGACATCTTCAACATCCTGTTGCAGGTGATGGACCATGGCACCCTGACCGACAACAACGGCCGCAAGGCGGACTTCCGCAACGTGATCATCATCATGACCACCAATGCGGGCGCCGAAAGCCTGACCAAGCGTTCGCTGGGCTTCGTGGATTCGCGTGCGACCGGCGACGAGATGGCCGACATCAAGCGCATGTTCACGCCGGAGTTCCGTAACCGCCTGGACGCGATCATCAGCTTCCGCGCGCTGGACGAGGACATCATCCTGCGCGTCGTCGACAAGTTCCTGATGCAGCTCGAAGAGCAGCTGCACGAGAAGAAGGTCGAAGCGGTGTTCACCGAGAAGCTGCGCAAGTTCCTCGGCCAGAAAGGCTTCGATCCGGCGATGGGCGCGCGTCCGATGTCACGCCTGATCCAGGACATGATCCGCAAGGCGCTGGCCGACGAGCTGCTGTTCGGCCGCCTGGTCAACGGCGGCCGCGTGACGGTCGACCTGAACGAGAAGGACGACGTGGTCCTCGAGTTCCCGGAAGGCGACGCACTGCCGCCACCGGCGCCGGCAGAGACGGTCGAGATCGAGTAAGGAGGGCGCCGCAAGGCGCTTCCGGCAAGAAGCCCGCGCACCAAGTGTCGCGGGCTTTTTTTTATTCGCGGATCGACGCGAGATGGCCTGCAGCGCTCGCTCTAGAAGACGTATCTTTTATCTAAGTTAATTGCTTTTATTTCAAAAGGCTTTGCAAAGAACCATGGTAATTCTGGAAATGTGAGTTCATGACAATGTCATATAACATTTCTATACTCCTCGCATCGTTGTCCCACCTTCTCACGGACCACCAATGCGACTTGCACAGCTCAACACCTCCGCCAAGCTCATCGGCGCCTTCGGCATTCTCTCCCTCGTCATCGTGATCATCGCCGCCGTCGCGGTATGGCGCATGCATGCGGCGGATGTCATCACTTCCAATCTGGTCGACGACAAGCTGGCCAAGCAGCAGCTGGTGTCCGACCTGCTCGGCATCGAACGCCTGAACGGTTCGCGCACCGTTTCGATCGCGCGCAGCGACAGCCTGGAACTGGCCGACTACTTCCAGGCCCAGCTGGCCGAAGGCCGCAAGAACATCGCCGCCATCGAGGAGAAACTGGCCAAGCTGCCGGTGTCGGAACGCGAACGCGCGCTGCTGCAGGATGCGGCCCGTCACAAGGCCGCGCTGGGCACGGTGCAGGAAGCGCTGTTCAAGGCCAAGGACCTGGGGCAGACCGGCCTGGTCGAGGAAATCCTGACCAGGCAATGGGAGTCGGGCTACAAGGCCAAGGTCGGCGCGTTCGAAGCCTTGCTCGCCTACGAGAGCAGCGAGGCGCACCGCCTGGCCGACGAAACGAGCGCCGCGTCGAGCTTCAGCAAGATCCTGCTGCTGGGGCTGGGCGGCGCGGCGCTGCTGGTCGGCGTCGGCCTGGCCTGGGCCTTGAGCCGCAACCTGGTGGCGCCGCTGCGGCGGGCCGCCATGCTGGCCGAGCAGGTGGCGAAAGGCGACCTGCGTCCAACCATCCAGCACGGGCGCAGCGACGAGATCGGCCGCCTGTTCGACGCCCTCAATGGCATGACCCATGGCGTCTCGAACACCGTGTCGCAGGTGCTGGTCGGCGCCCAGGCGATCGATTCGGCCTCGAGCGAGATCGCCGAAGGCAACCAGGACCTGTCGACCCGCACCGAGCGCCAGGCCGACGCGCTGCGCCAGACCGTGAGCGCGATGGACGAGTTGAGCGAGGCGATCGCCAGCAACAACGCCAATGCGCGCCAGGCCAATGCCCTGGCCCAGACCGCGTCCGGCGTGGCCACCGAAGGCGCGAGGGCGGTCGAGCAACTGGTGGCGCGCATGGGAGCGATCAAGGCATCGGCCGCGCGCATCGTGGACATCACGGGCATGATCGACAGCATCGCCTTCCAGACCAATATCCTGGCGCTGAACGCGGCGGTGGAAGCGGCGCGCGCCGGCAGCGAAGGCCGCGGCTTCGCGGTGGTGGCGAGCGAGGTGCGCAACCTGGCCCAGCACTCGGCCGGCGCGGCCAAGGAAATCAAGAAGCTGATAGGCGAGTCGTCGAGCGAGATCGAGGCCGGCACCGGCATGGCCGAATCGGCCGGCTCGACCATGCGCGCCATGCTCCAGCACGTGCACGAGGTGGCCGGCATCCTCGGCCAGATCCACACCGCCAGCGCGGGCCAGGCCATGGGTGTCACCCAGGTCAGCAAGTCGATCGCGGAGATCGACATGTCGACCCAGCAGAACGCGGCGATGGTGGAAGAAGCCGCCGCAGCGGCGGCCTCGATGCGCCAGCAGGCGGCGGAGTTGTCGGCGCTGGTGGCGACGTTCAAGTTGCGCAGCGCGCGGGCCGCGTCGGAGCAGCCGCATCAGCGCCTGCTCGAAGCGGCTTGATCGACGTTCAGATCGCGGCCAATGCGCGGCGCAGATCCTCGCGCTGGTCGTCGATGTGCTCGATGCCCACCGACAGGCGAATCAGCCCGTCGCCGATGCCGAGTTCGGCGCGCTGCTCCGGCGGAATGGTGGCGTGGGTCATCAGGGCAGGATGCTCGATCAGGCTTTCCACGCCGCCCAGGCTCTCGGCCAGGGTAAACACTTCGCAGGCCTCCAGGAAGCGCCGCGCGCCGGCGATGTCGGTGTCGAGGTCGATCGACACGATGCCGCCGTAGCCGTGCATCTGGTGGCGCGCCAGCGCGTGCTGGGGATGCGATTCCAGCCCCGGGTAATACACCTTGCGAACTTTCGGTTGCTGCTCGAGCCAGCTGGCCAGCAGCAGGGCGTTGGCGTTGCTGCGCTCGACGCGCAGGGCCAGCGTCTTGATCCCGCGTAGCACCAGGAAGCTGTCGAACGGGCCCTGGATCGCGCCCACGGCGTTCTGGATGAAGCCGAGCTTCTCGGCCAGCCCGGTCTGGGCGTCGCCGGCGCCGACCACGGCCACGCCGCCGATCACGTCCGAGTGCCCGTTCATGTACTTGGTGGTCGAGTGCACCACGATGTCGAAGCCGTGTTCCAGTGGACGCTGGTTGATCGGACTGGCGAAGGTGTTGTCGCACACGCTGATGATGCCGCGCGCATGGCAGACGCCGGCGATCGCCGTCAGGTCGGCCAGCTTGAGCATCGGGTTGGTCGGGGTCTCGACCCACACCATGCGCGTCTCGGGCTTGATGGCGGCGGCCAGCGCGTCGGGGTCGGACAGGTCGACGTAGCTGAACGACAGGCCGGCGCTGTCGCGGCGCACGCGCTCGAACAGGCGGTAGGTGCCGCCATACATATCGTCGCCGGCCACGATGTGCGAGCCGGCCGGGAGCAGCTCGAGCACCGCCGCGATCGCGGCCAGGCCCGAGGCGAAGGCGAAGGCGGCGCGCCCGCCCTCGATGTCGGCCACGCAGCGCTCGAGCGCCCAGCGCGTCGGGTTGTGCGAGCGGCCGTAGTCGAGGCCCTTGTGCACGCCGGGGCTTTCTTGCCGGAAGGTCGAGGTGGCGAAGATGGGCGGCATCACGGCGCCGGTGGCCGGTTCGGGCGCCTGGCCGCCGTGGATGACGCGGGTGGCCAGATGGCGCTTGAATTCGATTGGATTGGTCAAGACAGGGTCCTTCGCAGATGGTTGAGCAGGTCGTAGCGCGTGATCAGACCGTAGAAGGTCGGCCCGTCGGCGATGACGGCGGTCAGGCCGCGATCGAGGATCTCGCGCAGCTGGCCCATGCTCGCCGCCGGATGCAGGGTTTGCAGTTCGGTCGTCATGGTGCCGGACACCGGCGCATTGAAGCGCGCGGTATCTTGCGTCACCTGGTGCAGCAGGTCGGATTCGTCGATCAGGCCCAGCAGCCGGCCGCCGGCGTCGACCACCGGCAGCTGCTGCAGGTCGCTCGAGCGCATGCGGTTGAAGGCGGTAAGCAGGGTGTCGTCGGGCGCCAGCGTGATGACTTCGCCGGCGTCGTGGCGGCGGCCGATCAGGTCGCGCAGGTCGCCCGTTTTCGGCCGCGTGATCAGGCCCTGGTCGACCATCCAGCCGTCGCTGTACACCTTGGAGAGGTAGCGGGTGCCGGTGTCGCACACGAAGGTGACCACGCGCTTGGGGCGGGTCTGGGCGCGGCAATAGCGCAGCGCGGCCGCCAGCAGGGTGCCGGTGGAAGAACCCGCCAGGATGCCTTCTTGTTGCAGCAGCAGGCGCGCGGTCGAGAAACTCTCTTCGTCGCTGATGGTGTAGGCGGTCTTGACGCGCGACAGGTCGGCGATGCCGGGGATGAAATCCTCGCCGATGCCCTCGACCGCCCACGAGCCCGCGTGCTGCGAGACGTGGCCGGTCTCGACGTACTCGGCCAGGATCGAGCCCTTGGGGTCGGCCAGGACGAATTCGAGCAGGGGCTGGGTCTTTTTAAAATAGCGCGACAGGCCGGTGAGGGTGCCGGATGAGCCGACGCCGACCACGATGGCGTCGAGCTTGTGGTTGGTCTGGTCCCAGATCTCGGGGCCGGTGGTGGTTTCGTGGGCGCGCGGATTGGCCGGATTGTTGAACTGGTCGGCGAACCAGGCGCCGGGAATCTCCTTGGCCAGGCGCGCCGCGTAGTCCTGGTAGTACTCGGCATGGCCCTTGCCGACGTCGGAGCGGGTCAGGTGGATTTCGGCGCCGAGCGCCTTCAGGTGCAGGACTTTTTCGGCCGCCATTTTGTCGGGCACGACCAGCACCACGCGGTAGCCCTTGATGCGCGCCACCAGCGCCAGGCCCAGGCCGGTATTGCCGGCCGTGGCCTCGATCACGGTGCCGCCGGGCTGCAGCAGGCCGTCGTGCTCGGCCTGCTCGATCATGGTCTTGCCGATGCGGTCCTTGATGGAGCCGCCCGGGTTCTGCGATTCGAGCTTGAGGAACAGCTGGCAGGGGCCGGTGTCGATCCGGGTGACTTCCACCAGCGGGGTATCGCCGATCAGCGAAAACAGTGCAGCTTGCGACGCATGTTGCATATTGCCTCCGTTAAGCCGACCAGCCGGCGCGGGTAGCGCAAGAGACCGCGGCAGGCCGGCGTGCTACGACGAACTGGCGCGGGTAGGCGCCAGCGCTTGAAAGATTCATGATACGAGTTTTTGTCGAGCGCTGCTTTGGATCAGCTTAAAGTTTTGTTAAGAGCCCTCGGCCTTGAGACGGCGCCACAGGGTGGTGCGGCTGATGCCTAGGTGCTGCGCGGCAAGATCGCGCTGTCCGCCGAAGCGGGCCAGCACGGCCGCCGTCGATTCGCGCGCCGCACCGGGCGCGGGCAATGCGTCGACGGCCGGCGCCGCTTGCCGCCCCAGTTCCGGCGCCACCGACAGCATGAAGGCCGGCGTGAGCGCCTGCAGCGGCTCGGCCGCCAGGAACAATGCGACCCTTTCCATCAGGTTGCGCAGCTCGCGCACATTGCCCGGCCAGGCATAGGAGGAGAGCAGGGGCGCGCACGCCTTGACCTCGGCCGCCAGGTTCGGATGCGGGCGCGCATCGAGCGCGGCCAGCGCCTGCTTCAATGACCATTCGGCCAGCGGCGCGATGTCCTGCGCCCGTGCGCGCAGCGGCGGCAGGGCCAGGCGCAGCACCGCCAGCCGATAGAACAGGTCGGCCCGAAAACGTCCCTCGCGCACCCGCGCTTCGAGGTCGCAGTGGGTGGCGCTGATCACGCGCACGTCGATCGGCACCGGGCGCGTGCCGCCGACCCGCATCACCTCGCGTTCTTCCAGCACGCGCAGCAGGCGGGTCTGCAGGGCCAGCGGCATTTCGCCGATCTCGTCCAGGAACAGGGTGCCGCCGTTGGCGGCCTCGAACAGGCCGGCGTGGCCGCCGCGGCGCGCGCCGGTGAACGCGCCTTCCTCGTGGCCGAACAGTTCCGACTCCAGCAAGGACTCGGCGATCGCCCCGCAGTTGACCGCCACGAAGGGGCGGTTGGCGCCGCGGCGCGGGCTTTCGCGGTGGATCGCCTGGGCCACCAGTTCCTTGCCGCTGCCGGTCTCGCCCTCGATCAGGACGGTGCTGGGCGAGCGCGCGTACAGCACCACGGTCTGGCGCAGGCGCTCCATCGCGGGCGAGTCGCCGCGCAAGTCGTTCATGCCGCGCCGCGCGCGTTGTTCGGCTCCCTTGCGCCGTCCGCGGCCGGCCTCGAGCCGGGTCAGGCGCGCCAGCTCGAGCGCGTCGTCGAAGGCCTGGCGAATCGAGGCCGCCGAATACAGGAACACGCCGGTCAGCCCGGCTTCCTCGGACAGGTCGGTGATCAAGCCGGCGCCGACGATTACGGCGATGCCCTCGGCCTTGAGCTCGTGCACCGCGGCGCGCGCATCCTCGCGCGTGACGTAGGTGCGCTGGGCCAGGTCGAGGCCGAAGGTGGCGGCGAAGTCGGCCAGTTCCGGCAGCGGCGCCTGGTAGCTGATGACGCCGATCCGGTGCGACACGCGGCGCGCGCGCGCCAGCGCCTTCAGCACGTCGAAGCCGCTGGCCTTGGCCGCCACCACCGGCACCGACACGCGGCCCTTGAGCCAGGCGGCATTCGAGCCGGCCGCGATGACCACGTCACAGTGTTCAAGAGCCAGGCGCTCGCGGATATGTTTCGCAGCCTCGTCAAAACCAAGATGCAGCGGTTCGATCAAAGCTAAGTGGTCGTATTCGACGGTGATGTCGCGGAACAGGTCGGACAGGCGCGAGACGGAGACGGTCCAGATGACCGGCTTGTCGCCAGCCTCCAGCGGGGAGCGGGGTGCATTCATGTTTCAAGTCTAGTGCATTTTTCAGCGCCAAGTTTCAATTTGAAACGCCATGACCTAAGCGAACGAGCGGTCAATTACTTCCATGCCGTAAGAATCCGGTAAGGGGCCGGCCGTAGGATGGGTCTCAGCCGCAAAGGCAATACCAGAAAAATCAGGAGACAAAATTGGATCAAGACGTCGTACAAAGGGTCAAGAGCGACCCGAATTACCTCAAGCTCAAAGAGACCCGTTCCCGGTTCGGCTGGACGCTGACCTGGGCCATGATGATCGTGTACTACGGCTTCACGCTGCTGGTCGCCTTCAACAAGGAGTTCATGGGTTCCCGCATCGGTGAAGGCGTCATGACCTGGGGTATTCCCCTGGGCCTGTTCGTCATCGTGTTCACCGTGGTCATCACCGGCATCTACGTGCGCCGCGCCAACCGCGACTACGACGAACTGAGCGACGCCATCAAAGCGAAAGTGGGGGCATGATGAAGCGCTTCCACACCGCAGCCGCAATTGCCCTGCTGGCCGCCGCGGGCATCGCCCAGGCCGCCCCCGACCTCGGCCAGGGCGTCAAGCAAGCCACCAACTGGACCGCCATCATCATGTTCGGCGTGTTCGTGCTGGGCACCCTGTACATCACCAAATGGGCTGCCGCCAAGACCCGTTCGGCATCCGACTTCTATACCGCCGGCGGCGGCATCACCGGCTTCCAGAACGGCCTCGCGATCGCGGGCGACTTCATGTCGGCCGCGTCCTTCCTGGGCATTTCCGCCGCCGTGTTCCTGGACGGCTTCGACGGCCTGATCTATGCGATCGGCTTCCTGGTCGGCTGGCCCGTCATCACCTTCCTGATGGCCGAGCGCCTGCGCAACCTGGGCCGCTTCACCTTCGCCGACGTGGCCTCCTACCGCTTCGCCCAGAAGCCGATCCGCGTGTTCGCGGCTTCCGGCACCCTGGTCGTGGTGGCCTTCTACCTGATCGCGCAGATGGTCGGCGCCGGCCAGCTGATCAAGCTGCTGTTCGGCCTGGACTACTGGATCGCGGTGGTGCTGGTCGGCATCCTGATGATGGTCTACGTGCTGTTCGGCGGCATGACCGCCACCACCTGGGTGCAGATCATCAAGGCCGTGCTGCTGCTGTCGGGCGCCTCGTTCATGGCGTTCTCGGTGCTGGCGCAATATAACTTCAGCCCGACCCAACTGTTCCAGAGCGCCACCGAGCTGCACGCCAAGGGCGAAGCGATCATGGGCCCGGGCAGCTTCATCAAGGATCCGATTTCCGCGATTTCCTTCGGCATGGCGCTGATGTTCGGCACCGCCGGCCTGCCGCACATCCTGATGCGCTTCTTCACCGTCCCGAGCGCCAAGGAAGCGCGCAAGTCGGTGCTGTGGGCGACCACCTGGATCGGCTACTTCTACATCCTGACCTTCATCATCGGCTTCGGCGCGATCGTGCTGGTCGGCACCAACCCGGCCTTCAAGGATGCTGCCGGCGCACTGCTGGGCGGTAACAATATGGCGGCGGTCCACCTGGCGCAAGCCGTGGGCGGCGACGTCTTCCTGGGCTTCATCTCTGCCGTGGCCTTCGCGACCATCCTGGCGGTGGTGGCCGGCCTGACCCTGTCGGGCGCCTCGGCGGTCTCGCATGACCTGTACGCCACCGTGTTCAAGAAGGGCCAGGCCAACAGCGCCGACGAGCTGAAGGTGTCGAAGATCACCACCATCTGCCTCGGCATCATCGCCGTGCTGCTGGGTATCGCCTTCGAAAAGCAGAACGTCGCCTTCATGGTGTCGCTGGCCTTCGCGATCGCCGCTTCGGCCAACTTCCCGGTGCTGTTCATGTCGGTGCTGTGGAAAGACTGCACCACCCGCGGCGCCACCGTGGGCGGCTTCCTGGGCCTGGCGACCGCGGTCGTGCTGACCCTGCTGTCGAAATCGGTCTGGGTCGACGTGCTGGGCAACAGCGCCGCGATCTTCCCATATGCCTCGCCGGCGATCTTCTCGATGGCGGTCGGCTTCTTCGGCATCTGGATCTTCTCGATCACCGACAAGGGCCCGCGCGCCCGCATCGACCGCGCCGGCTTCGAGGCGCAGGAAGTGCGCGCCGAGACCGGTATCGGTGCGGCGGGTGCGTCGGCGCACTGAACCGTAGTTGAGTATCCAAAAGGGGCGGCCTGTGAGGGGCGCCCCTTTTTTATTTCCCCGACCTGGCGTCCCACGGCCCGATGCTGAAGGCCGCACCTTCGATGTGGCGGACGGCGGGTTCGCCCGCGAGAAAATCCTGCAAGCCCGCCATGAACATCCGGTGGTCGTCGCTCGTTTCGAAGCGCGGGGTGTGATCTTCCAGAGTCTGCCAGCGCACGATGAGCGTGAACTGTTGCGGCAGCTCGACCCCGGGCGCCAGCAAATGGCCCTGGTAACCCTTCGCGCGGGTGAGCAGGTGAGCGACGTCGGCAAATGCATGTCTGAACGCCTCGGTGCATTCGGGCCGGACGAGCAGGGTGGCGATTTCATACACCATGATGTTCCTTTTGCAGTGAATCAACCGACTCGGGCTTGCGCACTCGTGCGATCGGCCAACGGCCCCACCGCAATCGCGATCTTTCCCCTGAGCCCGTTGTCACGACTTTCCAGCCGAGCATGGGCAAGCGGAATGTCGGCCAGCGAATAGACGGCGCCAACGTGCGGCTTCAGCAGGCCGCGCTCGATCAGGGCGCTCAGTTCGTCGAGCTTGCCGCGGTTCTGCCGGGTGAAGACGAAGTGGTAGCTCGCATTCTTGCCCCAGGCCTGGATCAGGTTCTGCGGTATCGCGATGTCCACGATCGAGACGACGCGACCGAGTTGCGCCAGCACGTCCGGACTGCGCGTCAGGGTATCGCCGCCGATGGTGTCGAACACCACGTCGACGCCGTGGCCGCCGGTTTCGCGCAGGATGGCGTCGACATAATCTTCTTGCGTGTAATCGATGACCACGTCGGCCCCCAGGCCACGGACGAACTCGAAATTATCTTCACGCACCGTGGTGAACACGCGGGCGCCCATGGCCTTGGCAATCTGGATCACGACGTGGCCAACGCCACCCGCGCCGCCATGGACCAGGATGCTTTCCCCGGCCTTCAACTGCGCGCGCACGGCGAGGGCTTCCCAGGCGGTGCCTCCCACGAGGGTCAGGCTGGCGGCCTCGAGATGGGTCAGCGAGGCGGGCTTCCTGCCGACGATGTTTTCCGAGGCGACGTGGTATTCGGCATAGCTTCCGGGGCCATCGAAGATCTGCGGGGTGTACCAGACTTCGTCGCCCGGCGCGAACGCGGTCACGCCCGGTCCGACTTCCTCGACCACGCCCGAGACGTCGTGCCCGGTGATGCCCGGCAGCGGCACCAGGTCGGCATAGTCGCCGCGGCGCACCTGGTAATCCAGCGGATTGATGGAGGTGGCCTGCACCCGCACCAGCACCTGGCCGGCTTGCGGTATCGGTTTCGGCACGTCGCGCAGTTCAAACGATTCCGGGCCGCCAAATGAACTGAGTAGTTGTGCTTTCATGATTGTTCCTCGTTTCGTTAAAAAGGGATATCGGGAATAATCGATATACATGCCTAAAAAATTTACAGCTCTTTGCCGATGATCTCGGCGAGGGCGCTGATGTTTGCCTCGTTCCTCTTGTAGTACGTCCACTGGCCGATACGGCGCACCTCGACCAGGCCAGCCCGCTGCAGCGTTGCAAGGTAGTCGGACACGGTCGACTGCGACAGGCCGACGCCTTCCTGAATACTGCTCACGCAAACGCCGACCGTGTGCACGTCGCCCTCGTCTTGCGGAGGGAAATGCTTCTCCGGGTCCTTCAAGCCTTTCAGGATATCGAGGCGGGTGCGGTTGGAGAGGGCTTTGAAGATGTCGAGCAGTTCCATACGTTCGAGTATATCGGGAAATCCCGATATGTCAAGACACCCGCTACGCTGTCAAGCTCGGCCTGATCGTTTCAAGTGTTGCATCTCATCGTTTCAATGTGAAACGAGATCGAGGGCGGTGGCAAACAGAGATGCCGGGATCGTATGTGCAGCTCGCGCTAAGTAACTGAATATAAAGGGAACTGTCAGCGCGCCAGGGACTGGCATCGACCTGGCACGCGCTTTGCAATATCAGCATCGACATCCACCGCATCTGAAAGGACACCGCATGACCAAGCTCTCCGCCGGCGCCGCATTCCGCAAGGCAATGCAGGAAGAATCCCCATTGCAAGTGGTCGGCGCAATCAACGCCAACCACGCCCTGCTGGCCAAGCGCGCCGGTTTCAAGGCGATCTACCTGTCGGGCGGCGGCGTGGCGGCGGGTTCGCTGGGCTTGCCCGATCTCGGCATCTCGAACCTGGACGACGTCCTGATCGACGTGCGCCGCATCACCGACGTGTGCGACCTGCCGCTGCTGGTCGACGTCGACACCGGTTTCGGCGCCTCGGCCTTCAACGTCGCGCGCACCGTGCGCACGCTGGCCAAGGCCGGCGCCGCCGCCTGCCACATCGAAGACCAGGTCGGCGCCAAGCGCTGCGGCCACCGTCCGGGCAAGGAAATCGTCAGCAAGGACGAGATGGTCGACCGCATCAAGGCCGCCGCCGATGCTCGTCCGTACGACGAGTTCGTGATCATGGCGCGCACTGACGCGCTGGCGGTGGAAGGGCTGGACGCCGCCATCGAACGCGCCGTGGCTTGCGTGGAAGCCGGCGCCGACATGATCTTCCCCGAGGCGATGACGAGCCTCCAGATGTATAAACAGTTCGCCGATGCGGTCAAGGTGCCGGTGCTGGCCAATATCACCGAGTTCGGCGCGACCCCGCTGTTCAGCGTCGATGAGCTCAAAAGTGCCGGCGTCGGCCTGGTGCTGTATCCGCTGTCGGCCTTCCGCGCGATGAACAAGGCTGCCGAAAACGTGTATACCGCGATCCGCCGCGACGGCACCCAGCAGAACGTGCTCGACACCATGCAGACGCGCGCCGAACTGTACGACCGCATCGACTACCATAGCTATGAACAGAAGCTCGACGCGCTGTTCGCCCAGAACAAAGCGAAATAAGGAGAACCGAGGATGACGACCCAGAACAACGAAACCCCGACCTTCAAGCCGAAGAAATCCGTGGCCCTGTCCGGCGTCGCCGCCGGCAATACCGCGCTGTGCTCGGTCGGCAAATCGGGCAACGACCTGCACTACCGCGGCTACGACATCCTGGACGTGGCCGATGCCTGCGAGTTCGAGGAAATCGCCTACCTGCTGGTGCACGGCAAGCTGCCGAACGAGGCCGAGTTGCGCGGTTATAAAGCCAAGCTGAAGTCGCTGCGCGGCCTGCCGCAGGCGGTGAAAAGCGCGCTGGAAGCGCTGCCGGCCGGCGCCCACCCGATGGACGTGATGCGCACCGGCGTGTCGGTGCTGGGCTGCGTGCTGCCCGAGAAGGACGACCATAACATCGCCGGCGCGCGCGACATCGCCGACCGCCTGATGGCCTCGTTCGGCTCGATGCTGCTGTACTGGTATCACTACAGCCACAATGGCAAGCGCATCGAAGTGGAAACCGACGACGATTCGATCGGCGGCCACTTCCTGCACCTGCTGCACGGCGTCAAGCCGAGCCAGTCCTGGGTGCAGGCGATGCACACCTCGCTGATCCTGTATGCCGAGCATGAATTCAATGCATCGACCTTCACCGCGCGCGTGGTCGCCGGCACCGGTTCCGACATGCACTCGGCCATCACCGGCGCCATCGGCGCGCTGCGCGGTCCGAAGCATGGCGGCGCCAACGAAGTGGCGCTCGACATCCAGAAGCGTTATGAAAACGCCGACGAAGCCGAAGCCGACATCCGCAACCGCGTGGCCAACAAGGAAGTCGTGATCGGCTTCGGCCACCCGGTGTACACGATCTCGGACCCGCGCAACAAGGTGATCAAGGAAGTGGCGCGCTCGCTGTCTCTTGATGCAGGCTCGATGAAGATGTTCGACATCGCCGAACGCCTGGAATCCGTGATGTGGGACGTGAAGAAGATGTTCCCGAACCTGGACTGGTTCTCGGCCGTGTCGTACCACATGATGGGCGTGCCGACCGCCATGTTCACGCCGCTGTTCGTCATCTCGCGCACCTCGGGCTGGGCCGCCCACGTCATCGAGCAGCGCATCGACAACAAGATCATCCGCCCGAGCGCGAACTACGTCGGTCCGGAAGACCTGGCGTTCGTGCCGCTGGCCGAGCGCAAATAAAGAGCATCGCCATGAATTCGAATCACCTGAAACCCCTGCCGGGCACCGACCTGGAGTATTTCGACACGCGCGCCGCGGTCGACGCCATCCAGCCCGGCGCCTACGACACCTTGCCGTACACCTCGCGCGTGCTGGCCGAGAACCTCGTGCGCCGCTGCGAGCCGGCCTGCATGAACGACGCGCTCAAGCAGATCATCGAACGCAAGCGCGAACGCGACTTCCCCTGGTTTCCGGCGCGCGTGGTCTGCCACGACATCCTGGGCCAGACCGCCCTGGTCGACCTGGCCGGCCTGCGCGACGCCATCGCGGCGCAAGGCGGCGACCCGGCCCTGGTCAATCCGGTGGTGCCGACCCAGCTGGTGGTCGACCACTCGCTGGCCGTCGAATGCGGCGGCTTCGACCCGGACGCGTTCAGCAAGAACCGCGCGATCGAGGATCGCCGCAACGAAGACCGCTTCCATTTCATCGACTGGACCAAGAAGGCCTTCCAGAACGTCGACGTGATCCCGCCCGGCAACGGCATCCTGCACCAGATCAACCTGGAGCGCATGTCGCCCGTGATCCAGGTGGAAAACGGCGTGGCGTATCCGGACACCCTGGTCGGCACCGATTCGCACACGCCGATGGTCGATGCGCTGGGCGTGATCGCGATCGGCGTCGGCGGGCTGGAAGCCGAAAGCGTGATGCTGGGCCGCGCTTCGTACATGCGCCTGCCCGACATCGTCGGCGTCGAACTGACCGGCAAGCCCGGCCCCGGCATCACCGCCACCGACACCGTGCTGGCGCTGACCGAGTTCCTGCGCAAGTCGAAGGTCGTATCGAGCTACCTCGAGTTCTACGGAGAGGGCGCAGCCGCGCTGACCCTGGGCGACCGCGCCACGATCTCGAACATGGCGCCCGAATTCGGCGCCACCGCCGCGATGTTCTACATCGACGAGCAGACCATCAAGTACCTGCGCCTGACCGGGCGCGAGGACGAGACCGTGCACCTCGTCGAGACCTATGCGAAGCAGGCCGGCCTGTGGGCCGACAGCCTCAAAAACGCCGAGTACGAACGCACCTTGTCGTTCGACCTGTCGAGCGTGGTGCGCAATATCGCCGGGCCGTCGAATCCGCACAAGCGCGTGCCGACCTCGGAACTGGCGGCGCGCGGCATCGCGGGCAAAGTAGAAGACGAACCGGGCCTGATGCCCGACGGCGCCGTGATCATCGCGGCGATTACCAGCTGCACCAACACCAACAACCCGCGCAATATGATCGCCGCCGGCCTGCTGGCGCGCAACGCCAACCGCGCGGGCCTGCTGCGCAAACCCTGGGTGAAAAGTTCGCTGGCGCCAGGCTCGAAGGCTGTCGCCCTCTATCTGGACGAAGCCGGCCTCACGCCCGAACTGGACAAGCTGGGCTTCGGCGTCGTGGCGTTCGCCTGCACCACCTGCAACGGCATGAGCGGCGCGCTCGACCCGACCATCCAGCAAGAGATCATCGAGCGCGACCTGTATGCGACCGCCGTCCTGTCGGGCAACCGCAACTTCGACGGCCGCATCCACCCTTATGCCAAGCAGGCCTTCCTGGCCTCGCCGGCGCTGGTGGTCGCGTATGCGATCGCCGGCACCATCCGCTTCGACATCGAGAAGGACGTGCTGGGACTGGACGCCGCGGGCAGGGAGATCCGCCTGGCCGACCTGTGGCCGTCGGACGAAGAGATCGACGCCGTGGTCGCCGCCAGCGTCAAGCCCGAGCAGTTCCGCAAGGTATATACGCCGATGTTCGCGCGCGTCGTCGACGATGGCGCCAGGGTCAGCCCGCTGTACGACTGGCGGCCACAGAGCACGTACATCCGCCGCCCGCCGTACTGGGAAGGCGCGCTGGCGGGCGAACGCCTACTTTCCGGCATGCGCCCGCTGGCGGTCCTGGGCGACAACATCACCACCGACCACCTGTCGCCGTCGAACGCCATCCTGCTCGACTCGGCCGCCGGCGAGTACCTGGCGAAGATGGGCTTGCCGGAAGAAGACTTCAATTCCTACGCCACCCACCGCGGCGACCACCTGACGGCGCAGCGCGCCACCTTCGCCAATCCGACGCTCAGGAACGAGATGGTGAAGGATGGCCTGGGCAATGTGGTTGCCGGTTCGCTGGCGCGCATCGAGCCGACGGGCGAGGTGACCCGCATGTGGGAAGCGATCGAGCACTACATGGAACGCAAGCAGCCGCTGATCGTGGTGGCGGGCGCCGATTATGGCCAGGGCTCGTCGCGCGACTGGGCGGCCAAGGGCGTGCGCCTGGCGGGCGTGGAGGCGATCGTGGCCGAAGGCTTCGAGCGCATCCACCGCACCAACCTGGTGGGCATGGGCGTGCTGCCGCTGGAGTTCAAGCCCGGCGTGAATCGCATCACGCTCGGCATCGACGGCACCGAGACCTTCGACGTGGTGGGCGAGCGCACGCCGCGCGCCGACCTGACGCTGGTCATCCACCGCAAGACCGGAGAACAGCTCGCGGTGGCGGTGACCTGCCGCCTCGATACGGCCGAGGAAGTCGCCATCTATGAAGCGGGCGGGGTGCTGCAGCGCTTTGCCCAGGACTTCCTTGAATCGTCGGCGCCGAAGGCGGCGGCTTGATGGAGAAGCGCACGATGTCCCACGTTCCCCAGATCAGGATTCCCGCGACCTATATGCGCGGCGGCACCAGCAAAGGCGTGTTCTTCACGCTGCAAGACCTGCCCGAAGCGGCGCGCGAGCCCGGCGCCGCGCGCGACGCCTTGCTGCAGCGCGTGATCGGCAGCCCCGACCCCTACGGCAAGCAGATCGACGGCATGGGTGGCGCCACGTCCAGCACCAGCAAGGCCGTGATCGTCGCGCGCAGCGCCCGTCCCGACCACGACGTCGACTACCTGTTCGGCCAGGTGGCGATCGACAAGCCCTTCGTCGACTGGAGCGGCAACTGCGGCAACCTGTCGGCCGCGGTCGGGCCGTTCGCGATCGCGAACGGCCTGGTCGACCCGGCGCGCGTGCCGCGCGACGGCGTCGCGGTCGTGCGCATCTGGCAGGCCAATATCGGCAAGTCCATCATCGCCCATGTGCCGATGACGGATGGTCAGGTCCAGGAAACGGGCGACTTCGAACTCGATGGCGTGACCTTCCCGGCGGCCGAGGTGCAGCTCGAGTTCATGGATCCGGCGGCCGAGGAAGAGGGCAGTGCCGGTGCGATGTTCCCGACCGGGAACCTGGTCGATGAACTGGACGTGCCCGGCGTCGGCGTCCTGCGCGCGACTATGATCAATGCCGGCATCCCGACCATCTTCATCGAAGCGGGTGCGGTCGGCTACGACGGCACCGAGCTGCAGGACGCGATCAATGGCGACGCGCGCGCGCTGGCCATGTTCGAGACCATCCGCGCGCACGGCGCGCTGCGCATGGGGCTGATCGCCAGCATCGAGGACGCCGGCAAGCGCCAGCATACCCCGAAGATCGCTTTCGTCGCGAAACCGGCGGGCTACCTGTCGTCCAGCGGCAGGCAGGTGGCGCAGGGCGACGTCGATCTGCTGGTGCGCGCGCTCTCGATGGGCAAGCTGCACCATGCAATGATGGGCACGGCGGCGGTGGCGATCGGCACCGCGGCGGCGATTCCCGGCACCCTGGTCAACCTCGCGGCCGGCGGCGGCGAGCGCAGCGCGGTGCGCTTCGGCCATCCGTCCGGCACCCTGCGCGTGGGCGCCGAAGCGGTTCACGAGGGCGGCGCCTGGCGCGTCGGCAAGGCCATCATGAGCCGCAGCGCGCGGGTCTTGATGGAAGGGCGGGTATGCGTGCCGGGTGACGCGTTCTGAAGCCCCGGGGCGGCATCGACGCGGTGTCGCTTTCTTGCCGCAAGCAGTTCAGTTGCAGGCCCATTTCGCGGTATGATGATCGCCCTTGTTGCCGCTCGGCAACCCAAGGCAACCATGAGCTTTAGCCGCGACAGCAACCACCGATGGATGGATTTTCGAACCTGCAATTAGCTGACGTTGCGCAGCCCCGTGGCTACGATGCGGACCCGGCGCAGCTGGCGGACCTGGCCGCCTTGCGGCGCATGGTGCGCGAGCAGCGCGCCGTGTTCGAGAACGCGCCGGTCGGCATCGCCGTCACCCAGCCCGACCAGATCCGCTCCTTCAACCCGCGCGCGGGCGAGATGTTCGGCTTCGCGCCGGAAGAAGTCGGCCGGATTTCGCCGATGGACGTGTGCATCTCGCCCGACGATTACCAGGACCTGATCCGCGAAGCGTTCGCGGTGCTGGCCCGGGGCGGCCTGTTCGAGAGAACCGAGCAGCAGTTCCGGCGCCGCGACGGCAGCACCTTCTGGGCGCGGCTGCGCGGCTGCGCGGTCGAACCGGGCAACCGCAGCGCCGGCACCATCTGGATCGTCGAGGACGTGACCGAGGCGCGCCAGGCGACGGGCGAGGTGCAGGCGATCATGACCAACGCCTCGATCGGCATCATGTTCACGCGCAACCGCGTGATCCGGCGCGCCAATCCCGCCTTCTGCCAGATGTTCGGCTACGGCGAGGGCGAGCCGATCGGGGTGTCCACGCGCGTGATCTACCCGGACGAAGCCGCCTATCGCCAGCTCGGCGCCGAGGCCTATCCGCAGCTGGCCCAGGGCCGGCCGTTCACCACCTCGCGCACCCTGGTGCGCAAGGACGGCACGCCGGCCTGGGTCCAGATGATCGGCTACCAGGTCAACGCGAAAGACCCCGACAAGGGCACGATCTGGATGCTCGAGGACCGCACCCGCGAGCGCAGCGACGAGCAATCGCTGCGCGAGGCGCTGATGGAAAACCGCGCCATCCTCGACAACGCGGTGCTGGGCATCGCCGTGGTCGAGGCGGGGCGCACCCTGCACTGCAACCGCAAGATGGAAGAGCTGTTCGGCGCGCCGCCGGGCGGCATGGACGGCATCGCGGTGCGCGCGCTGTATCCCGACCACGCCAGCTGGAAGGAGGCGCGCGAGCTGTCCGGACGCCAGTTCGCCCAGGGCCAGGCCCACATGGCCGAGCACGAGATGGTGCGGCGCGACGGCAGCCGCTTCTGGGCGCGCCTGTCGGGCCGCCTGTTCGACCTGGCGCAGGCGGGCGGCAGGAGCGTGTGGCTGGTGGACGACGTCACCGCCCAGCGCGAGGCGGCCGACGCCATCCTGCGCGCGCGCGACGAACTCGAGGTGCGGGTGGCCGAGCGCACCGCCGAACTGGCCGGCGCCAACGCCCTGCTGCAGGAAGAGATCAACGAGCGGCGCCAGGCCGAGGCGCGCGTGCACCACATGGCCTACCACGACAGCCTGACCGGGCTGCCCAACCGGGCCATGCTGTCCGAGCGGCTCGAGGCGGCGATGCGCGCCGTGGCCGCGGGCGACGCGCCGCACGCGGGCGCGAAGCTCGCCCTGATGTTCATCGACCTCGACCGCTTCAAGAACATCAACGACACCCTTGGCCACATGGTCGGCGACCAGCTGCTGCGCGACGTCGCCCTGCGCCTGGTGACGGCGGTGCGGCCCAGCGACCTGGTGGCGCGTCTCGGCGGCGACGAGTTCGTGGTGCTGATGCCGGGGATCGCCGGCGGCGACGATGCCGCCGAGGTGGCGGGGCGGATCATCGCCGCGCTGTCGATGGCTTGCCAGATCGACGGCCACTGCCTGCACATCTCGCCCTCGATCGGGATCGGCCTGTATCCGGACGACGGGGTCGACGTCGAGACCCTGATGCGCCACGCCGACGCCGCGATGTACCAGGCCAAGGCGGCCGGCCGCAACAATTACCAGTTCTTCACCGAACGCATGAACCTGGCGGCGGCGCGCCATTTCGAGCTCGAATCGAGCCTGCGCGGCGCGCTGGCGCGCGAGGAGTTCGCGCTGTATTTCCAGCCGATCATGTGCACCGAAACGCGCCGTCCGAGCGCGCTGGAAGTGCTGCTGCGCTGGCGCCGCGGCGGCGCGCTGGTGGGGCCGGACGAGTTCATCCCGATCCTGGAAGAGAGCGGCATGATCATGGAAGTCGGCGAGTGGGTGATCCGCAGCGCCTGCGCCCAGGCCGTGCAGTGGCAGCGCGAGGGGCTGGACGTGGTGCCGCTGGCGATCAACCTGTCGGCGCGCCAGTTCATGCACCAGGGCCTGGTCGACTCGATCCGCGCCATCGTCGCCGACACCGGGATCGCGCCGAGCCTGGTGGAATTCGAGATCACCGAGACCGCGCTGATGCAACACGGCGGCCAGACGCTGGAGATCCTGCGCCAGATCAACGCGATGGGGATGCGCCTGTCGATCGACGATTTCGGCACCGGGTATTCGAGCCTGGCCTACCTGAAGCGCTTCCCGGTACGCAAGATCAAGATCGACCGCGCCTTCGTGCGCGAGCTGGAGGCCAGCACCGAGGACCGCGCCATCGTGGCGGCGGTGATGGCGCTGGCGGGCAGCCTGCAATTGTCGGTGGTGGCCGAAGGGGTGGAGACCGAAGGGCAGTATGCCTTGCTGCGCTCCTTCGGCTGCCAGTATGCGCAGGGCTATCTGTTTGCGCGGCCGTTGCCGGCGGAGCAGGTGGCCAGGTTGCTGGCGGGGTGATTCCAGCGCACGCCGGGCGCGTCGGCGGGGAGCCCGCCAACCCTGCGCGCTACCGGGATAGGCACTTAATCCGTGAGTGTCGCCACCACCGGCGCGTGATCCGACGGCTGCTCCCACTTGCGCGTCTCGCGGTCGATATGGCAGGCGGTGCAGCGCTCGGCCAGCGCCTTCGACAGCAGGATGTGATCGATGCGCAGGCCGCGGTTGCGGCGGAACGCCATCTGGCGGTAGTCCCACCAGCTGTATTGCTTCTCGGGCTGTTCGAACAGGCGGAATGCGTCCGACAGGCCTAGGGCCATCAGTTCCTGCAGCGCGGCGCGCTCGGGCAGCGAGAAGTGGATGCGGCCTTCCCATTCGGCCGGGTCGTGCACGTCGCGCGCTTCGGGCGCGATATTGTAGTCGCCCAGGATCGCGAACTGCTCGTGCGCCGCCATTTCGGCCGCCACCCAGGTGCGCAGCGCGTCCAGCCAGGCCAGCTTGTACGCATATTTGTCGGAACCGACTTCCTGCCCGTTAGGCACGTAAGCGCAAATGAAGCGCACGCCCCGGATCGTGGCCGCCAGCAGGCGCTGCTGGGCGTCTTCATAATGCGGGTTGTTCCTGACCACATCCTCGATCGGGTGCCTGGACAGGATGGCCACGCCGTTATAGGTCTTCTGCCCGGAAAACGCGACCTGGTAGCCGGCGGCGTTCAGTTCGGCCAGGGGGAATTTGTCATCCGTGAGCTTGGTCTCCTGGATGCAGAGCACGTCGACCGGATTGGCGTGGAGCCATTGCAGAAGATGCGAGAGTCGGACTTTCAGGGAGTTAACATTCCAGGTAACTATTTTCATTGTTCTATGTGTGTCATGGTAGAGTGTTGGCTGTAACATACTGTCGTGCGGCCAAGTTGCTTGCCAACGAGCTATTATCACCGAGTTTGCGGTGTTCCATCGGGCGACCGCCCTCTCCAGGGAGAGAGATGCAGGCTGGTCCCTTGGTGAAATCGCAACAGGTGATAATAAAATTGATTAACAGATTGCCAAAGAGTATTGCTCCATTGCCGGGTCGGCGCTATAAACCAGATCAGTGGAGTTGATGTGAACGAACTCGGCAGTGTGAGTTTGTTGCTTTTCGGTAATAATAAAATTGCGTGAGGGCAACTTCCATTGTACCATTAGCGGGTCGTGAAACAGGTTCGGTCGGACCGCACAGTTGTCCAGGGCCATCGACACGCGGTAGTGGTACTATTGTGAAATATTCGGTTTCACGAGTTAATAATCCGAACGCAGATTTGAAAAAGGACAGAAATGCGCAGTGCATTTGAAGCGTGGGCCCAGCGTGAGGGTCATATTGTTCGCCGCCGCGAAGACAAGCCCGAGGAATACCTCGTTTTTGAAACCCAGCGCCGTTGGGTGATCTGGCAGGCAGCGCTGGCGCATGGCGCCAAGGCCGCCGCCGATGCCCCGTCGAAGTTCGCCAAGGATGGCGAGCAGAAGCCGGCGATCGCCCAGGACGAAGCAGCCGTGCGCAATCGCGTGCTGAACGAAGTGCTGGACGCCTTCAGCGAACTGGACGAAACCGCCGGCATGGAAGGCGTGCTCAAGGTCATCCAGGGCCTGAAGAAGAAGCAGAAGGCCGAGACCGAGAAGGCTTGACCTCGTCCGCATGCCGACGCGTTACCGTCATTACAAGGGTGGCATCTACGAGCTGGTGTGCGAAGCAGTGCTCGAAGCCGATCACACACCCGTGGTCGTCTATCGCGGCCAGGATGGTGTCGTGTGGGTACGGCCCCGTGACGCCTTCTTCGAGGAAGTGACGGTCGACGGCAAGATCCTGCCGCGCTTCACCCTGCTCGACGCGCCGCGCGCGTGAGTAGCGGGCAGGGCTTCAGTTACGGCGCACCCCTGCCGTTAACGAGGCATCTGCCTCTCGATGCTCGCCATGCCGTTTCCATTCCGCCCGTTTGCCGTCGCCGCTCTCGCCTTCCTTGCCCTGGGCGGATGCGCGACCATGTCCGATTTCCCCGTGCAGCAGCTCGAGGTGCGCGCCGTGCTCGATTACCGCGAGATCGGCGGGGTCGGTTGCATCCTCAGCAATGACGTCGGCCGCTGGTACATGATCGCGCCCGGGCGCGTGACCGTCACCCGCAGCAGCCAGCCGCTGTCGATCAGCTGCAAGAAGGGTTCGGCGGCCACCGCCGCCGAAGTGGTCCAGGCCAGGCTCGACACCGGCAACCTGATGGGCAACCTGGCCATCAGCGCGGGTCTCGGGTATTTCGTCGACCGCCATTCGGGGGCCGGGTATGGTTATCCGGCCATCCTGACCGTCGTGATGCAGCCGTCCGCGCCGCCGCCCGAGGCGGCGGGCGCGAATCCGCTCGAGACGCGGGTATTCTGACCCACCAAGTACAACGGCCCCGCAAGCGGGGCCGTCTTCGTTACACGCCTCAGGTGGCAATTACACTCGGTTCATCAGGAACGTGGTCAGCAGCGGCACCGGACGGCCGGTCGCGCCCTTGTTCGCGCCCGATTTCCAGGCGGTGCCGGCGATGTCCAGGTGGGCCCAGGTGTACTTGCGGGTGAAGTTCTCCAGGAAGCAGGCCGCGGTGATCGAGGCCGCGCCCGGGGTGCCGATATTGGCCAGGTCGGCGAAGTTCGACTTGAGCTGGTCGTTGTAGATCTCGCCCAGCGGGAAGCGCCAGGCGACGTCGCCGGCCTGCTTGCCGGCGTCCAGCAGCTCGGTCGCGAGCGCGTCGTGGGCGGCGTCGTCGCGGGTGAACAGGCCGCTGGTGTGGTGGCCCAGGGCCACGATGCAGGCGCCGGTCAGGGTCGCGATGTCGACCACGGCGGCCGGCTTGAAGCGCTCGGCGTAGGTCAGGGCGTCGCACAGGATCAGGCGGCCTTCGGCATCGGTATTCAGGATCTCGATGGTGGTGCCGTTCATCGCGGTGACGATGTCGCCCGGCTTGCTGGCGCGGCCGGACGGCATGTTCTCGCAGGCGGCGACGATGCCAACCACGTTGAGCTTCAGGCCCATCTCGCCGATGGCGCGGAAGGTGCCCAGCACCGAGCCGGCGCCGCACATATCGTATTTCATCTCGTCCATGCCTGGGCCGGGCTTGAGCGAGATGCCGCCGGTGTCGAAGGTGATGCCCTTGCCGACCAGGACCACCGGCGCGTCCT
Source organism: Massilia sp. UYP32 (assembly GCF_050434365.1). NCBI lineage: Bacteria > Pseudomonadati > Pseudomonadota > Betaproteobacteria > Burkholderiales > Oxalobacteraceae > Massilia > Massilia sp. UYP32. The sequence continues at coordinate 230,549 of NZ_JBNDIK010000001.1, forward strand.
TCGCCTTGCCGCCGTTGTGCTTGAGGACGATAAACTTCGGCGCTTCGTCGCTGCCCTTGGCCACCGACAGGAAGCTGCCCATCTTGAGCGCTTCGAGCTGCTTGCGTTCCAGGACCTCGATGTCGAAGCCATAGTCGTCGGCCAGCTTGCGCGCGGTGGTGGCGAGGAAGGTCGGGGTGCACACGTTCGGCGACAGGTTGCCCAGTTCCTTCGTCAGGTTCATGCCGTTGGCGATGGCCGCGGCCTGGGTCAGGGCAGCCTTGTCCAGGCCGGCGCTTGGTGCGGCAACGACGATCTTGCGCACGCCGGCAATGGCCGGATCCTTCTTGCTCTTCTGGCCGTCGGTACGGAATTCCGCATCGCTGGCGCCGATCACCAGGGCGCGCAGCGCCCAGTTTGCGTCGCGCTCTTTCACGCTGTCGAGCGGGAATGCGATAATGGCGTCCGCCGCGCCCAGGGTGGAGAACACCTTCAGTGCGGCGGTGACGCCGGTGGCAAAGCTTTTCTCGCTGACGACTTCATCGGCGCCGAGGCCGACCAGCAGCACGCGGCTAGCTGCCACGCCGGCCACGCCGCGCAGCAGCAGGGTCGAACCCGGCTTGCCGCTGATGTCGCCCGACTTGAGCGCCGCGCTGATGTCGCCGTTCACATCGAGTGCTTTTGCCGCAGCCGACAGTTTCTTGTTTTCGTACACCGCAACCGCGATGCAGCCGGATTTCGCAGCGGCCAGGGTGTTTTTTGTGTCGAATGCTTTTATGCTAAAGTCCATTTGGTTCTCCGTTTCGATGTTTGGCGGCGGACTGCCTAATCTGCAATTATAACTACTCTATTGAATGATTTTCCGACGTTCCCTGCAACGTGAACTGGCGAGCGCCGCGGGCGCCACTTTCACGGTGCTGTTTTCCATCCTCGTCACCTGGACCCTGATCGCCATCCTCGGCCGGGCCGCGGGCGGCAAGGTGGCATCCGGCGACGTGCTGGCGCTGATCGTCTTCCGCAGCGCCGAGCTCTTGCCGATCATCCTTATCCTGACGTCCTTTATCGCGGTGGTCGCGACCATCACGCGCAGCTACCGCGATTCCGAGATGGTGGTCTGGTTCGCGTCGGGGCAATCCCTTCTTGGCTGGATCCGTCCGGTGCTCACGCTCGGCCTGCCGATGGTGGCCCTGGTCGGCGCGCTGTCCTTCGTCGTCACGCCCTGGGCCAAGATGAAGAGCGCCGAATTCGTCGAGCGCTTCCAGAAGCGCGAAGACCTGCAGCGGGTGGCGCCGGGCCAGTTCCGCGAATCCAGCTCGAGCGACCGCGTGTTCTTCGTCGAACGCAGCGCCGAGGGCTCGACCGTGGTGCAGAACGTGTTCGTCGGCGGCGTCGACGGCGACAGCCACTCGGTGGTGGTGGCCAAGCAGGGCGTGATCGAATCGGACGGCAAGGGCGGCCAGTTCCTGGTGCTCAGCAACGGGCGCCGCTACGAGGGCGTGCCGGGCCAGGCCGATTTCCAGACCATGGAATTCGAGCGCTACAGCATGCGCGTGGCGACCCAGGCGCCGATGATCGGCGCCGACGTGCCGGTATCGGCGCTGTCCACGCCGGCGCTGCTGGTCGCGCCCAACCGCTTTACCCAGGCCGAGCTGCTGGCCCGCATCGCGGCGCCGATCACCTGCCTCGTCCTGATGCTGCTGGCGATCCCGCTTGGCTTCGTCAATCCGCGTGCGGGGTCGTCGGCCAACCTGATCGTCGCGCTCTTGATCTTCTTCACCTATAACAACCTGGTGCGCCTGTCGGAGGCCAGCGTCAAGCAGGGCAAGCTCGCCTTCGCCATGGGTTGGTGGCCATTGCACCTGACTGCGCTGCTGGTAGTGGTGGGGCTGTTCGCATGGCGCCTGAACGTGAACCACCGTTATCATCCGCTGGTCCTGATCAGCGCCTTCAAGCGCCGCCGCCATCTGAAGAAAGCGCCGGTCGCCAAGCGCGAGGAGGCGCGCGCGGAATGAAAATCCTCCAACGCTATTTCGCCGTCAATATTTTCCAGGCGGTGGCCTTCGTGCTGGCCGCCTTCCTGGCCCTGGTCGCCTTCATGGACCTGACCAGCATCCTGCCGTCGGTCGGCAAGAACGACTTCGGCATGCAGCACGCCTTGTTGTACGTGCTGCTGCTGGTGCCGGGCAATGTCTATCAGGTGATGCCGGTGGCCGCCCTGATCGGCACCATCTATACGATGGCGCAATTCGCCTCGAGCTCGGAATTCACCATCATGCGCGCCTCGTCGATGTCGACCCGCCAGGCCGCCATGATGCTGTTCAAGATCGGCGCGGTATTCGTCCTGGTCGCCTTCGTGTTCGGCGAGCTGATCACGCCGCGCACGGCGCCGATCGCCGAACGCATGCGCCTGACCGCCAAGGGCGGTTCGGTGTCGGCCGAGTTCCGCTCGGGCATGTGGACCAAGGACAGCGTGCACGCGGACGGCGTGCGCGGCAACATCACCGGCTCGCGCTTCTTCAATGTGCGCCGCATCGCGGCCGACGGCCAGCTCGAAGACGTGCGCCTCTACGAGTTCGACAACAATATGCGCATGCGCTCGGTGGTCACGGCGGCGCGCGGCACCTATGGCGGCAACAATACCTGGCGCCTTTCCGACGTCACCGAGACCATGTTCGCCAATAGCCGCGAGCTGCCGGCGCCCGGATCAAAGGTCCCGGCCGGACAGACCATCCAGAGCACCTATGGCCAGGAAACGGCCTCGGTCTCGACCCGCAAGCTCGACAGCTATGTGCTCGTTTCCGAGATCACGCCCAAGATCCTGTCGGTGTCGCGCTCCGACCCCGAACGCATGTCGGCCGCCGAACTGGCCGTGTACACGCGCCACCTGGCCGAGAACCGCCAAGAGACCGAACGATTCAAGGTCGCGTTCTGGAAGAAGGTCATCGATCCGTTCTCGATCTTCGTGCTGATGGCGCTGGCGCTGCCGTTCGCCTACCTGCACACGCGCAGCGGCGGCGTCAGCCTCAAGATCTTCATCGGCATCATGATCGGGGTGAGCTTCCTGCTCATCAATTCACTGTTCTCGCACCTGGGCGTGCTGACCATCCTGCCGGCCTTCCTGACGGCGGTGGCGCCCAGCCTGCTGTTCCTGCTGATGGCGCTCGGGGCGCTATGGTGGGTGGAAAGGCACTGATGACGCATTCGACCCAGCGCGGCCTGGTCCTGTTCGCTCACGGCGCGCGCGCCGCCAGCTGGGCGGCGCCGTTCGAGCGCCTGCGCGACGCCACGCAGGCGCAGGCGCCCGATTGCGCGGTGACGCTGGCCTTCCTGGAACTGATGACGCCGAACCTGCCGGACACGGTGGCGGCGATGGTCGCGCGCGGCATCGCGCACGTCACCGTGGTGCCAGTATTCCTGGGGCAGGGCGGCCACCTGCTGCGCGACCTGCCGGCCCTGTGCGACACCATCCGCGCCGCGCATCCCGGCCTGAACCTGAACGTGGTCGGCGCGATAGGCGAAGACCCGGGTGTGCAACGCGCCATGACCGATTATTGCGTGGCAGCCCTCGGCAATTAATATTTGCCTTGTCGGCTTTATGTTCAAATAATATGTTGGTTTTCCGTCATAAAGCCGCATAATATTTAGCGTCGCCCTATCAGGAACAGCTTGCCTGGTGCATGATCGCCTGAAGTCTTCTTCAGGATATCCGCATGAGCACCGAACTCGACTACGCACCGGTCGGCATCGTCGACGACCGCGACACGCTGCTGACCACCCTGCACGACGGCGACATCGCCGCCACCTTGCGCGCCATCGACACCGGTCCGCTGACCGGCGGCCGTTGGGTCATCGACGGTCAGGCGCAGCCCGGCCTGTTCCGCATCGCCTACGATCCCGCGCTCGACACATCGGCGCGGCTGATCGTGGCGAATGCGGCCTCGCTCGAGGAAGGCCGCTCGACCTCGGTGACCGTGCACTACTACGACCACAATCAGCTCGACGCGCGCGGCAATCCCTTGCCCGGCCTCGGCATCGCCGAGACGCTGGTGTATGCGGTGGAGGCGGGACGCACGCAAGACCTGGCGGGCTTCGGCGCCGAGTTCGCGGCGGGCGCGAACGGCGCCGCGAGCGATCCGGCCATGACCACGCTGGCCGATGGCCGCCTGGTCGCCGTGTGGCAGGCGGGCAGCGCAGGTTTGACGGCCCGGATCGGCGATGTCGTGTCCGGGATCGGCGGCGCCGCGCGCGAGCCGGCAGTGGCGGCGCTCGCGGACGGCGGCTTCGTGCTCGCCTACGGCGTGGATGGCGGCATCGCCTACCGCATCGTGGGCGCCGACGGCGGCATCGGAGAAGCGCACAGGCTTGACACCGGCGCGCATGCGGACGCCGCCATGCCCGACCTGGCGTGTTTGCAGGACGGTTCCTTCGCCCTGGCCTGGCGCGAAGGCGGGCAGGTCGCGGTGCGCCAGTTCGAGCCCGATGGCGCGCCGCGCGGCGCCGTCGAGACCTTCGGCGCGCTTGGCACGGCCTACAGTCCCCAGGTGGTGGCGCACGGCGACGGCTACGCCGTGTCCTGGGGCGAGATCGGCGACGGCAACGTCTACCTGGCGCGCGCCGGCGCGGCCCCGGTCGCCGTGAATGGCGACGGCATGGCGGCCAGCGCCGGCACCGGCGCGCCGCTGCCCGGCATGACCGCGCTGGCGGACGGCGGCTTCGTGGTCGCCTGGGACAGCTATGCCAACAACCCCTTCGGCTTCGCCAGCAGCGACATTTTTTTCCAGCGCTACGACGCCGCCGGCCAGCCGGCGGGCGGCATCACCCAGGTCAACACCGACTTCAGCATCGGCGGTCGGTTCGACGCCCAGGTGACGGCGCTCGCCGACGGCGGCTTCGTCGTGGCCTGGCAGGCGGGCGACTTCGATGGCAACGGGATTGTCGGACGCCGCTTCGACGCCCGGGGCGAGGCGATCGACGCGCGCGAGTTCGCGATCAGCGAGCTGCGCCAGGGCGACCAGGCCGGCCCGGCGCTGAGCGCGCTGGCGGACGGCGGCTTCGCCGCGGCCTGGGTCGACACCCAGGCCGACGGCGCTGGACGGATAGAGACCCGGATCGAGATGCGGGTGCTGGCCGGCGCCGTGCCGGAGGCACAGGAGCAGCCGCAGGCGCTCAGGCTCGACATCGACGGCGTCGCCGGACAAGCCTACCGACTGTACGCGGCGGCCTTCGACCGCACGCCCGACCCGGCGGGGCTGGGCTACTGGATCGCCGCGATGGACCGGGGCGTGAGCCTGCAGGCGGTCGCCGCCGGATTCACGGGCAGCCAGGAATTCACCGACCTGTATGGCGCCCACACGAGCGATGCGCAATTCGTCGACCTGCTGTACCAGAACACGCTGCACCGCGCGCCGGATGCGGCGGGACGCCAGTTCTGGGTCGATGCGATGCAGGCGCATCACGCGCCGCGCGAGGAATTGCTGGTGCAGTTCAGCGAGAGCCCGGAAAACCAGGCGCAGGTGATCGGGTCGATCCAGGACGGGATCGCGTTCACGCCGTGGGGCGGATAAGGACCGGCGTCAGGCCTGGTGTTCGCGTTTGGCGAGCGCCTCGCCCATCATCACCAGCACCGGCCCGTGGCCCGGCTCCAGGCCGCGCGCCAGCTCGAGGAGCGTCAGGCGCAGGATGCGCTCGTCGGCGCGGCTGCAGTTTTCCACCACCACCACCGGCAGGTCGGGACGCCGGCCCTCGGCCAGCAGGCGCTCGGCGGTGGCGGCGGCTTCGCGCCCGCCCATGTACTGGACCAGGGTGTCGGTTTCGGGCAATGCAGGATGATCGGGTTCGTCCGGCGCCGTGCTCGAGGTGAAGAAGGCGACGCTGCGCGCCAGGCCGCGCTTGGTCAAAGGCTGCTTGGTCGCTGCAGCCGCGGCGACGGCGGTGGTGATGCCGGGGACGACCTCGACCTCGATGCCTTCAAGCTCCAGCGCGCGCAATTCCTCGTCGGCGCGCCCGAACAGCATCGGATCGCCACCCTTCAAGCGCACCACCAGCGCATGTTTTTTCGCGCACTCGACCAGTTGTTCGTTGATCAGGGTCTGCGCCGTCGAGCGCTGGCCGGAGCGCTTGCCGACCGAGATCTTTTCTGCGCGTGCGCACAACGCCAGCATCTCGGGCGTGACGAGGGCGTCGTACAGCACCACGTCGGCCTCGGCCAGCAGGCGCGCGCCGCGCACCGTGATGAGGTCAGCCGCGCCGGGACCGGCTCCCACGAGATATACCTTGCCCAGCGCCGCCATACAGTCCTCTTGTAACGATTACTCTTCGATGCGGATCATACCCGCTGCGACGGTCTGGTGGGTGACTTCGTCGATCAGGATGAAGGCGCCGGTGGCGCGGATGTCGGCGTAGGCGTCGGCCGCCAGCGGCTGCTGGACCGTCAGCTGCACGCGCGCGATGTCGTTCAGCTTCAGGCCTTCGGCCGGATGGCGCTGTTGCGTGTTCACGTCCAGGATGGTGTCCAGGCGCGCCACCTTGGCCGCGGTCTGGCGGGTGCCGTGCTTGATCCAGTACTTGCGGCGCAGGTCGAGCGGCTCGTCGGCCATCCAGCACACGTCGGCCGTCACTTGCTTGAGCAGGGTCGCCGGTTGCTCGCTGCCGGCCAGCATGTCGCCGCGCGAGACGTCCACGTATTCGTTCAGCACCAGGGTCACCGACTGGCCGGCCACGGCCGATTCGAGCGAACCATCGAAGGTGACGATCTCTTTCACCGTCGCGCTCTGGTTCGAGGGTTGCACGGTCAGCTTGTCGCCGACCTTGACCACGCCCGATTCGATGCGGCCCATATAGCCGCGGAAGTCGTTCGCCTCGTGGCCGTTGTGGCGCGCCACCAGCTGCACCGGGAAGCGGAAGGGCGCGGCGTGCGACTGGTCATAGACCGACAGCGACTCGAGCAGCTCGATCAGGGTCGGGCCTTCGTACCAGGCGAGTTTTTCCGAACGATCGACGACGTTGTCGCCGGCCAGCGCCGACAGCGGGATCGCGGTGATGTCCTTCAGGCCCAGCGAAGCGGCGAATTTCTCGTATTCGGCCACGATGCGCTCGTAGACGTTGCGATCGTAGTCGACCAGGTCCATCTTGTTGAGGGCCACCACCACGTGCTCGATCTGCAGCAGCTTGGCGATGGTCGAATGGCGCTTGGTCTGCGTCAGGAGCTGGACGCTGCCGTCGTCGCCCAGCTTCACCTTCGACACGTCGATCAGGATGATGACGGCGTCGGCGGTCGAGGCGCCGGTGACCATATTGCGGGTGTATTGCTCGTGGCCCGGGGTGTCGGCGATGATGAACTTGCGCTTCGGCGTGGCGAAATAACGGTAGGCCACGTCGATCGTGATGCCCTGTTCGCGCTCGGCTTCGAGGCCGTCGGTCAGCAGCGACAGGTCGATGGTGTCGCCCACGGTGCGCTTGTGCTTGGCGCGCGAGACGGCGGCCAGCTGGTCGGCGAAGATGCCCTTGCTGTCGTACAGCAGGCGGCCGATCAGGGTGCTCTTGCCGTCGTCCACCGAGCCGGCGGTGATGAAGCGCAGCAGGGTCGAACCGGCTTGTTGCTTGAGTTGTTCAGTCATGGCGTTCATCAGAAGTATCCTGCTTTCTTGCGTTTTTCCATCGAGGCTTCGGAAGTCTGGTCGTCCATCCGGGTCGCGCCGCGTTCCGTCACTTCGGTGACGGCGGTCTCGGCGATGATGCCGGCCACCGTATCCGCACTTGATGCCACCGGGCAGGTGCAGGAGATGTCGCCGACGGTCCGGAAGCGCACGGTGCGGTTTTCGACGGTTTCGCCTTCGCGCGCCGGGGTGAGCGGGGTCAGCGGCACCAGCAGGCCGTTGCGCGGGATGACGTCGCGCTGGTGGGCGAAATAAATCGACGGCAGCGCCAGCTGTTCGCGGGCGATGTACTGCCACACGTCCAGCTCGGTCCAGTTCGAGATCGGGAACACGCGCATGTTCTCGCCCGGGTGCACGCGGGTGTTATACAGGTCCCACAGCTCGGGACGCTGGGCTTTCGGGTCCCACTGGCCGAACTCGTCGCGGAACGAGAAGATGCGTTCCTTGGCGCGCGCTTTTTCTTCGTCGCGGCGGGCGCCGCCGATGCAGGCGTCGAAGCCGTGCTCGGCGATGGTCTCCAGCAGCGTGACCGCCTGGGCCGCGTTGCGCGAATCCGTCTGCGGATTGCGCAGGCGCACGGTGCCGCGCTTGATCGAGTCTTCGACGCTGCCGACGATCAGGCGTTCGCCCAGTTCAGCCGCACGCGCGTCGCGGAAGGCGATCACTTCGTCGAAGTTGTGGCCGGTGTCGATGTGCACCAGCGGGAAGGGGAATTTGCCCGGGCGGAAAGCCTTCTCGGCCAGGCGCAGCAGGACAACCGAGTCCTTGCCGCCCGAGAACAGCAGGGCAGGGTTGCTGCATTCGGCCGCCACTTCGCGCAGGATGTGGATCGCTTCCGATTCCAGCGCGTCCAGGTGGGCGGCGTTCACGTCGCTCAGTATTACGTTGTCGCTGATAGTTGTCATTGCTGTGCCTGTTCTTTTCTCGGTCGTGGCTCAAGCAGCCACGGATTTGATGCGAATAAGTTTGCCGTCCACCACGTGCAAGCCGCATTCCTTCGATTCCGGGTTTTCCCACCACCAGCGTCCGGCGCGCACGTCCTCGCCCGGCTGGATGGCCCGGGTGCAGGGCTCGCAGCCGATCGACGGATAGCCGCGGTCGTGCAGGGCGTTGTAGGGCACGTCGTTGCTGCGCAGGTAGTCCCAGACGTTCTGCTCGCTCCAGTCGGCCAGCGGATTGAACTTCTGCATGCCGTGCGCAGCATCGTCTTCCTGCACCGCCAGCTCGGCGCGCGTGCTCGACTGGGCGCGGCGCTGGCCGGTGATCCAGGCGCGCTTGCCGGCCAGGGCGCGGCCCAGCGGCTCGACCTTGCGGATGCGGCAGCATTCCTTGCGCATCTCGACGCTGTCGTAGAAGGCGTTCAGGCCGTGGTCGGCGACGTAGCGCTCGACCGCCGCGGCTTCCGGCCGGTACAGGGCGATATCGTAGTCGTACGCTTCCTTGATGCGCTCGACCATCGACAGCGTCTCGGCATGCAGGCGGCCGGTCTCGAGCGAGAAGATCGCGATCGGCAATTTCGCTTTCAGGATCAGGTCGGTCAGCACCATGTCTTCGGCCGCCAGGCTCGATGCGAACACGGCCGGCGTGAAGTCGCGGGCAATACGGGTCAGTATCGCGTGGGTTTCTTCCACGCGATGATGCAGGTCGCTCATGCTGGAAGCTCCTAGATGCCGGCGCCGACGTCGCGGTGTTCCGCCGGGGTGTCGCGCGAGTGTTCCCGTGAAGCCCGGCGGAACAGCGGGATCGGATTGTCGACCGTCGCCTGGTAGGTTTCCGAAAACACCGACAGGCCCTTGAGCGCGTCGTGGATGCTGCGGTCTTGCCGGGTGGCGTAGGCGTCGAAGCCGCAGCGCGCCATCTGGAACAGCTGGTCGCGCAGCACGTCGCCGATCGCGCGCAATTCGCCGGTCCAGCCCAGGCGCTTGCGCAGGTTGTAGGCGATCGAATAGCCGCGGCCATCGGTAAATTTCGGGAAGTCGATGGCGATCACCTGGAAGCGCTGCAGGTCGTCCTTCAGCACGGCCGCGCTTTCGTCAGGCGCCAGCCACACGCCCAGTTCTGCACGCTGTGCAAGCGCTTCACGCTGGGATTGCCACACGGTCAGCGGCACGATGATCTTTCCGGCCGGGACGTCGACGCTGTCGGCGGTTTGTCCCTCGTCGAGTTTCAGCACGCTCCAGTCGTCATCGACCACTTCGCGACCCTTGATGATCTGTGGGTGTCGGTCAAGCATAGTGGTCCTCTCCAACCAGTTCGCCCGCCGCGATCGGCGTGGCATAGACGTGTTCCTTGAATGGGGCGATCCCCAGGCGTTGCACGGTGTCGACGAAGCGCTCACCCTCGACGCGACAGCGGACATAGACTTCGAGCAGGCGTCCGATGACTTCAGGCATCTGCACCGCCGAGAACGACGGGCCGATGATCTTGCCGATGGCGGACTCGTTGCCCTGGGCGCCGCCGATCGACACCTGGTACCACTCGCTGCCGTCCTTGTCGACGCCCAGCACGCCGATATTGCCGACGTGGTGGTGGCCGCAGGCGTTGATGCAGCCCGAGATATTCAGTTCGATGTCGCCGATATCGTGCTGGAAGTCCAGGTCGTCGAAGCGCTCGGCGATGGCGGCGGCGATCGGGATCGATTTCGCGTTCGCCAGCGAGCAATAGTCGCCGCCGGGGCAGGCGATGATGTCGGTCAGCAGGCCGATGTTCGGCGTCGCCATGCCTTTCGACTTGGCCAGCTGCCAGACCTCGAACAGCTTGCTTTGCTCGACGTCGGCCAGCACCAGGTTCTGCTCGTGGGTCACGCGCACCTGGCCGAAGCTGAAGCGGTCGGCCAGCTCGGCCACGAAGTCCATCTGCTCGGCGGTGGCGTCGCCCGGCGGCACGCCGGTCTTCTTGAGCGACAGCACGACGGCGGCGTAACCCGGCACCTTGTGCGGCTTGACGTTGCGATGGAGCCAGTTGGCGAAAGCGCGGTTATCAGGTTGCGACGCAGCGACGTCGCTATCGGCCAGCTCGCGGTAGGCATGCGGCTGGAACCACTTGGCCACGCGGTCGAATTCTTCCTGGGTGAGCGTCTCGGGGCCATCCTTGAGGTCGGCCCATTCTTGTTCGACCTGGCGCGTGAATTCCTCGACGCCGAGGGCCTTGAGCAGGATCTTGATGCGGGCCTTGTACTTGTTGTCGCGGCGGCCGTGGGTGTTATACACGCGCATCACGGCTTCGGTATAGGTCAGCAGGTGCTGCCACGGCAGGAATTCGCGGATCACGCTGCCCAGGATCGGGGTGCGGCCCATGCCGCCGCCGGCCATGAACTTGAAGCCGACTTCGCCGGATTCGCTGCGCACGACGGTCAGGCCGATGTCGTGCACGGCGATCGCGGCGCGGTCTTCCAGGGCGCCGTTGATAGCGACCTTGAACTTGCGCGGCAAGGCCAGGAATTCGGGGTGGAAGGTGCTCCACTGGCGCAGGATCTCGGCGAACGGACGCGGATCGATGATCTCGTCGGCCGCCACACCGGCGTACTCGTCAGTGGTAATGTTGCGGATGCAATTGCCCGAGGTTTGGATCGCGTGCATTTCGACCGAGGCCAGGTCGGTCAGGATGTCCGGCGTCTGCTCCAGCTCGATCCAGTTGTACTGGATGTTCTGGCGGGTGGTGAAGTGGCCATAGCCGCGGTCGTACTTGCGGGCGATATGGGCGAACATGCGCACCTGGTCCGCCGACAGCAGACCGTACGGCACGGCCACGCGCAGCATGTAGGCGTGGCGCTGCATGTACAGGCCATTCTGCAGGCGCAGGGGCAGGAATTCTTCTTCCAGCAGCTCGCCGGAGAGGCGCCGGGCGACCTGGTCGCGATACTGTGCGATGCGCTCGCGCACGATGAGGTGGTCGTAATGGTCGTAGCGGTACATTAGCGGGGTCCGTATGGAGAGGCGGATGGTGTTCGCCCATTAAATAATGTCCCGATGATACGGAGCTAAGCTTATATTCCAAACTACGGATAATTTATTTGCTTATATACGTAACCCGAATAAGCATCTTAGAATGTCGTTCGCAGCAGCTTGATGTCCTTTACACAACAATAATTATCAAATGAATCTCCACCAACTGCGCTTCGTGCGCGAGGCCGTACGCCAGAACTACAATCTGACCGATGCCGCCAAGGCATTGTTCACCTCCCAGCCCGGAGTCTCGAAAGCCATCATCGAGCTGGAAGAAGAGCTGGGCGTCGACATCTTCACCCGTCACGGCAAGCGCATCCGCGGCCTGACCGAGCCGGGGCGGCTGGTGCTGCAATCGGTCGAGCTGATCATGCAGGAGATCGACAGCCTGAAACGCATCGGCAAGGAGTACGCCGCCCACGACAGCGGCAGCTTCACCATCGCCACCACCCATACCCAGGCGCGCTACATGCTGCCGAAGGTGGTGCAGGGCTTCATGCAGAAGTATCCGAAGGTGCGCCTGTCGCTGCTGCAGGGCAATCCGAAGCAGATCGCCGACATGGTCAAGAACGACCAGGCCGACCTGGCCATCGCCACCGAATCGATCACCGCCGTCGAAGGCCTGATCACCTTGCCTGCTTACCAGTGGGAGCACGTGGTGGTGGCGCCGCCGGACCATCCGCTGTTCAAGTCGCGCGCCATTTCGCTCGAAGAAATCGCCAGCTACCCCGTGATCACGTATGATGCCGCCTTCGCCGGCCGCAGCAAGATCGACCACGCCTTCGGCTTGCGCAACCTGAAGCCGGATGTGCTGCTGGAAGCGATCGACGCCGACGTGATCAAGACCTATGTCGAGCTGGGCATGGGCGTCGGCATCATCGCCGGCATGGCCTTCGACCCCGAGCGCGACCGCAACCTGCGCGCGCTGCCGGTCGGCCACCTGTTCGGCATGAACACCTCGCGCGTGGCGATCAAGCAGGGCGCCTACCTGCGCAGCTATATCTATACCTTCATCGAGCTCTTGACGCCGACGCTCAACCGCAAGATGGTCGAGTCGGCGATGCGCGGTGGGGAAAACTACGAACTGTGATGGAATGACGATGGACAATAATTGTGCCGTAAACCCGGTGATTGCCTACTACGACGGCATTGCCGCCCACTACGACAACGCTAGCGCCGACTATTCGGAAGAGCAGCTGGAAGACCTGGACGAGGCGCGCGAGCAGCTCGCCACCTTGCTGGCCGGCCACCGCATCCTGGAGCTCGGTTGCGGCACCGGCGCCTGGACCGAGGTGCTGGCCGAGAGCGCGGATTTCGTCCTGGCGACCGACGCCAGCGCAGCCATGCTCGACCTGGCGCGCATGCACGGTGAAGACCTGGACAATGTCGACTACCGCCTGGTCGACGCGCTGGCGCTGCCGGATGATCTCGGCAGCGGCGACGACAAGTTCACGGCCGTGTTCATGGCCGGCCTGTGGTCGCGCCTGACGCGCGACCAGCAGGAAGCGCTGCTGCTGTCGCTCAAGAAGCGCCTGGGCAAGGACGTGCTGCTGGTGGTTTTCGACGACGCCTATGTCGAAACCGAGAGCGCCACCATCGCCCGCACCGACCTGCAGGGCAATACGCACGAATTCCAGCTCGACGCCGACGGCAACCGTCACGAGCTGGTCAAGAACTACCCGACCGACAGCTATCTGCGCAAGCGCCTGGACAAGGTCGGCCGCGAGATCAAGATCGCGCGCTGGGAGTTCTATTGGGTGCTGACCTGCCGGTTGAAGTGATGGATCAGGAAGCACCGCAGGACCTGCACATCTGGGTCGACGCCGACGCCTGTCCGGGCGTCGTCAAGGACATCCTGTTCCGGGTGGCCGAGCGCCTGCAGCTGAACGTCACGCTGGTGGCGAACCAGCTGATCCGGGTGCCGGGCTCGCGCTTCATCCGCGCGCTGCAGGTGCCGGCCGGGCCCGACGTGGCCGATGCCGAGATCGTCGCGCGGGTGAGCGCCGGCGACATCGTCGTGACCGGCGACATTCCGCTGGCGGCGCTGGTGCTGGACAAGGGCGGCCTGCCACTCAATCCGCGCGGCGAGTGGTACACCAAGGACACGATCGCTCAGCAATTGACGATGCGCGCCTTCATGGAAGAGTTGCGCGGGAGCGGCGTCGACACCGGCGGGCCGGCCGCCTTCAGCCAGGCCGACCGCCAGAACTTTGCGAATGCACTCGACCGCCAGCTGGCGCGGTCCAGGTCGCGCGCGCCGGATCGCCGGACCGGCGCCTAGCGTCGAACGGCAACATATATTGACCCGCGCACGATGCTGTTATTCTGTTGATAACAATGTTGTACTTGTTATAATTAGGCAAGGGTGCACGCTCCATTCCGGAGTGGGGCAGGATGCGCGATGGTCGGGCCGCCACGCGTAACAGTTCACGCCCATGTCAACCGGACGCAAGCGTGAACGTTGAGAGCTTGCCATGCACGCCAACGTCACACGCACTCGCCGCATCGAACCACTGTCAGCATTCCCGAAGGGGACCGCATGACGCGCACCCGCTACGGACTGCGTTCGCCCGACAGCCCCGATGGCCGCAGCGGCGCCAGCCTGCTGATCGAGCGCATGTACGCCTGGCGCGGCTACCAGGCGGCAAGGCTCGACGCCGATGACCCGTACCGCATCACCCTGACCGCGTCCGACCGGGACGAGGTGGTGGGCACCCTGACCATCGGGATCGATGCCGGCCACGGGCTGATGGCCGACCATATGTACAAGCAGGAACTGGATGGTTTCCGGCGCGACGGCGCGCGCCTGGCCGAGGTCACCAAGCTGGCGTTCGACCATTCGGTCCAGTCCAAGCATGCGCTGGCCAGCGTGTTCCACCTGGCCTTCATCTACGCCCGCGAGATGCACGGCTGCACCGACGCCGTCATCGAAGTCAATCCGCGCCATCGCCGCTTCTACCAGCGCATGCTCGGTTTTCGCCAGGTGGGGGACCTCAGGACGAACCCACGCGTCAACGCGCCTTCCTACCTGCTGCACGTCAGCCTGGCCTATGTGGCAGAGCAGGTCGAGGCGGTGGGCGGCGCGTTCAAGCGCGGCATCGACACCGGCGAGCGTTCCTTCTATCCCTATTTCTTCTCGCCCGAAGAGGAGCGGGGCATCGCGGCGCGGCTGCTGCGGACCGAGGCCGTCGACACCGGTCCGAGCCAGGACGTGGCCAGCCGGTGGGCTCAGGAAAAGAGCCTGGGATCGTAGTGCCAGCGCTTGAGCGTGGTGGCGCCGATTGCGGTGGCGCCGTCATGGCGGGGATTGATCAGGACATTGTATTCGTCGGGCACGATCACGGACGGGACCAGCAGCAGGGCCGTTTCGCGCCCCATGACCCAAGCGTCGCCGACGGTCCTGGAGGTGAGCCCGGCCGGAATCGCATCCCATCCCGCAGGCGGTGGATCGAGCACCCTGCGCGCAGCCCATAGCGCAGCGGGAATGTCGATCCTGACCAGGTAGCGGTTGTACGGCAGGCCTTCGCCGCTGAAATAGTGCACCGTTTCGAGCGTGGCGAGGGCGATGCTGCTGGCGCAATAGACGACGGGTGTACCCTTGCTGTTCCATCGTCCTCCCGTCGTCCTGGCGCCGATGCCTTGCATATCGTGGGCGTTGTAGTCAGGCGTTTCGCTGGCGATCCGCCAGGCCGTGACGGTCACGCGTAGACCCCGCTTTGCGTCCGCGCGAGCAGTTCGGCCACCAGGCGCTGGCCCTCGATGGTGTCCATATAGCTGGCCGGCGTCGCGCCAGCCAGCGCCGGAACCGGACTGGCGAGCCAGCCGGCCACCCAGCGCGCCGCATCGAAGCCATCCGGATCGCCCGATTGCTGCACCATGGTCTGCACCATGCCGATCAACATGCCCACCCCGAGCACGCGCTCCGACTCGTCCCTGGACAGGGGCGTGGCGTTTCTTTCCTTGCGATTGATCGTGGCCCGTGACAGGCCGAGGCTCGCGAGCAGGTTTTCCTTGCTGATGCCCATCTGCATGGAGAGCTCGCCGATGCTGGAGGCGGGAACACCTTCGCGGATGAGCGCGATCCTGGCCTGCGGGTCGACGTGGTAGAGCTGGCTTGCCTCGGCGACGAAGTGAGTGGATTCGCCAGTCGCGGCAGCGGCGAAATGGGGAGCATCGGCCCGGCCGGATGTCGCGCCGCCGGGGCTGGGCTTCCCGCCGCGCGCTGCGCTTGCTTTTGTCTTTGGTGACCTGGACATGATCGTCTCCTTTGATCCTTCACTCTAGTTCAGATGAGGCAAACGATCGTTGGAATGTGGTCGACCATTGATCGGTCACAAACGATGACCAAGGCGGCTGCAGAGATAGTTGAGGGCGCCATGAAAAACGCCGGCATGGCCGGCGTCAGGCGTCCCGCGGACGCGGGAACAAAGTGGAGACCTCGCACGCCGCCCGCAGGCGACGTGCGTGGCCCTGCGTATCAGAACGAGTGACGCAGGCCGACGGTGAACACCGACGGATCGGCGCCCAGCGCGGTGGCTGGCGGGGTCACGTTGTTCGACGAGGCGTTGATGCCGAACACGCCGCGGCTGTTGTTGCGCAGCTGGGCGTAGGTGGTATAAATGTTGGTGCGCTTCGACAGCGAGTAGGTGTACGACACCGACACGGTGTTGCCCTTGGCGTCGGTGTTGTCCAGCTTCTGTTGCTGGAAGTTCAGGAAGAACTTGTTCGCGCCGACGGCGTACGAAGCGCCGATGTTGGCGTTGGTGTATTCAGGGTTGACAGCGTTGCCGGCGCCTTCCAGCTCGGCCTTCATCCAGTTGCCCTTGATTTCGAACGCGCCGAAGTTGTAGCCGGCGCCGAACGCCATTTCCTTGTCGTCGCCTTCGGTCAGGCGCTCGATGGTGTGGTAGCCGGCGCCCAGGTACAGGCCGCCGTTCTTGTATTCCAGCGATGCGCCCATCAGGTCGCCCGACGGGTCGACGGTCGTTTCGCCGGTCGAGTAGGCGGCGTTGACGACGAAGCCCGACAGCGAGTTCGATTTGTAGTTGACCGAGTTCGCCAGGCGACGGGTCAGGCGGCTGGTGCCGAAGGCCGACAGGTTCGAGCCGTACAGGCCCTGGCCGTTGATGTCCGATGCGGCGGCGACGGCGGCGATCGGCGAGTATTCGCGACCGACGGTCAGGGTGCCGAACTCGCCCTGCAGGCCGACCACGGCGCGGCGGCCGAACGTCTGCGAGTCGGTGGCGCCGGTGTCGAGCGACACGCCGGCTTCGATGTTGAACAGGGCTTTCAGGCCATTGCCGAGATCTTCGGTACCGCGGAAGCCCAGGCGGCTGCTCGACTGGTTGCCCGAGCTGACGGTGGTACGGCGGTCTTGGCCCGGCGCATCGGTGTCTTCCAGGGCGATGGCCGCGTCCATCACGCCGTAGATCTGGACGTTGGTCTGGGCTTGGGCGAACAGTGGCAGGGACGACAGCACAGCGGCGGCCAGGAACTTATACTTCATGAAGATCTCCAGTTTGGTTTCGACAAGATGTTGAGTTATCAATCAACTCAGATCGACAGCGATCTTATCGAGCCAATATGTCGAGTTCATGACATCCTGACTATGTTGTTTTTACGCAATACACGAATAATATTCTTTACTTTCGGCATCCGTAGAACAGGTCAGACGACGTGTCCGCTCAGCGGCAGCACGATGTCGATGCGGGTGCCGGGCGGTTCGTCGCCGGCGATGGTGATGTCGCCGTGCATGGCCCAGACCCGCTCGCGCATGCCGACCAGGCCCAGCGACTGGGCCTTTTCCATGTCTTCGGCGCGGATGCCGCGGCCGTCGTCCTGGATCGTCACCAGCAGCTCGCCATTGGTGCGATACAGATTGAGCAGCACGTTCTGCGCTCCCGCATGGCGCGCGATATTGGTCAGCGCTTCTTGCACGATGCGAAACACGGCCGTGCTGGCGGCGTCGTCCAGGCGCAGCTCGGCCTCGTCGGCCAGCAGCGTGCAGGCGATGCCGTGGCGTTCGACGAACTCGTCGCGCAGGCCCTGCAGCGCGAAATACAGGCCGCCTTCGTCGAGCGCGCGCGGGCGCAGGTTGGTGGCGATGCGGCGCAGCGAGGTGATGGCGGTGAGCAGGTTGTTTTCCATGCCGGCGATCAGGCGCACGCTGGCGTCGGGCAGGTGGTCGACCCGCGTCAGCAGGGTCAGGTCCATGCGCAGCGAGGCCAGCAGCTGGCCCAGGTCGTCGTGCAGTTCGCGCGCGATGTGGGTGCGTTCTTCTTCGCGGATGCTCTGCAGGGCCGATGAAAGCTGGCGCAGCTGGTCGTGCGAGCGCGCCAGCTTTTGCTGCACCAGGTGGCGCTCTGACACGTCGCGCAGGATCACCGTGAACACGAGGCGGCCTTCGTGCTCGATGCTCGAGATCGAGCCCTCGACGGGAAACAGCTGGCCGCCGGCGCGGATGCCGGTGACGGCGTAGTCGGTGGCGCGCCGGCCGGCACGGCCGCTGCCGGCCGGGAAATAGTCGAATGGGGTATGCGCCTCCGGCGTGGGCTGCTGGATGAAACGCGACAGCCGGGCGCCCTGCATCGCGCTCACGCTCGAATTGAACATCTGCGCCGCGGCCGGGTTGGCCAGCAGGATGGTGGTGTCCTCGTCGACCGACAGGATGGCGTCGCTGGCGCTGTGGACGATGCGGCGGCTGTCGAAATCGCGCGCATTGCGCGTTGAACTGCGCGCCGGATTGCGGGCCCGGCGCAGGGCGGCCGCCATATTGCCGGCGCAATAGCCGCCCAGGAAGCCGGCCACCAGCACGGCCGGACCGGTGCGGCGACTGCGTGTCCTGCGCTGAGGTCTCATGCGGGAAAGATAGTTAGAGAAGACGGCCGCGGACGCGGGCCGGGATCTCTACATTACGCGCAAGAGCGGGGCGGGGCGTTGAGGGCAGACAAGGCGCCGGCGCGCCTCGGCGATCACATCTGCTTGAACAGGTGCAGGAAGCTGCGGCTGACCTCGAGCTTTTCCGGGCGGCCCTTGACCAGCACGAGGTGACGGCCGCGGATGTCGCGCGTCACGCCCTCGATCGCATTCACGTTGACCAGGGTCGCACGGTGGATCTGCCAGAACAGCGACGGGTCGAGCTCTTCGGCCAGGTCGCGCACCGGCTTGCGGATCAGCGCCTCGAAGCTGCTCGTCTGCACGGCCGTGTATTTCTCGTCCGAACGGAAGAACAGGATGTCCTCGACCGGGATCATGCGCAAGTCCTGGCCGATGCTGGCCTGGATCCATTGCAGGTGCTTTTGCTTCGGCGCGGCGATCTTCTCGGCCAGCTGGCTCAGCATGGCCGACACGCTGTCGTTGACGCCGCCGGCGGCCTGCGGTTTTTCCAGGCGTTCCTTGAGGCGGTCGACCGTGATCTTCAGGCGGTCCGGCTCGGTCGGCTTGAGCACGTAGTCGATCGCGCCGCGCTCGAAGGCTTCCACCGCGTACTGGTCGTAGGCGGTGACGAACACGATCTGGCTGGCGTCGCCGATCTCGCGCGCCGCTTCCATGCCGGTCTTGCCCGGCATGCGGATGTCGAGGAAGGTCAGGTCGGGCCTCAGTTCGCCGACCAGCTGCACGGCTTCTTCGCCATTCTTCGCTTCGCCGACGATCTGCAGTTCGGGCCAGGCTTCCTGCAGGCGCATGCGCAGCTGGTCGCGCATCAGTCTTTCGTCATCGGCAATAATCGCGGTAGGCATGGTGGTCTCTTCTCGGGTTTATTATTGAATGATTATTCAATGAAACAGGGCGTCAGGCAAGCCGGGCGGCTGACTGGCGGTTTCAAGTTTGTTTCGACAACTGATAAGGCACTTCGATCGTCGCGATCACGCCGCTCGGGCTGTTGGCGCCGATGTGCAGGCGGGCGCTGTCGCCGTGCAGCAGCTTGAGACGGTCGCGGATCGTCTGCAGGCCCAGGCCGGTGCCGTCGCTCGGCACCACGCCGAAACCCACGCCGTCGTCGGTCACGGTCACGCGCAGCTTGCTGTCGGCCACCTCGGCCACGATCCGGAGGGTGCCGCCTTCGGGCTTGCATTCCAGGCCGTGCTTGATCGCGTTCTCGACCATGGATTGCAGCATCATCGGCGGGAAGGCCGCGCTGCGCAGGCCGTCCGGGATCTGCAAGTCGACCGTCAGGCGTTCTTCCATCCGCATCTTGAGCAGGGCCAGGTAGGCGCTGACCATGTCCACCTCGCGTCCGAGGCCGGTGAGCACGGCGTTGTCGCGCATCTGCGGCAGCACCGCGCGCAGGTACTGGATCAGGCTGCGCTGCATGGCCGAGGCGCGCGGCGGGTCGACCCGGATCAGGTGCTCGACCGAGGCCAGCGTGTTGAACAGGAAGTGCGGTTCGACCTGGGCCTGCATCATCTGCATCTTCGTTTCCGACAGCTGGCGCTGCATGGCTTCGCGCTCGGCGGCGGCGTTGGCGACCTGGGCCACGGCATCGGCGCGCTTCTTGCCGCCGACCAGGGCCTTGGTGCCGAACAGGGCAAGCAGGAGCAGCAGCACGAAGTTCATGAACCAGGTCGAGGCCTGCTTGTGGTAGCGCGACACCTTCTGCTCGGCGGCGTCCTCGACCGCCGCTTCGATGGCGTTCGAGAGTTCCTCGCCGATCTGCGGCGGCAGCTCGATGTGGACCGAATCGTCGCCAGGGTGGATATTGACGCCGCCGGCGCCGATGGCGGGCGGCTTGGGCGGCAGCGGCGGACGGGGCGCCTCGGGCGCATCCGGATCCGCAGGGTCCGCCGGCGCCGCCGGCTCGGCAGGGTCCGCCGGCTCGGCCGCGCCGCCGCGCGCACGGGTGCGCGGATTGAAGCGGATGCCGCTTTCGTCGATCAGGATGCTGGCTTCGCTGCGCCGCCCCGCCTCGCGCTCGGCGCGCGCGATCTCTTCCTGGGCCGGGCCGTTGAACAGTTCTTCCTGCAGGATGCCGGCGGCGGTCAGGGTCAGGCAGGCGAACAGGAGGAATTTCCACCACGAGAGCTGGGTAACCCAGGTCGCCACCGCGTCGAAGGCCCGGTAGAGCCACGACAGGATGCCCGTCAAATACTGTTGTGTCGAACTGCGTGCTTGCATGGTCGTCAATCTTGTCTGGCTGCCATCGCCGGGGTGGCCGACGATGGAGCGTTGGAATGATGCAACTTTAACGCGCCGGACGCGTCAGGGCCAGCCCCCTGCGACAGCCTGCAGGATTCGGGGAATGGACGGTGCGCATGCGCAGCAAATGATCGAACTCAACAGCTATTAATTAGAAACATTGCAAGGTAAGATGTTCCTTACCGATGGCCGGGCCATGCCGGGACCAATCACAACCGACGACGAAAGGGTGTGCTAGATGTCCGCTATTCCCCACAAATTCCGCCTCGTGACCCGTAGCGACTTCGACGGTCTCGTGTGCGCCGTGCTGCTCAGGCATCTCGACCTGATCGACGACATCCTGTTCGTCCATCCCAAGGACATGCAGGACGGCAAAATCGTGATCACCGCCCGCGACATCACGACCAACCTGCCTTACGTCGCCGGCGCCCACCTGGTGTTCGACCACCACCTGTCGGAAACCATCCGCAATACCGGCCGCCGCGAGAACCACATCATCCATCCCGAAGCGCCGTCGGCGGCGCGCGTGGTGTATGACCACTATGGCGGCGCGCGCACCTTCCCGGCCGCCTGGAACACCATGATGGCGGCGGTCGACAAGGGCGACTCGGCGCGTTTCACGCGCGAGGAGGTGCTCGATCCGCAAGGCTGGGACCTGCTGAACTTCCTGATGGATGCGCGCACCGGCCTCGGACGCTTCCACGATTTCCGCATCTCCAACTACCAGCTCATGATGGACCTGATCGGCCACTGCGCCACCCAGGACATCGAACAATTGATGGCGCTGCCGGACGTCGTCGAACGCAGCACCCTGTACCGCGAGCACAGCGCGCGCTGCAAGGAACAGATCCGGCGCTGCGCCAGGGTCGAAGGCAACCTGGTGGTGCTCGACCTGCGGGGCGAATCCGTGATCTACGCCGGCAACCGCTTCATCATCTATGCGCTGTTCCCCGAGACGAACATCTCGATCCACGTGCTGTGGGGCGTGAAGCAGCAGAACACGGTGTTCGCCACCGGCAAGTCGATCCTCAACCGCACCTCGAACACGAATATCGGCGCGCTGATGCTGGAATACGGCGGGGGCGGGCACGAGAACGCCGGCACCTGCCAGGTGGACAATGAATTGGCCGAAGAGGTGCTTGGGGCGCTCATCAAGCGCATCACCAGCGAAGGCTGACGCCGCCGCGCGAAGTCACCGCTGCGCCAGCATCCGGCACGCGGCCTCGGCGGATAAGGGCTCGCTGAACCACTGGCCCTGCATCTGGTCGCAGCCATGGCTGCGCAGGAACTCCACCTGCGCCTCGGTCTCGACCGCTTCGCCGACCACCGTGATGTCGAGGTTGCGGCCGATGTCGATCAGGGCCTTGGCCAGCGAGCCGCCTCGGCCGTGGTCGGCGATATTGTGCACCGCCGCCTTCGACAGCTTGACCTGGCGCACCGACAGCTGCTGCAGGAAGTTCAGGTCGGAGATGCCGCGCCCGAACTGGTCGATCGACAGCATGGCGCCGACGTCGCGCAGCTGGGCCGCCAGGTCGCGTCCCAGTCCCGGATTCCGGATCAGGTCGGCCTCGGGGATCTCGATCTCGAGGGTGCCGGGCGGCAGGCCGTAGCGCGACATGCGTTCGGCGATGCCGGCGATGAAGGTGGGCCGGCTGTATTCGCGGTGCGAGACATTGACCGCCACCGGCAGCGCGGTATAGCCGGCATGGCGCAGCTCGCGCGCGAAGGCGCAGGCCCGGTCCAGCACCCGGTTGCCGATCTCGACGATCAGTCCGCTTTCCTCGGCCTCGGCCAGGAAGGCCGCCGGCAGCATCACCCCGTGTTCGGGATGGCGCCAGCGCAGCAGCGCCTCGAAGCCGCGCACCTTGCCGCTGCGCGCGTCCATGCGCGGCTGGAACAGCAGGAACAGTTCGTCGTCGTCGAGCGCGCTCTTCATATTGCCGGCCAGGATCGCGCGCGCCTCGCTGGCCGAGCGCATTTCGGTGGAATAGAAATGCACGCCGCCGCCATTGTTCTTGGCCCGGTACATGGCCATGTCGGCCGCGCGCACCAGGTCGGCCGAGGTGCGCCCGTCGTGCGGGAAGGCCGCCACGCCCAGGCTGGCGCCGACCGGGATTTCGCTGCCGCCGAAGGCCACCGGCATGGTCAGCGCACGGCGCACGCGCTCGACCATGCGCAGGGTGTAGCGCAGGCTGGGCTGGTCGACCAGCACCATCACGAACTCGTCGCCCGACAGGCGCGCCACCGTGTCGCTGTCACGCACGGTGGCCTGCAGGCGCCGCGCCACCACCTTCAGCACCGCGTCGCCGGCGTCGTGGCCGAAGGTGTCGTTGATGGTTTTAAAGTTGTCGAGGTCGATCAGCACGGCCGCCACCAGCGTCTGGTGGCGCTGGGCCAGGTGCACCGCGTGATCGAGCCGGTCCCATAGCAGCGTGCGGTTGGCCAGGCCCGTCAGGCTGTCGTGGTTGACCTCGTGCTCGAGGCGGTCGGCGCGCTGCTTGCTGGCGGTGACGTCGACCAGGATGCCGACGAAGTGGGTCACCTGGCCATTGTCGTCGTGCACCGGCGTGATGTTCAGGTCGTTCCAGAACAGTTCGCCGTTCTTGCGCAGGTTGCGCAGCACCACGTGGACCGAGCGCTGCTCGTGCAGCGCCTGGCGCATCCGGTTGCGCTCGTCCCCATCCAGCCCGGGCGCGGCCATGAAGCGCGGATCGCGGCCGATGATCTCGTCGGCCGCGTAGCCGGTGATGCGTTCGAAGGCCGGGTTGACGTATTCGGTCGGATGGTCGGGGCCGCCGTTATGCGCGATGATCACGCCGTTGCTCGCCGCGCCCAGGGCCCGCTTGTACAGGTGCAGCTGGCGCTCGCGCGCGCGGCGCTTGGAGATGTCGATGCCCATGCCGAACAGGTACTGACCGCCGTTGCAGTCGATGCGGGCGCCGCGCAGCAGCACGGGAGTTTCGCGTCCGCTGCGCGAGACGTAATCGACTTCCATCTCGAGTTCGACATTGTCGTCGAACATGCGGCGGACCTTGTCGGCGAATGCGCCGCGGTCACGCGGGTCGAGCATCTCGAACGCATTGGCCGTCGCCAGTTCTTCCGGCATCATTTCACAGACGCGTTCGAGGTTGTGGTTCCACATCAGGATGCGGCCTTCGCGGTCCAGGATGTAGAAAGTGCCCGGCAACAGGTCGACCACGTCCTTCAGCGCGGTGGCGCCGAGGCGCTCGGCCTCGGACAGGGGAGCGCTCGCCGGAATGACGGTGACGCTGTGGCTGCGCGCGGCGCCGCTGGCATCGAACTGGGCCGCAAGCGTGACGCGCGCCGCGCGCCCCGCCGGCAATGCGAGTTCGGCGGCGCCGCCGTCGCGCAGTGCAGGCCAGGACGGCGCGCCCAGCAACCATGCGGCCTCGCGGCCGAGGGCATCCGCCGCCGCCAGGCCGAACAGTGCGGCGCATTGGGGGTTCCAGGTGATGATCGTACCTGCGTCGTCGGCCAGGAAACTGGCCTGCTCGGAGGGGTCGAACGCTGACATGTCGGGCCGCCTTTCTCGCAACGGAGCGCGTGCCGCTGCGGCCCGCGCTTGCGTGAAGCCAGCTTACACCTGTTCCGAATTCACTTGGCAAGCGTTACGTGCCGTGCGCAACAGGGGCGGGCGCCAGGCGCCATGGATGCGTGTACACCACGTGGCGGTCGCCGCGCACGAAGCCGGCCAGAGTCAGTCCGGCGCGGTCCGCCAGCCGCACCGCCATCGCGGTCGGGGCCGAGATGGCGGCCAGCAAGCCAATGCCGGCGCGCGCCGCTTTCTGCACCATCTCGAAGCTGGCGCGGCTGGTGACGAGCGCAAAGCCGGCGCCGGCATCGATGTCCGCGCGCGCCAGCGCGCCGACCAGCTTATCCAATGCGTTGTGGCGGCCCACGTCTTCGCGCACCAGCAGCAGGCGGCCGTCGCGGTCGGCCCAGCCGGCCGCATGCATGGCGCCGGTGGCCTGGTGCAGGCGCTGCTGGCCGGACATGGCGGCCATGGCGCGCTGCAGCACTTGCGGCGCGAACGGGCCGGTCGTCTGGCAGATGGCGCCGTCGCGCGGGTCGTGCGGCGCCATCTCGCGCTCGAACCAGGCCAGGCTGTCGATGCCGCACAGGCCGCAGCCGGTCTTGCCCAGGCGTGCGCGCCGCGTTGCCTTCAGGCGCGCCATGGCGCCGGGCGCGATGTCGATGGCCAGTGCGATGCCGTACGGGCCGGCCTCGACCTCGACTTCACGCACGTCGCGCGCCGCGCGGACGATGCGTTCGGACAGCGAGAAGCCGACGGCGAAGTCTTCCAGGTCTTGCGGCGACGCCAGCATCACGGCGTGGCTGATGCCGTTGTAGACCAGCGCCACCGGCACTTCCTCGGCCAGCAGTTCGCTGCCGTCGTCGAGCACGCCGTCGCGCCAGCTTGCCGCCGGCACACGGCTGGCCAGCGCGAATGCCGTGTCGCCAGCCTCGGCGAAAGAAGCGCGCGCGTTCATGGGGCCGCCACGGCGGCGGCGCGCTCGAGCAGCACGTCGATCGACTTGGCCGCCGGCACCTTGCTTTCCTTCGCGTGGTGCCACAGCGGAATCAGGGGATTGCACTCCGGGTAGTAGCCGGCGATGCAGCCGGGTGGCACGTCGTAGGGCACGATCTGCAGGCCGTCGACGCGGCGCTCGACGCCGTCGTCGCTGTTCGTGCGCAGCGCCACCACGTCGCCTTGTCGCAAGCCATGGCGCGCCATGTCGGCCTCGCTCATGAACAGCACCATGCGGCTGCCGTGCACGCCGCGGAAGCGGTCGTCATTGCTGTAGATCGTGGTGTTGAACTGGCCGTCGCTGCGGATCGTGAACAGGCGCAGCACGCCCGCGCCGCCGTCCATGTCGGGGTTGCCCGGCAGTTCGTCCGGCGTCGTGAATTCGGCCTTGCCGCTCGGGGTCTTCCAGATCCGTTCGGCGGCGGCGAGCGGCTTGCGGAAACCGCCCGGCGTCCACATGCGTTCATTGAAATCGTGGAAGATCTCGGGGAAGGTGACGCCCATGGCGTCGCGCACCTTGCCGTAGTCGGCCACCCAGGCATCCCAGTCGACGCGCGGGTTCGGATCGAGCGTGGCCTTGGCGATGCCGGCCACGATGGCGGGCTCGGACAGCAGGGTCGCCGCGACCGGCTCGGCCATGCCGCGCGAACCGTGCATGCACGAGGTGCTGTCCTCGACCGTCACCGCCTGCGCTCCCGAACGCTGGCGGTCGATCTCGATCCGTCCCAGGCAGGGCAGCAGGTAGGCAGCCTTGCCGTGGATGACGTGATTGCGGTTGAGCTTGGTGGCCACCTGCACCGTCAGCGGCAGCGCGCGCCACGCCGCTTCCATCAGGCGGGTTTCCGGCACCGCGCGCAGGAAGTTGCCGCCCAGGCCAATGAAGGCTTGCAGCTCGTGCTTGAGGATCGCTTCGCAGGCATCGACGGTGGTCAATCCCTCGTCGCGCGGCGGCTCGAAACCGTACTGCTCCTTGAGTTGATCGAGCGGGGCGAGCTCGGGCTTCTCGGTGATGCCGACCGTGCGCTGGCCCTGCACGTTGGAGTGGCCGCGCACCGGGCAGATGCCGGCCCCGGGCTTGCCGATATTGCCGCGCAAGAGCAGCAGGTTGACCAGCATGGTCACGTTCTGCACGCCGTTGCGGTGCTGGGTCAGGCCCATGCCGTACACGCCCATCGCGGCGCCGGCCTTGCAATACACTTCGGCCGCCTGTTCGAGCGCGGCGCGCGGCAAGCCCGCTTCGCGCTCGATCGCGTCCCAGCCGCAGGCGCGCACGGCGCGCTCGAATGCGTCGAAGCCGTGGGTGTGTTCCTGGATGAAGGCGACGTCGATCACGCGCTGCGCGCCGCTTTCCCGGGCAGCGTCGTCCAGCGCGAAGATGACCTTGCACATGCCCATGATGGCGGCCGTGTCGCCGCCCGGCCTGATCTGGTGGTACTGGGTGCTGATCACGGTCTCGTGCCCGGTGAGCATCTCGAGCGGCGATTGCGGGTTGGTGAAGCTCACCAGGCCGCGCTCGCGCAAGGGGTTGAAGGTAATGATCGGCACGTCGCGTCCGCGCGCTTCCTGCAGCTGGTGCAGCATGCGCGGGCTGTTCACGCCCACGTTCTGGCCGAAGAACAGGATGCAGTCGGTGTGCTTGAAGTCGTTCAGGCCCACCGTGCCGACGCCGACGCCGATGGTCTTTTGCAGGCCGACCGAGGTGCTTTCGTGGCACATATTCGAGCTGTCCGGCAGGTTGTTGTTGCCGTACATGCGCGCCAGCAGCTGGTACATGTACGAGGTTTCCAGCGAGGCGCGGCCGGAGGCATAGAACACGACCTGCTTGCGATCGCAGGCGCGCAAGTGGGCGCCGATCTCGGCGAACGCGACTTCCCACTCGACCGGGCGGTACTTGTCGCTGGCGGGATCGTAGCGCAGCGGCGCCGTCAGGCGGCCGTGGTCTTCCAGCGCGTGGTCGCTCCAGCCTTCCAGTTCGGTGAGCGTGTGGCGGTCGAAGAAATCGGGGCCGATTGCCTTGGTCGTGGTTTCCCAGGCGGTGGCCTTGGCGCCGCTGGAACAGAACTCGAAAGGATGCGGGTCGGCCGGCTTGGCCCAGGCGCAGCTGACGCAGGCATAGCCGTCCGGCTTGTTCTGCTTGAGCAGCAGGCGCGTGTCCTTCAGCACCACGTTCTGGCCGGTCAGGGCGTTCTTGACGTCGTCCACCGAGCCCCAGCCGCCGGCAGGCATGGTGGCGGATTCGACGCGGACGGTTTTCTGTTGATTGCTCATGGGCTCTCCTTGCTGGTGGAAGGGCTACCGTAGCCGCCACCGGAGCCGACTCTCGGTGCGTCCGCGCACGTTGACGCGCATCTTGAACAAATGGCGGGTCATTTCGAGGGCGACAAGCTTCAGGGTGGGTAACCGGAAGTGCGATTATAGCCAAATACCTATCGTTTCTATAAAGATAATTGATTTCATAAATAACATACTCATCTATAAGATAGCTATCTCGACTTGAACTTAAATAGGTTTTGACTATGAGCTATGCTTTACCTTCCGCTGGGCGCCTGGCCCTGTGCGCACTGACCCTGACTGCCGGCGCCATGGCGCTGGCCCAGGGCGCCTATGCCCAGACGCTGACCAAGGACAATGGCGCTCCGGTTGGCGACAACCAGAACAGCCAGACCGCCGGTCCCGGCGGTCCGACCCTGCTGCAGGACGTGCACCTGATCCAGAAGCTGCAGCGCTTCGACCGCGAGCGCATCCCGGAACGCGTGGTGCACGCGACCGGCACCGGCGCCCACGGCAGCTTCGTCGTCACCGATGACTTGTCGGACTTGACCAAGGCCAAGATGTTCAAGCGCGATACCGTGACCCCGGTGTTCGTGCGCTTCTCGACCGTGATCCCGAGCCGCTCGGGCGCGGAAACCGTGCGCGACCCGCGCGGCTTCGCCACCAAGTTCTACACCCAGGAAGGTAACTGGGACCTGGTCGGCAACAACCTGCCGATCTTCTTCATCCGCGACGCGATCAAGTTCCCGGACATGATCCACGCGCTGAAGCCGGACCCGGTCACCAATGTGCAAGAACCCGAGCGCGTGTTCGACTTCTTCTCGCACGTACCGGAAGCGACCGCCATGCTGACCCGCGTGTATTCGAACTACGGCACGCCGGCCAACTACCGCCAGATGGATGGCAGCAGCGTGCACGCGCTCAAGCTGGTCAATGCCAAGGGTGAATATGTGTACGCCAAGTTCGCCTGGAAATCGCGCCAGGGCGAGCGTAACCTGCGTCCGCAAGAGATCCCGCTGATCCAGGGCAAGAGCACCGCCCACGCCACGGTCGACCTGTACGAATCGATCAAGGCCGGCAAGTTCCCGCGCTGGGACCTGACCGTGCAGGTGCTCAAGCCGCAAGAGCTGGACAAGTTCGACTTCGACCCGCTGGATGCGACCAAGATCTGGCCCGGCATCCCGGAGCGCAAGGTCGGCACCATGACCCTGGACCGCGTGCCTGACAACTTCTTCGAAGCGACCGAGCAAGTCGCACTGGCGCCGGGCAACCTGGTGCCGGGCATCGAGCCTTCGGAAGACCGCATGCTGCAGGGCCGCCTGTTCTCGTACATCGATACCCAGCACCACCGCCTGGGCGCGAACTTCCAGTCGCTGCCGATCAACAAGCCGCTGGTGCCGGTGCGTAATCACCAGCAAGATGGCCAGGGCAATATCGATGGTCGCAAGGGCAGCGTGAACTACCAGCCGAGCCGCCTGGCGCCGCTGGTCGAAGACCCGAATGCACGTTCGAGCAACCTGCCGCTGACCGGCACCACCCAGCAGCAGCGCATCGCCAAGACGCTGAACTTCCGCCAGGCCGGTGAGTTCTACCGCTCGCTGAGCAGCCAGGACAAGGACGACCTGATCGCCAACCTGTCGGGCGACCTGAAGCGCGTGCAGAACGTCGAGACCCGCGAGACCATGCTGGCGCACTTCTCGAAGGCCGATGCCGACTACGGCAAGCGCCTGGTGAAGGCGGTTGGCGCCGATCCGGCGAAGATCGCGGCGCGTGTCGCGGCGCTGAAGGAGTGATGTGATGGCTCCGCGCCGCATGAGTAGGTGGCGGCGCGGTGCCTGTAAGCAGTAACGCAAACGCAAATGCAAAAAGCCACGGCAATGCCGTGGCTTTTTGCATGGGAAGCCGTATTCCGGGCAGAAAAAAGCCACGGCATGACCGTGGCTCTCGTCGATACAGCGGAGACGCTTACGCCGCCGCCACTTCCTGCTTCACCGGCAGCGCGATCTCGTTGTTCACGCTGAACTGGTAATCCTTGAACACGTGTTCCGCGCTCAGGATCTGGTAGTTGCCGTCCGCCAGCAGGTGGGTGGTGTCCTTCAGGCGGTAGGTGTAGTGGCCGCAGGTCCAGCAATTGAAGTTGCGCATGTGCGTGCACAGGCAGGTCTTGTCCATCACGACCACTTTCTTCTGGTCGGGATGGGCCTGCACCTCGCGGTTGTACGAGTTGATGTAGGCGCAGTTGCCGGTGGCGTCCAGCAGGTAGCCGTAGGATTCGCAACCCGGGCGAATGCCGGAGCCGATCGCCGGGGTATTCTTGAGCATGCGCATCGGATAGCCGGTCGGCGACACGCCGTTGACTTCGATGTCTTCTTCGCTGGCGCGGAAGTATTCCTGCTTGACGTTGTCCGGCAGGCCGCATTCGTGGGTGACGGTGAAGCGGGTCGCCACCTGCACGCCGCCGGCGCCTTTTTCCAGGAATCCGGCCGCGTCCGAGCCCGTAAACACGCCGCCGGCCGCGATCACCGGGATGCCCAGCTGCTCGGCCTGCATGAAGGCGAGCACCTCGTCCATGATGGTGTGCAGGTCATACTGTTTCCAGTCATCGATGCCGAAACCCAGGTGGCCGCCGGCCAGCGGGCCTTCGACGATCACGAAATCGGGCTTGCGGTCCAGGCGCGACACCTTCTTGAGGAACAGCTGCAGCGCGCGCACCGAGGACACGATAATGCCCAGGTGGGCGTCGCGGAAGCGCGGGTGGTCCTTGATCAGCTCGAACGAACCGAGGTGCAGGCCGGCCGACAGGGTGATGCCGTCGATGCCGGCGTCCAGCGCCGAGGCCAGGCGCACGCGCAGGGTTTCCTTCGGCGCGTTCATGGTCAGCTTTTCCATGCAATTGACGTAGATAAGGCCATCGCCTTTCTTCGCTTCCATGGTCGCGCCGACGTGGCGACGGGTCGCCTCGGCCAGGTGATCCAGGTCGAACTGGACCACCGCCTTGTTCATATTGTTGATGTTGAACTTGTAGGTCTTGGTCTTGTCTTTAACGAAGGTGGTGTCGAACTTGCGGTCGGACACGTCCTGGGACATAGCGTCGGAGATATGACCGATACCACCGAGGCGGGCCGCTTCCAGGGCCAGCTCGGACGTCGAAATGTCCACACCCATTCCGCCGATCATGATGGGCACATATTCCTTGTTGCCCATACGTAGGCGGAAATCCTCAACACGTTTCATTGCTATCCTTAGACTACCTAATCTGCCCGGGGTTGCGGCGACGCGCAACGTCGTGGAAAACGCGCACGAATTTCGCACGGCGCCATTCTACTCCAAGCGGGGCAAGGCGCCGCAGAACATGTCCGCGCGCGCCTTGTCTCAAGCCGGTCATGCCGGCCACAAGCGACTCTGTGCTACGACAATCAGTCGCGGAAATTATTGAAGGCCAGCGGCAGGTCTTGCACGTCCTTGCGCAGCATCGCCATCGCCGTTTGCAGGTCATCGCGCTTGGCGCCGGTGATGCGCACCGACTCGCCCTGGATGCTGGCCTGCACCTTCATCTTGCTTTCCTTGATCAGCTTGGTGATCTTCTTCGCGTCTTCGGTCTCGATGCCGTTGCGCACCTTGATCACCTGCTTGACCTTGTCGCCGCCGATCTTCTCGACCTTGCCTTCGTCCAGGAAGCGCACGTCGACCTTGCGTTTCGACATCTTGTTGATGAGCACGTCCTTGACCTGGCCGAGCTGGAAATCGGAATCGGCGAGCAGGGTCAGTTCGCGCTCTTTTTGTTCGACATTGGCCGAGCTGCCCTTGAAGTCGAAGCGGGTCGTGATTTCCTTGTTCGATTGCTCGACCGCGTTCTTGACTTCGACCATGTCTGCTTCGCAGACCACATCAAACGATGGCATGGAGTGTCCTTTTCGAATATTGCTTTAGATGAATCCCTCTATTTTAGCGGACAACGGCCCGGATCGCGACCGTTTTGCCAGGCTGGAAAGTCGGGAATGCGTGAACCACTATAATGAAACGACATTTTCCATCCCGACCGTCATGCATCCAGACCTGCCCATCGTCCACGACCAGCCGCTCGCCGGCCTGAATACCTTCCGCATTCCCGCCTCGGCGCGCCGCTACCTGCGCGTCACCGGCGCCGAGCAATTGACTGCGGTGCGCGCCGATCCCGCGCTCGCCGATCTGCCGCGCCTGGTGCTGGGCGGCGGCAGCAACCTGCTGTTCACCCAGGACTTCGACGGCCTGGTGCTGCACATGGCCGGCCAGGGCAGGGAGATCCTCGGCCAGCAGGGCGACAAGATCCTCGTGCGCGCCCAGGCCGGAGAAAACTGGCACGCCTTCGTCGGCTTCACGCTGGACCAGGGCCTGGGGGGCTTGGAAAACCTGTCCCTGATCCCCGGCACGGTCGGCGCCGCGCCCATCCAGAACGTGGGGGCGTATGGCGTCGAAACCAAGGATGTGTTCCACAGCCTGACCGCCTTCGACATGGCCAGCGGCGAACTGCGCACCCTGGACGCCGCCGCTTGCCGCTTCGGCTACCGCGACAGCATCTTCAAGCACGCCATTGGCCGCGATCTCATCGTGCTGGACGTCACCTTCGCCCTGCCGGCGGCCTGGCAGCCGAACCTGCGCTATGCCGAACTGGCCAACGCGGTGCAGGAAGCGGCGTTGGCGGCGCCGACGCCGCGCGATATCGGCGCCATCGTCGAAGCGATCCGCCGCCGCAAGCTGCCCGATCCGCTCGAGATCGGCAATGCCGGCAGCTTCTTCAAGAACCCGGTGGTGTCGAACGAAGAATGCCGGCGCCTGCTGGAGACGTATCCGAACCTCGTCCACCACGCCCAGCCGGACGGCACCGAAA
Organism: Massilia sp. UYP32; assembly: GCF_050434365.1. Taxonomy (NCBI): domain Bacteria; kingdom Pseudomonadati; phylum Pseudomonadota; class Betaproteobacteria; order Burkholderiales; family Oxalobacteraceae; genus Massilia; species Massilia sp. UYP32. The sequence continues at coordinate 262,949 of NZ_JBNDIK010000001.1, forward strand.
AGCTGGCGGCGGGCTGGCTGATCGACCAGTGCGGCTGGAAGGGGAAGCACATCGGTCCGGCCGGTGTCTACCCCAAGCAGGCGCTGGTGCTGGTGAATCTGGGTGGCGCGCTGGGTGCCGACGTGGTGCGCCTGGCCCAGGCCATCCAGTCCGACGTGGCGGCCCGCTATGGCGTGGCGCTGGAACCCGAACCCGTATTCATTTGAGGACTACAGCATGAAGAAGGCAATCGTCACCGGCCACACCCGCGGCCTCGGGGCCGCGATCGCGGCCGAACTGCATGGGCGCGGCATCGCCGTGCTGGGCCTGGCGCGCGGACGCGCGCGACTGGCCGGGATCGAACAGGTCGAAGTCGACATGGCCGACTCCGGCGCCCTGGCGGCCTGGCTCGCGGGCGACATGCTGCGCGACTTTCTCCAGGGCGCGGATGATGCGCTATTGGTGAACAACGCCGGCGTCGTCACGCCGGTTGGCCCGCTTGCCGCGCAAGACCCGACGGACGTGCTGCGCGCCGTCGCGCTTAACGTCGGCGCGCCGCTGGCGCTGGCCGCCGCCTTCGTGCGGGCCGCGCCGACCGCCCAGCGGCGCATCCTGCACGTGTCGAGCGGGGCGGCGCGCAATGCCTATCCCGGCTGGGCCGTGTATTGCGCGACCAAGGCCGCGCTCGACCAGCATGCGCGCGCCGTGCTCCTCGACGGCGACGTGCGCGTGCGCGCCTGCAGCCTGGCGCCGGGCGTGATCGATACCGATATGCAAGCCGCGATCCGCGCCACGCCGGATGCGGATTTCCCGATGCGCGAACGCTTCGTCGCGCTGAAGGAGGGCGGCGCGCTCGATTCGCCCGAGGCGTGCGCGAAGAAACTGGTCGATTACCTGTTGGCGCCCGGTTTCGGCAGCGAGCCGGTGGACGACTTGCGCACGTAGTTGACAGCATGGTTGACAGTAATGCGACACTTGTCGCATGATTGCGGCTATCGTCGCATTCCGGAGTGTTGTCCATGGCCGTCCCCTCGATTTCCGAACTGAGCCTGCTGAAAGCCCTGTGGCGCCGGCAGCCCCTGAGCGCGCGCGAAATCCATGACGCCGTGGTCGAGGAGCTGGCGTGGTCGTATTCGTCGACCCGCAAGACGCTCGAGCGCATGCTCGAGAAGAACATGGTGCGCCAGGAGCTGCGCCATGGCGTGCAGGTGTACGAGGCGGTGAGCGACAAGGTCGACACCCTGGCCGCCTTCGCCCACGACTTCGGCCGGCGCGTGATGGAAATCGACACGCCGCTGCCGGTCAATATGTTCACCGGCAGCAAGCTGGTCGACGATGCGGAGCTGGCGCGCCTGGAGCAGCTTCTCAACGACTGGCCCGATGACAAGGATGGCGCCCCATGAACCCGCTCGACCAGCTGGTCATCCGCTTCCTGTTCGCCGGCGCCGGCTGCCTGGCGGCGGGACTGGCGGTATGGGGCGCGACGTGGCTGGCGCGGCGCGCGCTGCCGGCGCTCGGCATGCAGCGCTCCACGTGGCTGCTGGGGCAAGTCGCGATCGCGGCCACCTTCCTCCTGCTGCTCGCGCCCCCGGCGCAGCAGGCGCCGATGCATCCGGTGTTCGAAGTCGACGTGGGCGCCGCGGCGGCAAGCCTGCCCGCCGCGCTGGCGCCGCCCGGGCTCGCCGCCGGTGTGCCGGCCTCCATCGCGGGTGAACGTTCCTGGCTGGCATGGCTGGCCTGGGCCTGGGCGTCGGTCTATGCCTGCGGCCTCGCCTGGACGCTCGGCCGGCTGTGGCGCGGCCAGCGGATCGTGCAGCGCCTGCTGCGCTGCGGCGCGCCCCAGGCGCATCCGGCATACCCTGCCGTCATCGAAGTCGACGCCCCGATACCGCCCATGCTGGTCGGCCCCTTCAAGCCGCGCCTGCTGCTGCCGCGTGGGCTGCGCGACATCGACCCGCTGCAGCGCGAGCTGATCGTGGCCCATGAACTGACGCACTGGCGCCGCGGCGACCTGTGGTGGCTGACGGTGGGCGCCGCGCTGCAGGCGCTGTGCTGGTTCAATCCCGCCATGCGCCTGCTGCGCGACAAACTCGCCTGGGCCCAGGAACTCGGCTGCGACCGCGACGTGCTGCGCGGCCGGCCGTCATTTGAGCGCCGCGCCTATGCCGCCGCGCTGCTCGCGCAGCTGCGCATGCAGCACCGTGTCGTGCATGGGGCACTGGCATTCGGCGGCGTGAGTCCCGATACGCTGGCGGCCCGCGTTGAACTGATCCGCAAGCCCGGCGCGGCGCGGCACGCGGCCTGGGCGCGCGGCGCGGGGCTCGCGATCCTGGCGCTGGCTTTTGGCGGCAACCTGGCGCTGCAGCCCGCGCTGGCCTGGAGCAATCCGCCGGCCAGTCCCGATTGCACGCTGATGCTCGACGCCGCGAGCGGCGCGCGCCTGGTCGAAGAGGGCGATTGCGACGTGCGCGCCACCCCGGCCTCCACCTTCAACATCGCCGTCAGCCTGCTCGGCTATGACGCCGGCATCCTGGTCGATGCCCACACGCCGGCGCTGCCGTTCAAGCCGGGCTATATCGACTGGCTGCCGGCCTGGCGCGCCACCACCGACCTGACGAGCTGGATCCGCAATTCGACCGTGTGGTACGCGCAGCAGGTCACGGCGCGCCTCGGGCTCGATGGCTTGCAATCGTACGTGCAGCGCTTCGACTACGGCAACCAGGACCTGTCGGGCGGCGTCGCCGATGCCTGGATCGGTTCCTCGCTGCAGATCTCGGCGCAGGAGCAGGCGGCCTTCCTGCGCAAGGTCGTCAACCGCGAGCTGGGTCTGAATCCGCACGCGTACGACATGGCGGAGACACTGTTGCGGCTGCCCTCGCTGCCGAACGGCTGGGACGTGTACGCCAAGACCGGCACCGCCGTAATGGAGCAGCCCAAGGGCGCGCAAGACGCGCCGCGCTCCTACGGTTGGTTCGTCGGCTGGGCCAGCAAGGAAGGGCGCACGATCGTGTTCGCGCGCCTGACCCTCGACCGCCAGCACCCCGATCGCGCGGCCGGACCGCTATTGAAAGAAGCCTTCCTGCGCGAACTGCCGTCAAGGCTGGACGCGCTCTGAACCCACCCTGAGGAACCCTTCATGAAGATCACAAGCCTGGCATTGGCCGCGGCTGGACTCGTCACGTGCATGCCCTTCGCATCCGCCAGCGACTGGAACACGCCGCAGGAACCGTTCGCCCTGTCCGGCGACAGCTATTACGTCGGCACACGCAGCCTGAGTTCGGTCCTGATCACGTCGAACGCGGGCCATATCCTGATCGACGGCGCCAGCCCGGAGGCGGCAAGCCAGATCGCGGCCAATGTCCGCAAGCTCGGACTCAAGGTCGAGGACATCCGCATCATCCTCAATTCGCACGAGCACGTCGACCACGCCGGCGGGATCGCCGAGCTGCAGCGACTGTCCGGCGCCGAGGTCAGGGCCACGCCCGCCGCGGCGCCGGTCCTGCGCACCGGCAAGGCCAGCCGCGGCGATCCGCAATATGCCGATCTGCCGGAGATGGCGCCGGTGGCCAGGGTCGGCATCGTGCGCGACGGCGAGACGGTCAAGGTCGGCCCGCTGGCCGTCACCCTGCATGCGACGCCCGGCCACACCCAGGGCGGCTCGACCTGGACCTGGACCTCGGGCGATGGCGGCAAGCGGGTGAACATGGTGTACGCCGACAGCCTGAATGCCATCGGCGCCGGGGCGTTCCGCTACAGCGGCGACCCGGCCTACCCGAACGCGCGCGGCGACATCGAGCGCTCGATCGCGAAGGTCGCGGCGCTGCCGTGCGACGTGCTGGTGTCAAGCCACCCGGAAGGCAGCGGCTTGTGGCAGCGCCACGCGCAGCGCGCCCTGCTGGGCAACGCGGCCTTCGTCGACAAGGGCGCCTGCCGCGCCTATGCCGACAAGGGCCGAGCGCGGCTGCAAAAGACGCTGGCAGAGGAAGCCGGGATGCCGGCCATCGTCTGGCGTGACGATGCGAAGATCGCCGAGATGTTCGACCAGGCGGGCGTAACCGGCACCTTCGTCGTGCACGACGTCGCCACTGGCGAATACGTGGGCCACGACCGCCAGCGCGCCGCCATCCGCTACCTCCCGGCGTCGACCTACAAGATTCCCAATTCGCTGATCGGCCTGGCCACCGGCGCCGTCTCCAGCGTCGACGAAGTGCTGCCGTACGGCGGCGGGCCGACCTATCTGCCGCAATGGGCCAGGGACATGCCGCTGCGCGAGGCGATCAGGATATCGAACGTCCCGGTGTACAAGGAGCTGGCGCGCCGCATCGGCATGCCGCGCATGCGCGAAGGCCTGCGCCGGCTCGATTACGGCAATATGGATGCCGGGTCCGTCATCGATGCCTTCTGGCTGGATGGTCCGTTGAAGATCAGCGCGCTCGAACAGACCCGCTTTCTGGGCCGGCTGGCGCAGGGCAAGCTGCCGTTCCCGAAAGCCGCGATGGCGGCGGTGCGCGAGATCGTGCGCCAGGACGATCACGCCAATCTCTACGCCAAGACCGGCTGGTACATGCCGGACGACCGCAAGAACCAGATCGGCTGGTGGGTCGGCTGGGTCGAGAAGGACGGCAAGGTGTATGCGTTCGCGCTGAACGTCGACATCACTGACGACACCGTCGCCGCCAAGCGGGTGCCGCTGGGGAAGGCTGCCCTGCAGGTGCTCGGCTTGTTGTAGCCGCTTACTTGAGGTTCGCCAGGGCGATCACCGACACCGGCTTGACCGGCGCGCGCGCCGTGTAGTGGCCGAGGCGTTCGACCGGCTTGCCGGTCGCCTCGCTGAGCAGTTGTGCGGTCGTGTGCTGGCAGTAGCGGCCCTGGCACATGCCCATACCGGTGCGGCAGGCCAGCTTGACGCTGTTGACGTCGCTCACGTGCGGGTTCGCGCGCAGGAAGCCGCGCACCTCGTCCGCGCCGACTTCCTCGCAGCGGCAGACCAGGGTGTCGCCGCTGGCCAGCCGCGCCAGCGCCGCCAGGTCCGGCGCGAAGAAATCGAGGACGACGTCGCTGAAGCGATGCGCCTTGCGAATCGCGCGCCGCACGCCGTCGAGCTCAGCGTCCGCCGGACGTTGCGCGGGCGCCGCCAGCGCGCGCGCAACGTCCAGCGCCGCCAGCCGGCCTTCGAGGTGGGCCAGTTCGGCTCCGCCGACGCCTCCTGGTTCGCCCGCGACCCAGATCCCGTCCACGCTGCTGCGCATGGTGGCGTCGCGCCGCACGATCCACCCGCCTTCGCGTGGCCCGTAGTCGACGGCGCAGCCGGCTTGGCGCGCCAGCTCGGTCGAGGCCAGCAAGCCATAGCCGACGACCAGCGTATCGGCCTCCAGGCGGCGCTCGGTGCCGGGCAGCGGCTGCCAGCTGCGGTCGACGTCCTGCATGGTCACCGCCTCGACCGCCTCGCCGCCGGATGCGGCCTTGATCATGCTGCCAAAGCGCAGCGGCACGCGGTGGCGCTTGAGGTTCCACACGGCGCGCGTGGCCTGCAGCATCAGGCCGAGGTGGCCAGGCAGGGCGCGCCAGCCGCGCAGCAGCTCGCCCAGGCCGGGACGCGGGCGGGCGATCGCGACTTCGAGCACGGTGGCGCCCGACTTGAGCAGCAGGTCGGCCACCAGCAGCAGCAGGGGATGCGAACCGGCCAGCACGAAGCGCTTGCCCGGACGCAGGAACTGGCTCTTGAGCAGGGTCTGTACGCCGCCGGCGCTCATCACGCCGGGCAGCGTCCAACCGGGGAAGGCCACCGGCAAGTCGTAGGCGCCGGTGGCGATGAGCAGCGCGCGGCCGTCGAGCATCGCGCCGGCGTCGCCGCTGCCGATGCCGACGCGCAAGCGCGCCTGCTGCGGCTCACGGAACACGCCCCAGGCGGTGGCGCCGTAGTGCCAGGCGATGCGGGTATCGGCGCGCGCGCGCCGCAGCAGTTCGGCGCCGAAGGGGTAGGCCGGCGCGGGACCGCCGTCCGGCAGCTGGAAGCGGTCCGGCGGCTGGCGGAAGATCTGGCCGCCCGGCGCGTGCTGCTCGTCGATCACGGCCACCTTCAGGCCGCGCCCGGCTGCCTCCAGCGCCGCCGACAGGCCGGCCGGGCCGGCGCCGACCACGAGCAAGTCGTAATTCTGATTGTTTTCGATATTCATGTCATGTGCTCTCGATCCGCATGCCGGCCGCGACCAGGGTCATGCAGGCGCGCGTCCCGGGACGGCCGTCGACCGTCACCACGCACTCGAAACACACGCCCATATTGCACACGGGCGCCCGCGGCGCGCCGCGCGCGGTGGTGCGAAAGCGCACGCCGCCGGCCGCCATCAGGGCGGTGGCGACGGTCTCGCCCGGATGGGCGGCGGTCGGGACGCCGTCGACGAAGATGGTGACTGGCGCCGGGCGCAAGGCCTCGCCGCGTTCTGGCTGGATGCGAATGGAATTAAACAAAGGTCAGGCTCGCGAATCGGTTGGGGTCGTAACGGCCGACGTCGAAGGCGGGCGGCTTGCCGAGCACCTTGTCGGCCAGCACGCGGGCGTAGGTGGGGCCGAGGGTGAACGCCGAGCCGCCGGTGGCGATGAAAGCGCCGGGCGCGCGCGGCACTTCGCCGATCAGGGGCAGCTGGTCGGCGACCAGGGCCGTCATCCCGGTCCAGACCCGCAGCACCGGCAGGTGGGCGACGCCGGGCACCACGGCGGCGGCGGCGGCCATATTGCCGGCCAGCGAAGACAGCAGCAGGTCGGGCTTGCGTTCCAGGTCGACCAGGCCATGCTCCTGGTGCAGGCGCGCCGGCCAGCCGCCGCCGATCAGGACGTTGCCTTCGCGGGTCTGCTTCATCGACAGGCGCCGTCCGGCATGCTGCACCAGGTGCGACACGAGCGGCGCGCTGCGCGCGGTGGCCGTCATCGTCAACCCGACCGGGCTCACCGGCAGCACGCTGCCGGCCATCTGCGCGACTCGGCCCGACCAGGCGCCGGCCGCGATCACGATGGTGGAGGCGCGAACGCTGGCGCCGTCGCCCAGGGTGGCGTTCCAGCCGTGGGCGGCCTTCGCGAGCGCAGCCACGCCGCAGGCGGTGCGCAATTCGGCGCCGAGCCGCGCGGCGGCATTGGCATAGGCCAGGCTGCAGTGGCGCGGGTCGGCCTTGCCTTCGGTGGGGCAGAAGGCCGCGGCCAGGATCGACGGCCCGAGATACGGCGCGCGGCGCCTCACCTCGGCACCGTCGAGCAGCTCGGTCACCAGGCCGCTCGACTGCTCGAGTGCGACCTTGCGGCCGAGGCGCTCGACCTGTTCGGCGGTCTCGGCCACCATGAACCCGCCATGCTGGACCACGCCCAGCGGGCTGCCCAGCTCCTGCTCGAGGCCGGCCCAGGCCTGCTGTGCGTGCAGGTGCAGCGGCATCGCCTCGGCCGCCTTGCGCGCCGCTTCCAGGCCGTTCTCGATCATCCGGTATTCGAGCTGGAAGTGCAGGCTGCCCGCGTTCTGGCCGGAGGCCTGGCGGTTGATCTGGCCCTTCTCGGCCAGCAGCACCCGGCTGCCGGCCTGCGCCAGGTAATAGGCCACGGCGCTGCCCAGCAGGCCGCCGCCGATCACCAGGGTGTCGACGACGCTCGCGGATGGGCGGCTGCTCATGGGGACGTGCGGCCGGTTCACGCGGCGCCGGTTTCGAGCCCCAGGCTTTCGAGCGTGGCGCGCACCCGTTCCACCTCTTGCGGGGTCAGGTCCAGCAGCGGGCGGCGCACGTAGCCGGCCGGCACGCCGCGCAGGCGCAGGGCGGTCTTGAGGATCGCCTGGGCGCTGCCGAAGTTGCCGGCAAAGTCCTTGTTGAACCAGGCTTTCATGATGACCCGGTCGCGCGCACCGAGGGCCACCGCGCCGTCCCTGTCGCCCTTGTCGATCAGGCGCCAGAAATCGGGGTGGTCGGCGCCGAGCACGCCGCCGGCGCCCATCAGGCCGTCGCCGCGGCCGATCGAGACCAGGTCGGCGCCCAGTTCCGAGGTCGGCACGTTGAAGTAGCGCACCTTCTCGCCCAGCGCATACAGGCCTTCCAGGAAGCCGGCGAAGTTCGGGGTCGAGTTCTTGATCGCGACCACGTGGTCGATGTCGCTGATCTCGTCCAGCAGCTCGGTGTCCATATCGACCACGCAGCCGCGCGGCCAGTTGTAGACGCAGATCGGGATGTCGGTGGCGTCCGAGACGTCCTGGTAGAACTGGACAAGTTCGCGCCGGCTCGGGACCATGTACGGGGGAGGGGTCAGCAGGATGCCGTCCAGGCCGGCCCTCTCGGCGGCGCGCGCATGGCGGATCGCTTCCTCGGCGGTATAGGCATTGCAGCCGCCCAGCACGGTGATGCGGCGGTCGATGGCGCGCGCGCTTTCGGCGAACAACTGGGCGCGCTCGGCCTCGCTCATGCTGAACCACTCGCCCGAGGTGCCGGCCAGGACCACGCCGTGCATGCGCTGCTCGACGTACCACTCGAGTTGCGCGGCCAGGTCGTCCCACGCCATCGCGCCGTCGCGGGTGAAGGGGGTGGTGATGGCCGGGATGTAGCCGGTCCAGTTGATGTCGTTGCGGTTCATGGTGGTCCCATTCCATTCAAAAAAAGGGCGAGCGCGGGCCGCCGGCCGCGCGCGGCGCAGCCAGGTCGGCAGGTGCGAAAACGATGTGCGGGTCAGGGCACGGGCGGTGTGATCGACACGATCACTTCGGCATCCTTGTCCCCGTTGTTGCGGTAGCGGTGCGACTGCTGGGCGTCGAAGGTGATGCTCTCGCCGGCCGCCACGGTGTGGACGGTGCCCGCGATCTCGGCGGTCAGGATGCCTGTGATCACGTACACGCACTCCAGCGAAGGATGGCGCAGGCCGTCCTCGGCCGAGAACTGGCCGGGCGCGAACACGGCGCGCAACACCTCCATCTGGCCATTGCCGCGGGTCAGGCGTTCGTAGCTGACGCCGCCCTTCGGACCCATCAGGGTGGTGCGTTCGCCAGGGCGGCTGTGCCAGACCGCCGGCGCGCCGGGATCGGCGAACAGGGCCGACATCGATTCGCCGAACACCGCGCTCAGGCTGCGCAGGGTGGTCAGGCTGGGCTCGGTCACTTCGCGCTCGACCTGGCTCAGCAGGGTCGGCGAGACGCCCGCGATCTCGGCCAGCCCGCGCAGGGACAGGCCGCGCGCCACGCGCAGGTCATGCAGACGTTTACCAATCACAGGAACTCCTCATCGTGTACATCCGGGGCGCATGCACCATGGCGCGCACCAATCCGGGGCATTCGTGCATTATTACTGCACGCTTTTTGATTATTTCACCTGATGTGAACCTTGTCAATTATTTGCTGTTCGCCATAGATTTGTGGCGTTTACCTCGTTTTGAGACGGAATATGACAATCCTGTTCAAAAATCTTGACTTCGCACATTTCTTAAAATAAGTTTCGTTGTGCAGTTTGGCTGCACAAACATCTCATCGTATTGAAAAGGTCCCGTCATGAAGTCCGATTCGCATACCGCCGCACCCACTCGGGTGATCCGCCGAGGCCACCTGTGGCTGCTGACCTTGCCCTTCGTCTGGCAGCTCGGCATGGCGCCTTTCGTCAACGATGTGAGCTACAAGCCATTCGGCCTGCCGTTCCCTATGGCCTGGCAGATGGCCGGCGTGATCCTGTCCGCCGTGCTGTTCGCGCTGGTATTCGAGCTCGACCGCCGCGCCGGCGTGCAGGACGAAGAAGAGGCCTTCATGGCCGCCATCGCCGCCAGCGAGGGCGCGCCGGCGCAGCTGAAGGGGCACGCATGAAACTGACCATCGTACTCCTGCTGCTGCTGGCGACCGTGGTCGGCGCCATCGGCTTCGGCCGCGCCAGGACCCGCAACAAGACCGTCGCCGACTGGGCGCTGGGCGGCCGTGGAATGGGCACGCTGCTGTTCTGGTTCATGAATGCCGGCGAGATCTACACGACCTTCGCCGTGTTCGGCATCGCCGGCTATGCCTGGGCGCTGGGCGCGCCGGCCTACCTGGCCTTCTGTTCGGTGTCGCTGTCCTACGCCATCGGCTACCTGGTGATGCCGAAGATCTGGCGCGCCGGGCGTAGCGCCGGCCTGGTGACCCAGGCCGACTTCTTCGCCGCGCGCTACGAGGCGCCGTGGCTGGGCGTGGTCACCGGCGTCGTCGGCATCGGCGCCCTGATCGTCTACGTGCAGATCCAGCTGGTGAGCCTCGGCCTGGTGGTCGCGCTCACCTTCGGCGACGCCGTCTCGCCGCTGGTCTCCCACTTGCTGGCCGGGCTGGTGATGGTGACCTTCGTGCTGTTCGCCGGCCTGCGCTCGGCAGCCTACGCGGCGGCGATCAAGGACATCCTGATGGTGGTGCTGGTCGTGATCCTGGCCTGGACCCTGGCCGACAAAGTCGGCGCCAGTTCGCTGCTCGACGTGTTCACCCTGGCCGAGCAGAGCTATCCGGGCATCACCAAGCTGCCCGGCATCGACCCCAACGCGACCACCACCGGCATCTGGTTGATCACGTCGGCCCTGAACATCGCGCTCGGCAACTGGGTGTTCCCGCACCTGTTCCAGATCTCGTATTCGGCCCACAGCCCGACCGCGATCCGCCGCAACGCCATCTGGCAACCGATCTATTCGCTGGCTTTCTTCTTCATCATCGTGCTCGGCATGGGTGCGCTGGTGGCGGGCACCCAGCCGCCCGGCGGCAACATGAACGCGGCCCTGCTGCAGTTCGTGTCGAACCAGTACCCGGAGTGGGTGATCGGCCTGCTGGCCGGCACCGGCTTCCTGCTGGCGCTGGCGCCAGGGTCGGTGCTGCTGCTCACCGCCGCCTCGATCTTCACCCGCAACGTGGTCACGCCGCTGGCGCCGCACCTGGGCGAACGCAAGGCGCTGCTGCTCTCGCGCATCTCGGTAGTCGGCTTCGCGCTGGTCGCGGTCGCGGTCTCGCTGCTGCAAAAGGGTTCGCTGATGTCGATCCTGCTCAACGCCTATTCGGCCATCGGCATGCTGGCCCCGGGCGTGTTCCTGGCCTTCCTGTGGCGCCGCGCCACCGCCGTCGGCGTCATCTGCGGCGTGGTCGCCGGCTTCACCGCGCTGGTCGCGCCATTCGCCAAGGGCTACTGGGCGGCGACCCTGCCGGGCTGGGAACCGGGCCTGCTGGCGATGGCCATCAATGCCGCCGTGATGGTCGCGGTCAGCCTGGTGACCAGGGCGCCGGGCAGCGCCGGCCTGGCCCTCGGGCCCGGCCAGCCGGCGGCGCCCGCGTCCACCCCGTCGGCGGCCAGGCCGGTCACCGCCTGAACCTGCGAGGCGGCGCCGGGTGCGCCGCCTCGACCCCGCTCCTTCAATCCACCGTTGTTCACGCATGACGCCCGCGCGTCAGGAAAGGTCACGCCTTGAACCAGGCACTTATCAGTTTCCGTTGCATCGACCACGTCTCCTGGACGGTCGCCGAACTGGAACCCGTCATCGATTTCTACCGCCGCGTGTTCGGCGTCACGCTGCTCTATGCCATGGGGCCGCTGGATGCGGCCGACATCCCGCGCGACGCCCGCGGCCGCGACTGGACCGAGGCCCATCTCGGCATCCCGGATGCGCGCCTGCGGCTGGCGATGCTGCAATTCCCGGACGGCTTCCGCCTCGAGCTGTTCGAGTACGGGCGCCCGCAGGGCGGCGGCAGCGCGCCGCCGCCGGGCAACCACGTCGGCGGCCACCATCTCGGCATCGAGGTCGACGACCTGGAAGCGTCAGCCTCGGTGCTGCTGGCGAACGGCTGCACCGTCATGGAGCGCATCGCCCTGGACGAGGGGCCGACCGCCGGCTCCGCCTTCCGCTATTTCCGCGACCCGTGGGGGAACATCTTCGAACTGTGCCAGCACGGCGCAGGCGCCGCGTGAATCCCCGTCCGCATCCCGACCATCAACCGCAATCGAACCAGGAGCATCCCATGACCCGCCGCGCCATCAACCCCGACACCATGTACGCCAGCGTCCCGTTCGGCTTTTCCCACGCCGTCGAGCAGCAGCCCGGCCGCACCCTGCACCTGGCCGGCCAGGTGGCCTGGGACGGCCAGTACCAGCTGGTCGGAGGCGCCGACGTGGTGGCCCAGGCGCGCCAGGCGCTGGCCAACCTGAAGCAAGTGCTGGCCGCGGCCGGCGCCGCCCCGGCCGACGTGGTGCGCCTGCGCACCTACATCGTCAACCACGATCCCGAGCAGCTGGGGCCGATCTGCGCCGAGATCGCCGCCTTCTACGACGGCGCCGAGCCGGCCGCGAACACGGTGGTGGGCGTGGCGGCGCTGGCGCTGCCGGATTTCCTGATCGAGATCGAGGCCACCGCCGCCTTGCCCTGAGCGGCCCGACGTTCTCGAACCGTTTCCGATGATGACAACGATGGAGTGAGAAGATGAGTAGAAGTGACCGACTGCGCCTTTCCGGCGCCTGCGCCCTGGTCTGTGCGATGGGCGCCGGCGCGGCCTGGGCCCAGGCCCCGAATCCGGCGCGCGCCGGCGCCACCGACGCCGCGGCCGCCACCGAAGCCGCGCGCAAGAACGTGCCGCAACAGCCCACCGACAGCGGCGTGCTGGCCGCGCTGGCCGAGCGCGGCATCTATACCCGCCTGTTGCTGAACATGGAGCTGGCGGCCAACCCCAGCGGCGGCATCGACCAGGGCGCCACCGCGTCGCAATACGTGGTGGGCGGCGCCGACTTCGACCTCGACAAGCTGGTGGGCTGGAGCGGTGGCCGCATCCAGGCCACCATCATCGGCATCAAGAGCCGCAGCCTGACCAGTTTCTACATCGGCGGCGGCACCTCGGCGCAGGAGAACTCGGCGCCGTTCACGCTGTTTCGCTTCCTCGACCTGAGCTTTCACCAGAATTTTTCGCTGTATAACAAGAACGACCTGGCGTTCTCGATCGGCCGCATGAGCGCCTTCCAGACCTTCGCCAAGTCGCCGTTCTCGACCCTGTTCCAGAACCATGCGCACAGCGGCGCGCTGTATGGCTTCAGCCAGTCGTCCGGCACCGTCCTGGCTCCGTTGTCGACCTGGGGCGGGCGGATCAGCTACCGTCCCAGCGACAAGACCTATGTGCACGCCGGTTCGTTCTCGATCGACCCGGCCACGCTGGACGCGGGCACCCACCTGTGGGATTTCAGTTCGAGCCGCATCACGGGCCAGAACTACATGCTGGAGACCGGTTACGAGACCGACTTCCACAACGATCCGATGCCGGGCCGCATTCGCCTGGGCGCCTGGTACCTCGACGCGGCGCGCAACGATGTTTACCTGAACACGGAAGGGCGCTCTTTCACCCGCTACGGCGGCGCCCGCCTGACCCACCGCCACGGCAACGGCATCTACATCATGGGCGATCAGGTGCTGTCGCGGCCCGACCTGAAGTCGCGCCGCAACCTGGCCATGTTCGCCAGCATGGTCTATAACCGCAGCGACGCCGAGGCGATCAAGTACACGGCCAAGGTCGGCCTGGTCAAGACCGGCACCTTCGCCGGCCGCGACAGCGACACCTTCGGCGTCGTCGCCAGCACCCTCAAGATGCCGGACAAGCAGGTCGCCTTCCTGAGCGAGCGCCGTGCGCTGGGCGGCGGCGCCGGCCGGGTGAACTCGGAGGGATACGTGCTCGAGGCGGCCTACAGCTACGCGCTGGCGCCGGGCGTGACGGTGGCGCCGAACATCCAGTACCTGCACAAGCCCGATTCGCGGGTGACGCCGAACTACCCGCGCGACATCCAGGATGCGCTGGTGCTGGGCGTGCGCATCAACGCCAACCTCGGCGCGCTGTTCAATTTCCCGCGCATCCAGTGAGCGCCTTGACTTTTCGATCCACGACCAAGACCATGAAGGCTGACATGAATTCCAAACGACTGTTCCTGACCACCGGCGCCAAACTCCTTCTCGCGTCCGGCCTGCTGCTGCAGGCGCCCGCCTGGGCCGCCGCGTTCACCGACCCGACGCCCGAACTGCGCACCCCGTCCGGCGCGCTGCGCGGCCAGGACGGCGGCGACGTCGCGCGCTACCTCGGCATCCCGTATGCGCAGCCGCCGGTCGGCGCGCTGCGATTCAAGGCGCCGCAGGCGGCGCCGCCGTGGAGCGGCGTGCTGGAAGCGAAGGCTTTCCCGAAGGCGCCGATCCAGATGCCGATCGGGCCGAGCAAGTACGTGCCGGTCGGCCCGGAATATTCGGAGGATTGCCTGTACCTGAACGTGTGGACGCCGAAGACGCCTGGCCCGCATCCAGTCTACGTCTACATCTATGGGGGCGGCAACGTGGCCGGCACCACCAGCATGCCGGTGTTCGACGGCGCCAACATGGCGCGCCAGGGCGTGGTGGTGGTCTCGGTCGCCTACCGCGTGGGCGTGTTCGGCTTCATGGACGTGAGCAGCGTGCTGGGCAAGGACTACGCCGGCAGCGGCAACAACGGCTTGCTCGACCAGGTCAAGGGCCTGGAGTGGATCCGGAAGAACATCGCAGCATTCGGCGGCGACCCGAAGCGGGTGACGATCGGCGGCCAGAGCGCTGGCGCCAAGAACGTGGTTTCGCTGCTGGCAATGCCGGCCGCCAAGGGCCTGTTCCACGGCGCGATTAGCCAGAGCGGCGGCGGCCAGACCCTGGCCACTCCGGCGATGGCGAGCGCGGTGACCGAAGGCATCCTGGCGCGCGCCGGCCTGGACAAGCGTCGTGCGCGCGAGCTGACCACCTTGCCGGCCAAGGACTTGCTGGCGGCCCAGGTCAAGCTGATCGCCGAGAACGCGTACAAGTATCCGTTCCGTGGCGTGGTCGACGGCGTCACGATGCCGCTGCTGCCGGTGGCGGCCCTGGCGCAAGGCGCCGCGCGCGACATCCCGGTCATCATGGGCACCACGCGCGACGAGAACGCCTTCTTCGGGCCGGCCAAGACCATGAACGGCAATATCGAAGGGCGCGAGTTGGCCAACCTGTCGCTGGCCGAATTCGACAAGGTCTTTTCGAAGTATCCGCAAGCCTTCCCCGGCCTGAACGATGCCCAGCGGCGCTACAAGGCCCTGAGCGCAGTGGAATACTGGATCCCGACGGTGCGCATGGCCGAGGCGCAGGCCAAGGGCGGCGGCAAGGCCTACGTCTACCGCCTCGACATGCCGTTCGCCAGCGGCGAGAAGGCAGGCTACGCGGTCCACGGTTCGGAACTGGCGCTGGTGTTCGACAATCTGCACGATTCGACCGCGCCGCACCTGGGCCCGGTCGGTCCGGAGGCCGAGCAATTGAAGGAGGTGATGTTCGGGCAGTGGCTTTCGTTCATCAAGACCGGCCGCCCGGCCGCCAGCGGCGCACCGGCCTGGCCGGCCTACGACCTGGCCAAGCGCCCCACGATGGTGTTCGACGCCAGGCCGAAGCTGCGCGTGCAGTCCGACCTCGATGCGACCGAGCGCAAGCTGTGGGCGGGATGGGAGCCGCGCTGAGCGCTCCGGCGTGATGACCGCCGGCCGCTCATCTAGGCATGAGGGCGGCCAGCGGCTGCAGACCATGCCGCTCGCGCGCCCCATTGCACTTGCCATCCCCGACCTCGACCTCGCGGCACGCCGACGGCCGCTGCGCATACACGCCGCAAGCCATCGGCCCGGCATCGCCGGTCCCCAGTGCGATGCAATAGGGGCGGGAAGCATTGGTCCCTTTCATGCACGAAATATGCGGCGTGACCTGCTCGGTCATGGCGTCGGGCAGGCCGAGGTCGAGGGCTTCGGCCCAGTAGAAGGACACGCGGTAGCTCTTGCAACACGCTCCGCAGCTCAGGCAGGGAAGGACGTCGTCGGCGCTCATGGTGGCCAATTCTAGCGCGGACGCGGGACGAAAAAAAGCCGCCCGAAGGCGGCTTCCCGATTGGTTTGAAACCGGCTGCGAAGCCGGCTGTGAAGCCGGTTCGGTCGACCTTTATTGGCCGCGTTTCGCGCGCGCCTTGGCCGCGATGCGCATGCGCAGCGCGTTCAGCTTGATGAACCCGCCCGCATCCGCCTGGTTGTAGGCGCCGCCGTCTTCGTCGAAGGTGGCGATGTTCATGTCGAACAGCGAGTCGGTCTTCGAATCGCGCGACACGACGATCACATTGCCCTTGTACAGCTTGATGCGCACCCAGCCGTTGACGGTCTGCTGGGTGTGGTCGATCAGGGTCTGCAGCGCGACGCGCTCCGGCGCCCACCAGTAGCCGTTATAGATCAGCGAAGCGTAGCGCGGCATCAGGTCGTCCTTCAGGTGCGCCACTTCGCGGTCCAGCGTGATCGATTCGATTGCGCGGTGCGCGCGCAGCATGATGGTGCCGCCCGGGGTTTCGTAGCAGCCGCGCGACTTCATGCCGACGTAGCGGTTTTCGACCAGGTCGAGGCGGCCGATGCCGTGCTTGCCGCCCAGGCGGTTCAGCTCGGTCAGGACGGCGGCCGGCGACAGGCGCTTGCCGTTCAGGCCGACGATGTCGCCCTTTTCGTATTCGATGTCCAGGTACTCGGCTTCGTCCGGCGCCTGCTCGGGCGACACGGTCCAGCGCCACATCGATTCCTCGGCTTCGGCGCTCGGGTTTTCCAGGTGGCGGCCTTCGAACGAGATGTGCAGCAGGTTGGCGTCCATCGAGTACGGCGCGCCGCCGTTCTTGTGCTTCATGTCGACCGCGATGCCGGCGTCTTCCGCATATTTCAGCAGTTTTTCGCGCGACAGCAGATCCCATTCGCGCCATGGCGCGATGATCTTGACGTCGGGTTTCAGCGCGTAGGCGCCCAGCTCGAAGCGCACCTGGTCGTTGCCCTTGCCGGTCGCGCCGTGCGAGACGGCGTCGGCGCCGGTTTCGTTGGCGATCTCGATCAGGCGCTTGGCGATCAGCGGACGCGCGATCGAGGTGCCCAGCAGGTATTCGCCTTCGTACACGGTGTTGGCGCGGAACATCGGGAACACGAAGTCGCGCACGAACTCCTCGCGCACATCGTCGATGTAGATGTTTTCTGGCTTGATGCCGAACTTCAGCGCCTTGGCGCGCGCCGGTTCCAGTTCCTCACCTTGGCCGAGGTCGGCGGTAAAGGTGACGATTTCGCAGTTGTAGTTGTCCTGCAGCCATTTCAGGATGACGGAGGTGTCGAGACCGCCGGAATAGGCAAGGACTACTTTCTTGATGTCGCTCATGGGAGTTCCAGTGATGGAGGGATGGTAGAGGAGAGATGGTCAGCTGGCGCACAGGTTCACCGCCCGGCAGGGCGATGAACGGCCAACGATCAAGCTTCAGTGGGTGAAAAAATCAATTATCTTCGATACGACCGAGCAGCAGGTACTCGATCAGGGCTTTTTGCACGTGCAGGCGGTTCTCGGCTTCGTCCCAGACCACCGACTGCGGGCCGTCGATGACGCCGGCCGAGACTTCCTCGCCGCGGTGCGCGGGCAGGCAGTGCATGAACAGGGCGTCGTCGGTCGCGCGCGCCATCTTGGCCTCGTCGACGATGAAGCCGTCGAACGCCTTCAGTCGTTCTGCGTTTTCCTTCTCGTAACCCATGCTGGTCCAGACGTCGGTCGTCACCAGATGCGCGCCTTCGCAGGCGTCGGAAGGGTTGTCGAACAGGGTGTAACGCTTGGTCGACACCAGGCTCGGATCCAGCTCGTAACCCTTCGGCGTCGAGACGTTCAGGTGGAAGCCGAATACCTCGGCCGCCTGCAGCCACGAGTACAGCATATTGTTGGCGTCGCCGATCCAGGCCACGGTCTTGCCGGCGATCGAGCCGCGGTGTTCCCAGAAGGTGAACACGTCGGCCAGCACCTGGCAGGGGTGGTGTTCGTTGGTGAGGCCATTGATGACCGGGACCCGCGAGTTGGCGGCGAAGCGTTCGATGATGTCCTGGCCGAAGGTGCGCACCATGATGATGTCGCACATGCGGCTCATCACCTGGCCGGCGTCTTCGACCGGCTCGCCGCGGCCCAGCTGGCTGTCGCGGGTGTTCAGGTAGATGGCGGCGCCGCCCAGCTGGTGCATGCCGGCCTCGAACGAGAGGCGGGTGCGGGTCGAGCTCTTTTCGAACACCATCACCAGGGTGCGGTCGACCAGCGGATGATAGACCTCGTAGGCCTTGAACTTGCGCTTGATGATCGCCGCGCGCTTGATGACGTATTCGAACTCGTCGCGCGTGAAGTCGGAGAACTGCAGGAAGTGCTTGATCGGAGTGGTGCCTGGCATAGTGGGGTCTACTCGAATGTTATCCCTTGAATTATAAGGGGTTTTTCTTTTCGTTAGGGAAAGTATAGTCTTCAGTACCTGGTCTTCAATACAGGGTCTGCGCCGATTCGTGCAACAGCTGCGCATACAGCTCGTGGCGCATGCGCGCGATCTTGCCGTCTGCGACCGCATCCAGCACGGCGCACTGCGGTTCGGCCAGGTGGCGGCAGTTATAGTACTTGCAGCCGCCCAGATAGGGCTTGAACTCGACGAAGGCGCGTTCCAGCATGCCTTCGGTCAGGTGGTACAGGCCGAATTCCTGGAAGCCGGGCGAATCGATGATCGTGGACGTCTTCCCATCCGCGCCGGGCAGCCGGTACAGGCGGGTGAAGGTGGTGGTGTGCTTGCCGGTGTCGAGCGCGGCCGAGATTTCGCGCACCGCGATGTCGGCGTCCGGCACCAAGAGGTTGATCATCGACGACTTGCCCATGCCGGACTGGCCGATGAAGATCGACGAGTGGCCTTCGAGCAGCGGCGCCAGGGTCGCCACGGTCTGTTCGGGCTGCCCGGTGGCCGATACCTCGTGCACCGGATAGCCCAGCGCGGCATACGGCGCAACGCGTTCGCGCGCGCGCGGCAGCAGGTCTGCGACATCAAGCTTGTTCAGGATGAGGTGGGCCTCGATGCCGGCCGCCTCGCAGGCGACCAGCGCGCGCGAGACCAGGTCGTCGGTGAAACCGGGCTCGGTGGCGACGACGATGAACAGGCGCGAGATGTTCGCCGCCAGCAGCTTCGATTTGTATTGGTCGGAGCGGTAGAGCAGGGTGGTGCGCTCGGCGATCTTTTCGATCACCGCCTGGTCGGCGGAGGTGCGCTTCAGGTGCACCACGTCGCCCACGGCGACGTTGGTCTTCTTGCCGCGCGTGACGCATTGCAGCTTTTCGCCGTCCACGTCGGCCAGGTAGTGACGGCCGTGGGCCGCGATGATGGTGCCAGTCAGGGGGGTAACTAAGTCGCTCATGCGCTGGTCATTTCAAGATAAAGCGCATTCACTTTCGCGGCGCAGATAAAATCGTTTTCGGTCAGGGCGCCGCCGGCGGAGTGGGTGGTCCAGCTCACCCTGCAGGTCGCATGGCCGACCGTCAGCTCCGGATGGTGGTCCTGGGTTTCGGCGACCTGCGCCACCGCGTTCACGAGGGCGATGGTGGCGCGGTAGTCCGGCGAGCGGAATTCGCGCAACAGGATGCCGTCGATCGCGGTCCAGCCGGGCACGTCGTTCAGCAAGGCGTCGATCGCCCACGGATCGAGCGCCCTGGCGTTGCGGATGCAGTCGCGATGCTCCAGCTTCATGCGCCCGCCAGCGTCAGGTGTTTCACGCGCACCGAGGCCGGCGGATGCGAATCGTAGAAGGCCGAGTGCAGCGGGTCCGGGGTGAGGGTGGAGGCGTTGTCCTCGTACATCTTGACCAGGGCCGACACCAGGTGGCGGCCATCGGTATGCCGGGCCGCGAAGGCGTCGGCTTCGAACTCGTGCTTGCGCGAGGTGATCGAGGACAGCGGCGCCAGCGGGAAGGTGAACACCGGCAGAACTAAAACGAAAAGCACCAGGGCCATGCCGTCGTTGGAGGCGTTCATGAAGGGCAGCACGCCCAGGCCCGTATAGAACCAGGCCTGGCCCTTCAGGTAGCCGAGCAGGGCCAGGAAGGCCAGCGACATGGCGAACATCACGGCGACGCGCTTGACGATGTGGCGCAGCTTGAAGTGGCCCAGTTCGTGCGCCAGCACGGCCTCGATCTCTTGCAGCTCGAGACGCGACAGCAGGGTGTCGAAGAACACGATGCGCTTGGCGCGCCCGAAGCCCGAGAAATAGGCGTTGCCGTGGGCGCTGCGCTTGCTGCCGTCCATCACGAACAGGCCGCGCGACGCGAAGCCGACGCGCGCCATCAGGCTCTCGATGCGCTGCTTGAGGCTGGCGTCTTCGAGCGGGGTGAACTTGTTGAACATCGGCGCGATCACGCTCGGGTAGATCGCAATCATGAGCAGCTGGAACCCGCTCCACACCAGCCAGGTATAGAACCACCACAGGTCGCCCGACTTGTCCATCAGCGTGAGCACCACCCACAGCAGCGGCAGGCCGATGACGGCGCCGACGATCGAGCTCTTGATGAGGTCGGTGAACCACAGGCCGGGCGTCATCTTGTTGAAGCCGAAGCGCTGTTCCAGCACGAACTGGCGGTACCAGTCCAGCGGCAGGTCGAGCAGGCTGGAGATGACGCCGAAGGCCACCACCAGCGCCAGCTGGTGCCACAGTCCAGGCCCGGTGAGGGGCAACAGGGCCAGCGACAGCAGCTGCAGGCCGCCCAGCAAGGTGAAGCCGATCAGGACCGCGCCGCCCCACAGCATGCCCACCAGGCCGAGGCGGGTCTTGGCGACGGTATAGTCGGCCGCTTTCTGGTGCGCCGCCAGCGGCACCTTTGGTGCAAACTCGGCCGGCACGCTGGCGCGATGGCGCGCGATGTGCCGGATATGGCGCGCGGCCAGCCAGGTGCGCAGCACCATGGTCAGCACGAAGAAAACGACGAACAAAACTGAAAACCCGAATGAAGACATTCTGTGCCTGTGAGAAAATGCAGGATTAGGTAAAACACGACTAGGCAAAGAGAGAATTATGTCACAAGCTACACCAACCACCGAGTCCGCCGCAGTGCCGCGTCAAAACGAGTTCAACCTGGTCTGGGTGGACATGGAAATGACCGGCCTGGACCCGGACAACGACCGCATCATCGAAGTGGCGGTGATCGTCACCGACCCCGAGCTGAACATCATCGCCGAAGGCCCGGTGTTCGCCATCCACCAGTCGGACGAGACGCTGGACAAGATGGACAACTGGAACAAGGGCACCCACGGCAAGTCGGGCCTGATCGACCGCGTGAAGGCCTCGACCGTCAGCGAAGCCCAGGCCGAGCAGGAACTGATCGCCTTCCTCAAGCAGTATGTGCCGTCGAACAAATCGCCGATGTGCGGCAACTCGATCTGCCAGGATCGCCGCTTCATGGCGCGCGGCATGCCGAAGCTCGAAGCCTTCTTCCACTACCGTAACCTGGACGTGTCGACCCTGAAGGAACTGTGCCGCCGCTGGAAGCCCGAGGTTGCCACCGGCTTCAAGAAGCACCAGAAGCACACGGCCCTGGCCGACATCACCGAGTCGATCGAAGAACTGCGCTACTACCGCGAGCATTTCATCCAGAAATAACTCGGCAAAAGCAGCAAAAAAACTGCATTGTATTGACAAGAAGGTATGCGACAATCGGCGGTATGGTTCCGCTCCCGCATACCGCTTTTTCGAGTGACAGCCAGGTGGCGGCGCGCATGCGCGGCCACGACTGGCACACTTCCAGCCTCGGCCCTCCCGAGGGCTGGCCACCGTCGCTGCGCACGGCAGTGGACATGATGCTGCATTCGTCCTTCCCGATGTTCATCGCGTGGGGGCCGCAGTTCGCTTTCCTGTTCAACGACGCCTACATCCCCATCCTGGGAGAGCGCTATCCGTGCGCGCCCGGCCTGCCGTTCGCCGAGGTGTGGCCCGAAGCCTGGCCCGAGCTGCGGCCGCTGGTCGAGCGCACGGTGGCGGGCGAGACGGTGTTCTTCGAAGACCTCGAGCTGAGCCTGCTGCGCAACGGTTATCCCGAGCGTGCCTGGTTCACGTTCTCGTATGCCCCGCTGGTCGATGCGGCCGGCCACGTCGGCGGCCTGCTCTGCACCTGCATGGAAACCACCGGCCGCGTGCTGGCCGAGCGGCGCGCCGCCTTCCAGCTCAGGGTGTCCGATGCGCTCGGCCCGATCGAGGATCCGGGCGAGGTGATCGCCACCGCCAGCGCCTTGCTGGGCGTGGAGCTCGGCGCCGCGCGCGTGCTGTACGCCGAGATCGATCCGCTCAGCGGCCGCCTGGAGGTGCCGCGCCTGTGGTCCCAGGATGGCGCCGCGCCGGCGGCCTTGCGCTCGCCGCTGCACGACTTCAGTCCGGCGGTGGTGGACGAGCTGCGCAGCGGCGCCGTGGTGCAGATCCACGATGCCGCCAACGACCCGCGCACGCAAGACCTGCGCGCCGCCTGGCGCGACGAGCGCATCGGCGCCTTGCTGGTGGTGCCGCTGGTAAAATCCGGCCGCCTGATCGCCTGCCTGGGCGTCGATGCGCCGACGCCGCGCTCCTGGACCGGCCACGACGTCCAGCTCGCGCGCGACGTGGCCGAGCGCACCTGGGCCGCGGCCGAGACCGCGCGCGCCCAGGCGCTGCTGCGCGAAGAGCGCGACCGCAGCCGCGACATCTTCGACAATATCTCCGAAGGCTTCGCCCTGTTCGACCGCAACTGGATCATGCAGCGCATGAACGCCGAGGGCCTGCGCATCTGCGCCGTCACGCGCGAGGAAGTCATCGGCCGCAACCACTGGGAAGTGTTCACCGCCATGGCCGACAGCGAGGCCGGCCGCATGTACCACCGCGTGATGGACACGCGCCGCGCCGGCGCCGCCGAGCAGTGCCACGTGTTCCCCGACGGGCGCCGCATCTGGACCGACATCCGCGCCTATCCGACCCAGGACGGCGGCATCGCCAGCTTCTTCCGCGACATCACCGACCGCAAGCTGGCCGAAGAAAAACTGATGGACGCCGACCGCCGCAAGGACGAATTCCTGGCCATGCTGGCGCACGAGCTGCGCAACCCGCTGGCGCCGATCAGCGCCGCCGCCGAGCTGCTCCGGCTGGGCAATATGGACGAGCGCCGGGTGCACCAGAGCAGCACCATTATCGGACGCCAGGTGCGCCACATGACGCGCCTGGTGGACGACCTGCTCGACGTCTCGCGCGTCACGCGCGGCCTGATCACCCTGGGCCAGGCGCGGGTGGCGGCGCGCGCCGTCGTCGAAGAGGCGGTGGAGCAGGTGCGGCCGACGATCGACGCGCGCTCGCAGCAGCTCAGCGTGCGCCTGCCGTCCGAACACGCCGCGGTGCGCGGCGACAAGGCGCGCCTGGTGCAGGTGGTGGCCAATGTGCTGGGCAACGCCGCCAAGTACACGCCCCCGGGGCGCGGCATCGACCTGCGCGCCGAGGTGCTCGGCACGCGCCTGGTGCTGAGCGTGCGCGACGAGGGCATCGGCATGGACCGCGAACTCACCGGCCGCGTGTTCGACCTGTTCACCCAGGCCGAGCGCTCGTCCGACCGCTCGCAGGGCGGGCTCGGACTGGGCCTGGCCCTGGTCAAGCACCTGGTCGAGCTGCACGGCGGCACGGTGGGCTGTTCCAGCCCGGGCCTGGGCAAGGGCAGCACCTTCGTGATCAGCCTGCCGCTGCTGCAGGAAGAAGAAACGCCGGTTCCCGCGCCGGGCGCCGCCGGTCCGGCCGGCGCCGCGCCCTTGCGCATCCTGGTGGTGGACGACAACCACGACGCCGCCGAGACGCTGGGCCTGTTGCTGTCGGCCCAGGGGCATGAGGTGGCGATCGAGCACGCCTCGCTGCCGGCGCTCGAGCGCGCGCGCGGCATGCGGCCCGACGTCTGCCTGCTCGATATCGGGCTGCCGGAGATGGATGGGCGCGAACTGGCGCGGCGGCTGAAGGCCGATCCGGCGACGGGCGGCGCGGTCCTGATCGCCGTCACCGGCTATGGCCAGCAGCAGGATCGCGATGCCGCACTGGCCGCAGGCTTCGCGCATCACTTGGTCAAGCCGGTCAATGTCGACGTGCTGCTGCGCGTGCTGGATGGCGTGCGCGGCGAAGCAGGGGCAACGGAGGAGCACAACAAGCAAGCCAACGTCGCTCCCGCGTAGGCGGGAGCCCAGGGCGGTCGCGCCGCCGAAAACCAAAAAAAGGAGACCAGATGAAAGAAAAACCGCTCTTCATCGTGAAAACGTTGGCACTTGCCTTGCTCAGTGCCGCCAGCCTGTCCCTGCAGGCCGCCAACCCGATCGTCCCCGGCTGGTACGCGGACCCCGAAATCCGCATCTACGGCAACAAGTACTGGATCTATCCCACCTATTCGGACCACTACGGCACGCCGCGCACCTCGCGCGGATTCACCCCCGAGCAGCAAGCCATGCGCGCCAAGTCCGACCTGATCTGGGAACCCTACCTGAAGCAGACCTTCCTCGACGCCTTCTCGTCGACCGACCTGGTCAACTGGACGAAGCACACCCACGTGCTCGACGTCGAGAACGTCGCGTGGGCGGCGTATGCGGTGTGGGCGCCATCCGCCATCGAGCACAACGGCAAGTACTACCTGTTCTTCGGCGCCAACGACATCAAGGCCAATGGCCAGCTGGGCGGCATCGGCGTCGCGGTCAGCGACCGTCCCGAAGGCCCGTTCAAGGATGCGCTCGGCCGCCCGCTGATCGACAAGATCCACAACGGCGCCCAGCCGATCGACCAGATGGTGTTCAAGGACGACGACGGCCAGGTGTATATGTATTACGGCGGCTGGAAGCACGCCAACGTCGTCAAGCTGGCGCCGGACCTGCTGAGCGTTGTGCCATTTCCGGACGGGACCACCTACAAGGAGATCACGCCCGACCCGGCCTATGTGGAGGGGTCATTCATGGCCAAGCGCAATGGCGTGTACTACTTCATGTGGTCGGAAGGAGGGTGGACGGGGCCGGATTATCGCGTTGCGTATGCCATGAGCAAGTCGCCGTTTGGGCCGTTCAAGCGCATCGGCACCATCCTGCAGCAGGATACGACCATCGCCAATGGGGCGGGGCATCACTCGGTGGCCAATATTCCTGGCACCGACGACTGGGTTATTGTCTATCACCGGCGGCCGCTGAACGACAAGGACGGGCATCATCGCGAGATGGCTATTGAGCATTTGTACTTTAATGCGGATGGCACTATCAAGCCTGTGGTCATGACCACAAAGGGTATGACGCCGCGACCGACTGCACCCGGTGGCTAACGATGTCAGGCAGCTGACACAAACGCTCGACGTTTTTTTTTGCAGAAATGACAAGTAGTCGAGCAACGGTGTCAATCTAGGTGAAGACACGTGATCTATCAGCACTTGCACAATTGCCTCCGACTAAAGTGGACCTTGCAAAAGCATTGCCCTGCAGTGTTCCACGATCTAGTGGAGCATTTCTGACGGTGATTTTAAGGGGGTGAGCAATGAAATATGTCGTATAGAATTAAAAATCTTTGTGTGCTACTGGGCCGAATTGCAGGAGAAGTAATTGAATTTCCCGGTGGGGCTACTTTCACTATGGATTTCTTGTTTGAAGTTATTGCAGTCACACGGCGTTGAGTTGGCGTTCCTTAGTACACTAAAACTCTTATGGCACAGCATGGACGCATTGGGGCGACTTTAAAGCTACTCCATTAGGACTCATGTATCGCTTCAGATTTTTTCTAAGCGTTAAAGCGCCTAGAAACTCACTTGCCTAATTTCTGTTAGCAATAATTGGGGTGGGGCAATTGCTTGGAGTCGTCAAGAAAACTATATATAGATAGGATGGAAATGCATGTGCTATCTGAAATTCGCTGGTATTTTACGCCACTCATTCCATGTTATCCTCGGATCGTCGGGTGTTTTTATCAATATTCTTTTTTCTCCTTTGGCCTTGCGTCGGGCATTGTCATTCCAAGCCCTTTCTCCAAATTTTCTCACAGCTGTGTAAATTGCCCCGGCATCCATTGTGTTAACCTTGAATGCTTCCATGCAAAGTCTAAAAATCTTGTCGGATTGCTCGCGTGTTAGATACTGTTCCCAGTAGAGGTAATCGTGAAGAACAGCGGCGTATGCATATAGGCCGTCCGGACGTAGTCGCGGCCAAAAGATTGCTGGAATGCTTGCGAAATCGGTGACAAAGCCAATTGGGACCCTGACTTGTTTATATGCGGTCGAATGTTGGGCAGTAGGAGTCCAGCCGATGACGCTAGTCGTGTAGTAAGTTGGATCAGCGAAACGCGCTACTTTTAATACGCCGGACGGATTTTTTTTCTTTACCTTCTCCGTCGGATCCTCTGCGTATTGCAAAAATAGTGCTTCCATCCAGGCATCGCTCGCGTCGCGATCGGTAGTTTGAGAAAATGTTGTTTTGGCCGAGAATGCCAATGACATAAATGCTAAAAAGCGGCGTCGCTTCAGCTTGGAATGAAGTTTCATCTGGTTTTCTCGACTAAAGGTTTGAACAACATCTCCCCGTCGCCGCGCATCCGGCCGAGCATTGGGATCTGTGTCGCGTTCGTTCGCTGTGCTACGTTATATTGAACGAAAAGAAACAGTTCGGTGAGTGTAATTACGCCATTCTTTCCGAGAAGATCTGCTTCTCCTTGCAGGCCGCTAGCGAGATAGTGGGTAAATGTGCTCATTTTCAACTGATCATCGATTTGAGCGGCTTGATCCGACATACCAGCGGTGACCATAAAGGCGCCTTGGGGTACTGCCAGTTGGGTGAGGTCGGGCACTGCTCCCGACTTTCTCACGATTCCCAAACCCGAAAAGCAACTGTCGACTGCAAACAGGACTTGTCGCACCATCTTGCCGTCGAGGGCACGGAAAGCATGGTTTTGAAGGTCGTTCAGACGTAGGCAACGAAGGGTTGGATTGGATGAATAACAATCACTCGTTGCAAGATAGCCCTCAGATGCTACGAGCGGGTCGGAAAAGCCATGTGTGGAGAAATAGATAAACAGGCGGTCGTCCCGATCAGCAGAATCAATCAATTTCGAAAGTGCTACATCAATGTCCTCCCTGGTTACCCGGTCACTAAGCAGCGTCGATACCTCGAATCCATTGCGTTTAAGCGCCTGATCCATTGCTGTGACGTCACGTGCAATTTTCTCTCTGTCAAATATGGAAAATTTCTTGTCGTCAAAGTTCCAGACTCCGATAACCAACGCTCGGCTTTTTGCGTACACTTGGTCGAATGCAATGGCTGGACCTTCTTTTCCTTCGCCTTTCAGTTCCGGAGCGGAAATATGATCATTATCCAGATTAAACTGGTAGGTAGCAGGAACTGAGAGTAGTGTCTGGTTGCCGTCGTCGAAGCGGGCTTGGACTGAGAACTGGTGAATACCTTTAACTAAAAAGGAATATGATGACTGTTGACGGGTTGTCCATGCGCCCCAATCCGAATCATTGGGGAAAATTCGGTATCGATAAAGCAAATGCTTGCGATTCAATTTAAACTCGGGACCAACTTCCCAGCTGAACCTTAATGGTTTTGCCTGCATTCCGCCAGAAGTGTTGGCTTGGCTGGGCAGGGTGCCGTTTAACTTGAGATAAACGCGCGGTGTGATATCAAGCGGAATCGGGCTTGCAGACACTTCGAAGTGAGCGAGAGTCGCACGTGAACTATCACGTATGGCCGGACTAAGTAACGCTCGGTCAGCGCTATGCGGGACAAATGCCCGTTTATAGCCGCCTGCAGTTTTTAATGGATGTCCGATAAATGTTGGGATCCGCGCAATCGCAACCGTGTATTTCCCCGGTTTATACGGTGCTCTGAAGTCGATTGTATAGGGTTTTGCCGAGGCCTCGAATCCCTCGCCAATATCCGGTGCGGCGCTTAAAGCTCCATAAATTTCCCAAGAATCTTGGTTGCGTTCCGAACCTTCCGGAATGACGGCGAATGTAAGGTAAGCGTATTTCTTGGAGCCAAAATGATACTCATTGGCCCGGAACTGGAGCACGATTTGAGAACCGGGGGCAACCTTCGCCCCCCCTTCTGTGAACACGACTGAAGATGGGATTACTTGAACCCCTCCTGCATATGCAGTTTGCTGAGAGATCAGGAATGCCAAAAGTATGAACCACTTGCGCAAAATCGAAACATTTGGCATACCTACCTCTTCGGTGGAATGACTACGGTGCTCGGTGCTGTGGAACTGTTTACCCAGTGCGTAGAGCTAGCTTGCCATAAAATTATCAGAGGGGCAATGGCCAAAAGCAAGGCGGCGGAGTTTTGAAATAGTCCTGTGGTACGCGGAGGCACAGGTGCCTGACAAAGATGAGGCCGTATGTGTTTTGCGCGCTATCCATTGCTGCGTTTCAGCCTTTGTCATACAGTCGTATCGCTTCGATCAGCATTCTTTGCTCGAGACTTTAGGGGGATCTGGAGGTCTCTGAGGCGTAGCGGCAAGTCACGTCTGTCGTCTCTTTCTGGACGAATGGTAGACGTGCCGGACAGGTGCACGTGATCGTTGCTCTCACGGCGACCGTGCATTATGCTTTGCGTCCAAATTGACTCCATGCACTATTTTTGATGACTTTTGCACCCATTTCGTGCAAATGTGCTGTAATGACGCTCTCCGCGCTCAACCTTGGTGCAATGCCATCCTTTCTTCTATCCATTCTGCGGCGGCCGCACCCGGTCGCCTTGCCACCGATCGGCCAGGCGCGGGCCGCGTTCGGCGCTTTGTTCGGCCTGGCCCTGTCCGGCGTCCTGAGCCAGGTCGTGCTGGCCTGGACCGCCCCCGGCGCCCACGTCGCCTGGCTCGTTGCCCCCATGGCAGCCTCCGCCGTGCTGCTGTTCTGCGTCCCCGCCAGCCCTCTGGCCCAGCCCTGGCCCGTCATCGGCGGCAATGTGGTCTCGGCCCTGGTCGGCGCCGCCTGCGCCCAGCTGCTGCCCGATCCGATGTTCGCCGCGCCACTGGCCGGCGGATTGTCGATCGCCATGATGTTCCTGCTGCGCTGCCTGCATCCGCCGGGCGGGGCGGTGGCGATGACGGCGGTGCTGGGCGGGCCGGCGGTGCATGAAGCCGGCCTGTCGTTCGCGCTGGCGCCGGTGGGCCTGAATACCGTGCTGCTGGTGCTGGCGGCGCTGCTGTACAACCGGGTGACGGGCGCCCATCACGCGCACAAACCTGTTCCGGCGCCGACCGCCGTGGCGGCCGAGGACATCGACGCCGCGCTGGAGCATTTTGGCGAAGCGGTCGACGTCTCGCGCGAAGACCTGGCCGTCATCGTCAACGATGCCGAGCACCATGCGGCCGAGCGGCGCGTGCGTCACCTGCACGCCGGCGACGTCGTGGTGCCGCCGCTGGCGCGGCTCGAACCCGACATGCCGCTGGCGACGGCGCGCGCCATCCTGCTCGAACATGGCTTGCCGTCGCTGCCGGTGGTGGATGGGGAAGGGCGGCTGCTTGGCGTGCTGACCCTGAAATCCCTGCTGCGGGCGGCGGCCGAGGCCGAAGCGTGGAACATCAAGGCGCGGGCGCTGATCGTCCTGCGCGGCCGCAGGCAAGCCGAGCGGGTGGCCGAGCTGATGATGACCGGGATCGCGGTGCAGGCGGCGCAGCCGGCGAGCGCCGTGGCCGCGCTGGCGGGCCGCCATGGCCTGGCGCGGGTGCCGGTGGTCGACGCGGCGGGAATGCTGGTGGGGATGGCAGGGCCGGTCGAAGTGCTCGACGCGCTGCATGGGGTGACGTTGGCGACGCAGGGGTGGCGGTTGCGGCGCCGGCGCGACGATTGATGCTTGTTTCGGCGCCGATTTCGTCTGCGATGATCTCGCTGCCAACGATCGCCGCGTCGGCGGCCTGGCCGCCGACCCTACGGGTGAATCAGGCCGATTCCGCCCCGCAGCACTTCTTGTACTTCTTGCCGCTGCCGCAGGGGCAATCGTCGTTGCGACCGACCTTCGGCTCCTCGCGCACCACGGTCTCGACCGCGGCCTTGCGCAGTGGCAGCCAGTAGCGGTACAGGGCCGGCACATTCGCTTCGATCTCCAGCGCCAGGGCGTGGATCTTGTGCGGATTGTCGACCAGGGCCAGTTCCTCCTCTTCGATCTCGTCGGCGCCGAGCAGGTAGATCGGGCGAATGAGTTCGGCCACGTCCGAGGTCCAGATCGGTTCCCAGGAGTCGGCGCGCAGTTCGACGCCTTCCCAGAAGCCCCAGCACCAGGCTTCCGGATCGATCAGGGTCTTGCCTTCGAATTCATGTTCGACGAACAGCGGCTCGAACTCCTTCGGCGAGACTTCGAAGGTGATCAGCACTTCGTTCATGAAGCGCATGATCAGGTTGATGATCTTTTCTTCTTCGCGCTTGTTCTTCCATTTCGGGGCGGCCGCCTCGTCCTGGCCCCAGACCAGCGGCAGCCATTCGGCCGGCATGATGGTTTCCGGACCGATCGCGATCGCGGTCAGGTAGCCGTGCAGGGTGTCCATCGTCATCGCGTCGTCGGAGCAACGGTCGGACAAGAGGAACTGGTCGAGTTCGTCGAATTCTTTTTCGGAGAGGGGCTGTTCGAGATGCATGGGAGTGTCTGGTGACGGCGCCCGGGCGCCGGTTTTGCGTAAAGGCGCCAGTGTAACGCCTGCGCCGCCAGGCGGCAGCAAAAACCTCGATCAGGTATGGCAAACGGCGGGGAGATGGCGCCGCGGCGCAACGGCCGCGGCGCCGGGATGGCATCAACGCTTGGCGTTGAACGCCTTGGTCAGCTCGTCGGCCGCGAACTGCTGCGCTTCCTTGGCTTTGGGCACCACCGCGCCCATGCCGAAGAATTCGTGGGTCACACCGGTGTAGTGACGGTAGTTGACGGCCACGCCTTCCTTCTCGAGGCGGTCGGCGTAGGCCTTACCCTCGGTCATCAGCGGGTCGATCTCGGCCGTGATCACGGTCGCCGGCGGCAGGCCCTTGAGCGAGGTCGCCTTCAGCGGCAGGGCGTACGGGCTCTTCGGATCGGCGCCGTAGTGCTTGAAGAACCAGCCCATCATCGCCTTGTTGAGCGGCTTGGCGTTGGCGTTCTTCTTGTACGACGCATTGTTCATGTCGTTGTCGACCACCGGATACACCAGCAGCTGGTGCACCGGCAGCTGGGCTTTCTGGTCGCGCGCCATCATCGAGACCACGGTCGCCAGGTTGCCGCCGGCCGATTCGCCGGCCACCGCCACGCGGGTCGGGTCGCCATTGAACTGGCTGGCGTTGTCGATTGCCCATTTATAGGCGGCGAAGGCGTCCTCGGGCTGGGTCGGGAACTTGTGTTCAGGCGCCCGGCGGTAATCGGCCGAGACGACGATGGCCTTGGCCCCCTTGGCCAGCGCGCGCACCGACGCTTCATAGACCTTGGTGTCGGCGATCACGAAGCCGCCGCCGTGGTAGTAGACGATGACCGGGAACGGACCCTTGCCCTCAGGGGTGAAGATGTGGACCGGGAAGCTGCCGCCCTTGCCCTGCACCGTCTGCGTCTTCATTGTCACGCCGGGTTCCGGCGCCGTGCTCTGGCCGGCATCCGACAGCACTTTCTTGACCGCGTCGGCGGCGCTCGGCTGCTTGCGCGCTTCTTCCGGGCTCAGGTTCTCGATCGGCTTCGGTTTGAGCGACGCCATGGCGTCGAGCACCTTTTGCATATTCGGCTCGGCCTTCGGCGGCTGGGCGTTCTGGGCGATGGCGGCGCCTGCAGCCATGCCGGCGGCGAGAGCGACGAGGGTCAGGGTCATCTTCTTCATGGTGTTCCAATCAGGTTGGCGCTCCGACGCGGGCTGCGTCTGGATGCGTTTGTTACATGGAACCCCGGAACAACACCGCCGCTCAGTACGCGAACGAACCCAGCCATCCAAAAGCGGGACGATTTCCGCTTCCCCGTGCGCCGCCGTACAATGGGCACATGGAAAAGCCGAACCTCGATACTCCCGAACACCCCTTTGCCCGCCTCGATCCCGCCATGGTGCTCGATGCGCTCGATAGCGTCGGCCTGCACGGCGATGGCCGCCTGCTGGCGCTGAACAGCTACGAGAACCGGGTCTACCAGGCAGGCCGCGAGGAGGGCGCGCCGGTGGTGGTCAAGTTCTATCGGCCGCAGCGCTGGAGCGATGCCGCCATCCTCGAAGAGCATGCTTTTGTCGCCGAGCTGGTGGAGCAGGAGATTCCGGTGGTGCCGGCCCTGGCCATCGACGGCAGGACCCTGCATGCCTTCGAGGGCTTTCGCTTCGCCGTGTTCCCGCGCCGCGGCGGGCGCGCGCCCGAGCTGGGCGACCCGGCCGTGCTGGAATGGACCGGCCGCTTCATCGGCCGCATCCACGCCCAGGGCGCGGTCAAGGCATATCAGCACCGGCCGGCGCTCGATCCGGTCACGTTCGGCCGCCAGCCCTATGACTGGCTGCGCAGCCATGATTTCGTGCCGCCCGAGCTGATGGTCGCGTGGTCGAGCGTGGTCGAGCAGGCCCTGGATGGTGTCGCGCGCTGCTACGAGCGGGCCGGCGAGCTGCCGCTGCTGCGCCTGCACGGCGACTGCCACGGCGGCAATGTGCTGTGGACGCCGGATGGCCCCCATTTCGTCGACTTCGACGACAGCCGCATGGGGCCGGCGGTGCAGGACCTGTGGATGCTGCTGTCGGGCGAGCGCCACGAGATGGTGCGCCAGATGAGCGACGTGCTGGCCGGCTACGAGGATTTTTGCGAGTTCCATCCGCGCCAGCTGTACCTGGTCGAAGCCTTGCGCACCCTGCGCCTGATCCATTATGCAGCGTGGCTGGCGATGCGCTGGGACGATCCGGCCTTTCCCGCCGCCTTCCCCTGGTTCAATACCCAGCGCTACTGGCAAGACCGTATCCTGGAGCTGCGCGAGCAGGTGGCGCTGATGGACGAACCGCCCTTGTGGCCGGTGTGATGGCCGAATGGATGAGCTGAGCCAATATTGCCGCCCAGTTCCGCGTAGCGTACTGAACGGATTTACCGGATAATCGAAACGACCGCCGCTATTGAGACCTCGCATGGAACCAAACCCAGCCAAGCAAGACGACGCCGACTTCTCGATCGACCTGTCGCAGGCCGCCGGCATGGCGCCGGCCGAGGCTCCGCCCGACTCGGGGCCTGAAGCGGCTGCCGCCGCGCCTGAGGTCCCTGCGGCCGCCCCGGCGCCGGCCGCGCGCAAGCCCCTCGAGATGCGCGAAATCCAGGAAGCGATCGCGCGGGTGGAAGCCGAGGCCAAGGCTAATGTTGCTGCAGAAAGCCGCCAGACCGCCGAATCGCGCGCACGCGCGCTGGCGGACGAACGCGCCGCCATTGACGCCGCCGCCGCCGCCGCCGCGCTGGCCAATTCGCAGGCATCCGAAGACGCGATCGCGGCCAACCGCGACCGCCTCGAATCCCTGCGCGCCGCCGCCAAGGCCTCCGCCGAGCGCCTGGAAGCGATCCGGCAAGAGACCGCCGAGCTGCGCGCGCGGGTCAAGAGCGACACCGAGATCCGCCTGGCGCTGGAAGCCCGTGCGCGCTCCGAAGAAGAAGCGCGGCGCCGCGCCGCGCTCCAGATGGAAGCCGAGGCCGAACTGGCGGCCAAGGCCGCGCGCGCCGCCGACGAGCTGGTGGCGCATACCGAACAGGCCAGGCTGCAGGCCGCCGAGCGCATGGCGGCGGTGGAAGCGGCCAAGGAAGAAGTGCTGCACAACGCCAGCGCCGACGCCCGCATCGCCATTTTGGCGCGCGAGCGCGAGCGCGCCGAAAAAGCCGCGCGCCAGACCGCCGAGAAGCTGGCCGAGGCCGAAGCCGAGGCGCTCGACCTGACCCAGCAGCGCGAACGCGCCGACCAGGTAGCCCTGGCCTCGGCGTTCGCGCGCGCGGCGGCCGAGGCGCGCGCGCTGGAAGAAGCGCGCGCGCTGGCCCACATCGAACAGGAACGCGAGGCGATCGCGCTGGCCCAGGCCGAGTCCGAGCGCGTCGCGGCCCAGTCGCTGCGCCTGCGCCTGCAGACCGAAAAGGAATTGCGCGACGCCGCCACCCACCGCGAGCGGCTGGAACAGATGGCCGCCGCCAGCGCCGAGGCGCGGCGCGAGGCCGAGGCCCGCATCCTGGCCGCGACCGAGGCCCGGATCGAAACCGACCGCAAGCTGCAGCTGGTGGCCGAAGACCGCGTCCGCGCCGAGGAAGAAGCGGACGAGCAGGTGCAAGCCCGGCTCGAGGCCGAGGCCGAGGCGGCGCTGGACGCGCGCGCGCGCCGCGCGGCCGACGAGGCGGCGGTGGCGGCGGCCCAGCGCGAGGCCGAGGAGCACCGGCGCGAGCAAGCCTTGGCCGACGAAAAAGCGGCGCTGGCCCAGGCCGCGGCCGAGGTCCA
Organism: Massilia sp. UYP32; assembly: GCF_050434365.1. Classification (NCBI taxonomy): domain Bacteria; kingdom Pseudomonadati; phylum Pseudomonadota; class Betaproteobacteria; order Burkholderiales; family Oxalobacteraceae; genus Massilia; species Massilia sp. UYP32. Next base: position 297,146 of record NZ_JBNDIK010000001.1, read on the forward strand.
GGCCAAGCGCAACGCCGACGAAGCGGAGGCGGTCGCGTTCGAGGCCGAGCTGGTCGAACTGCAGCGCCAGGCCGCGCAACTGGCTGCGCAAAAACGCGAAGAAGCCGAGCGCCTGGCCCAGCTCGAGCGCGAGCGGGTGGCGGCCGAGACCCAGGCTCTGGCGGACCTCGAGCGGAAAGTGGCGGCCGAGCAGGAATTGATGCTGGCGGCCCAGGCGCGCAGCGAAGCCGAGGCGGCCGCGGCGGCGGCGCTGGCCGCCAGGGCGCAGGCCGAGCGCCGTCTCGAAGAAGCCCAGCGCGCGACCTTCGAAGCTCAGCAGGCCCAGGCGGACGCGGTAGCGGAAGAAGCGGCGCAAGCCGAGGCGACGCGCGACGCCCAGCAGGCGCATGCGCGCCGGGCGCAAGAGCTGGCCCAGGCCCAGCACGAACGCACCGAGGTCGAGCGCCAGCAGGTGGCGCTGACCGAGCAGGCGATCGGCGCCGAGCGCGAAGCCACGCAAGCGGCGCGCGAGTCGCTGGCCCTGGTCGAGCGCAAGCTGGCCGCCCAGCGCGCCCAGGCCGCGGCCGACGCCCGCGCCAACGAGGCGCAGGCGGCGCGGCTGGCGTCGGAACATGCCGCCGCCCAGGCCGCCGAGGCGCGCGCCGAGGCCGAGGAAACGCAAGCCCGGCTGGCGCGCGAGCGCGAGCTGGTCGAGCAGGCCGCCGTGCAGTCGGCGGTCGAGAAACGCGAAGCCCAGCGCGCGCTGCTGGAACACGCCCAGGCGCATGCCGAGATGCAGCGCAAGGCGGCGCAGGCGACCTTGCAGATGGCCGATGCGCGCAAGCACCTGGTGAACCTGGAAAGCAAGCGCCAGGACGAGCAGGCCGCCGAACTGGCGGCCACCGAGCGCGTCATCGGCGAACGCAAGGTCGAAGCCGGCCAACGCTCGGTGTCGGCCGACCTGACGCGCGAGGTATTGGGACGGTTCAAGCAGTCGCAGGCCCGGGCCGGCGACACCTCAGCCGCGCAGGCGGCGGCGCGGTTGGCGGAAGTGATCGCGGCCCAGCGCGAACTGGACCGCGACAAGGACTAGGGTTGGCCGGGGCGCGCAGCCGGCTGGGCCGCCGACCCTACGCCTACACTGTTATTGCGCGGGCGCCGCTGGCGCCGGCGCTCCCTGCGCCTGGCTCGGCGACACCGGATCGACCGGCCCCGTCACCGCACGCTTCACGAAATACTCGGTATCGCCAAAGCAGCTGGTCGGCACGCCCTTGTGCTGCTCGTAGCTGATCTGCACGCGGCGGCCGATATTATTATTGAGTTGCTGCACCACCGCCTCATCGCGCACGGTGAAGGCGAAGCGCTCGGGAATCGCGCCCGGCATGCTCGACAGCAGGATCTCGCCTTCCCAGGTCTTGCACAGCCAGCCTTTCTTGGAGAACGTCTGCAGATAGCCGGCGCGGTCGCCTTCGGAATAGGCCCAGGTCAGGGTGAACCAGGTGTACAGGGAACCGAGCACGGCGACGGCGGCGATGACGGACAGCAGGATGGCGGTGGCGCGGGCTTTGGGCATGGTCGGGCAGGGCGATCGAAAAAAGTTGGCACGGGTTGTCAATATGGCAGCGCAAACGCGATGCGCGCTCATTCTGCCATGCCTTGCCGTAATCGCAAACCGCAATTCTCAGCCGTTACCGATTCACCCGGTCCGCGCCGCCACCTCGGCCTCCTGGGCCGCGATCCTCCTGCGGTAGCGTATGGACGACCACAGCGACACCAGGATGAACGCCAGCCCGGACAGCCCGGTGAACCATTCCGGGATGTGATAGTGCACGCTGGCGAACATGATCAGGGCCAGGATGCCGATCGCATAGTGGGCCCCGTGCTCGAGGAAGACAAATTCTTGCAACGTGCCCTTGTAGACCAGGAACACGGTCATCGAGCGCACGAACATGGCGCCGATGGCCAGGCCCAGCATGATGATGACGACGTCGTTGGTAATGGCGAAGGCCCCGATCACGCCGTCGAAGCTGAACGAGGCGTCCAGCACTTCCAGGTAGAGAAAGCCGCCGATGCTGCCCTGCGAGATCATGGCGCCGACCGACGGGTCTTCTTCCTTTTCTTCGAGCAGGCCGCTCAGCCACTTGACGCCGATATAGATCAGCACCCCGGTCACGCCGGCGATCAGCACCGCCAGCTTGCGTTCTTCCGGCATCAGGTTCATGGCGCCGATCACGCTGAGCAGGGCCAGCAGCACGGCCAGTCCCTCGGAGCCGTACTGGCCGACTTTTTCCTCGAACCAAGTGATCCAATGCAGTTCTTTTTCCGTGTCAAAGAGGAAATTCAGGAATACCAGCAACAGGAAGGCGCCGCCGAAGGCCGCGACTTCGGCGTGGTGTTCGGTCAGGTGGCGCGAATACTCGTTGGGGTTGTCGATCGCCATGTGCCAGACGTCGAGCAGGCCGAGGCCGGTGGCGGCGGCGACGATCACCAGCGGGAACAGCAGGCGCATGCCGAACACGGCCACCAGGATGCCGACGGTCAGGAACAGCTTGCGCCAGAATTCGTTCCAGTGCTTGAGCACCGAGGCGTTGACGACGGCATTGTCGAAAGAAAGCGACACTTCCAGCACGCCGAGGATGGCCGTGATCCACAGGGCCTGCAGCAGGCCGGGCAGGCCCCGGTGCTCGTAGCCCCACCAGCCGGCCAGGGCCATCAGGACTGCCGTGACGATGAACGACCAGCGGAAGTGCCGCATACATACCCCTTGTCTGTATTGACTGCCTGGGTCAATATTACCGTTTCCCGGGTTGCTGCGTCCGTTCCAAAAGTCGCCCACCGCGCCTTGCTTCTGAGATAATTCCGCCCAGCATTTTCACCTATAAGACATCATGGAAATTATCTACCTCGTGACGCCCATACTGACCTGGATGGTGGTCGGTCCGATCAAGTTTCTCATTTCCAGCGTCCGCCTGCGGCGCTGGGCCTTCGACCTGGTCGGCAATGGCGGCTTCCCCAGCAACCATAGCGCGGTCGTGTCCAGCATGGCCACCCTGATCGCCCTGCGCGAAGGCATGGGCCATCCGGCCTTCGGCGTGGCCTGCACGCTCGCCTTCATCGTCATGATCGACGCCAACAGCCTGCGCCAGCACGTCGGCCGCCACGCGGTGTCGCTCAACCGCCTGCACGACGGCAAGGCCGACTACGTGATCCTGCGCGAACGCATGGGCCATACCAAGATCGAGATCGCCGGCGGGGTCCTGACCGGCATCGGCATGGGCTTCCTGATCAACGCCGTCCTCGGCGGTTTCTGATCGTGTCCATATGGCGGCGTCCATCCCCCGGACGTCCGCCTGTCCGTTTTACCCCGCATCTCGTCCGGGCTGGAATGCAGCTCATCGCCAAAAAACGCAGTTCATCCATCGAATTCGGCGTTATACAGGTTCGTCAATTGACGCCATCAGGGCCCTCCTGAATACTTCGCGCTGGCTGTATCTATTCTCATTTTTATAAAAAAGACCAAGTCCTTCTCTGGAGAACCACAATGCTGCGCAAAACCCTCCTCGTTCTAGCCATCGCTTCAAGCCTCGTCGCCTGCGGCAAGGATTTCGCCACGGCCCCCGGCCAGGCCAAGGACAACAAGCCGACGCAGCTGACGGTGGCGCCCGAGGATGTATTGACGATCCAGAGCGACGCCATTTCGTCCGGCCCGGTCATCACCGGCTCGATCCAGCCCGAACGCAAGGCCGACCTGCGCGCCGAAGTCTCGGCCATCGTGCTGCAGGTGCTCAAGGAGAACGGCGAACCGGTCAAGCGCGGCGACGTGCTGGTGCGCCTCGATGAAACCTCGATCCGCGACAGCCTGATGTCGGCCGAGGATGCGCAGCGCGCCGCCAGCCTGGCGCTGGAACAGGCCAACCGCCAGCTCGAACGCCTCAAGACCCTGAGCGCCTCCGGCATGACCTCGGCCAAGGCCCTGGACGACGCCGAGATGGCGCGCAACAACGCCATGAGCGAGCTGTCGGGCGCCAGGAGCCGCGTCGCCACCGCGCGCCAGCAACTGGCCCGCACCACGGTGCGCGCGCCGTTCGACGGCATCGTCTCCGAGCGCAAGGTCTCCAATGGCGACACCGCCACCATCGGCAAGGAACTCGTGAAAGTCATCGATCCGACCAGCATGCGCTTCGAAGGCGCGGTGTCGGCCGATTCGGTCAGCACCGTCAAGGTCGGCCAGAAAGTCAATTTCCGCGTCAACGGCTATGGCGAGCAGCAGTTCGCCGGCATCGTCAGGAGGATCGACCCCGCGGCGAACCCGGTCACGCGCCAGGTCGAGGTGCTGGTGGGCTTCGCCGACAAGGCCCAGCCGCGCGTGGCCGGCCTGTACGCCGAAGGCCGCGTCGACGCTTCCGCCACCGACGCCCTGATGCTGCCCGAGTCGGCCCTGGTGCGGGTCGGCGACAACAGCCATACCTGGCGCATCAAGGATAAAACCCTGTCCAAGGTCAACCTGGTGGTCGGCGCGCGCGACCCGCGCACCGGCAACTTCGAAGTCAAGCAGGGCTTGAGCGCCGGCGACGTCGTGCTGCGCGCCCCGACCTCGAACCTGAAGGATGGCCAGAAGGTCGACATGCCGGCCGCGCGCGTGGCCAGCGCGGCCGGCTCGGCCGCCGGCGCGGCGCCGGTCCAGGGCAAGTAATACGGGAAAAATAAAAGGAAAACAACGATGTTCCTGTCCAATTTCAGTGTCAAGAAACCGGTCGCGACGGTGGTGATCATCGTCGCGATGATGGCCATCGGCCTGCTCGCGCTGTCCAAGCTGCGGGTCAACCAGAACCCCGACGTCGACATCCCCGTCATCGTGGTCGACATCCCGTATCCGGGCGCCTCGCCCGAGACCTCGGAACGCGAGATCACCAACCGCCTCGAGAAGCAGATGCAGGCGATCCAGGGCGTCACCGAAGTCAATTCCAACTCCTATGAGGGCGGCGCCACGATCTGGATGGAGTTCGACTTCGACCGCAATCTGATCGAAGCCTCGGACGACGTGCGCAACGCCATCGCCGCGGTGCGCTACAAGCTGCCGATCGAGATGCGCGAGCCGGTGCTGCGCCGCATCGATCCGGCCGCCGAGCCGGTGATGTCGCTGGCGCTGTCGTCGAGCACCCAGAGCCATGCCGAGATCTCGCGCTATGCCGAGGACGTGCTGGCCGACCAGTTCCGCGCCATCGACGGCGTCTCGACGGTGGCCGTCAACGGCGCCCTGCGGCGCGAGTTGTCGGTGCTGCTGCGCGCCGAGAAGCTGCGTGAATTCAATGTGTCGGTGACGGAGGTGACCAATGCCCTGCGCAGCGGCAATACCAATGCGCCGGTCGGCAAGCTGCGCGACGAGCTGGACGAGAAGGGCATCCGCCTGATCGGCCGCATCGAGCGTCCCGAAGACTTTTCGCAGATCGTGGTCAAGCGCAACGGCGACACCATCGTGCGCCTGAACCAGGTGGCCGAGATCCAGGACGGCTTCGCCGACATCAACAGCCTGTCCATGCGCAGCGGCAAGCCGAACGTCGGCCTGCAGATTTCCCGCTCGCGTGACGCCTCGACCGTGGCGCTGGCCAAGAAGGTCCATGAAGTCGTCAAGGAAGCGAGCAAGCACCTGCCCGAAGGCACCAAGCTGGAAGTGACCCGCGACGGCGGCGAGGATGCGCAATCGAGCCTGAACAACGTGATCGAGGCGCTGGTGCTGGGCGCCGTGCTGACCGTGTTCGTGGTGTATGCCTTCCTCAATTCCTGGCGCTCGACCCTGATTACCGCGCTGGCCCTGCCGACCTCGGTGCTGGCGGCCTTCATCGCGGTCTGGCTGTGCGGCTTCACGCTGAACTTCATGACCCTGCTGGGCCTGTCGCTGGCGATCGGCGTGCTGATCGACGATGCGATCGTGGTGCGCGAAAACATCGTGCGCCATATGGAAATGGGTTCCGACCGCCGCACCGCGGCCCTCGAAGGCACCGCCGAGATCGGCATGGCCGTGGCCGCCACGACCTTCTCGATCATGGCCGTGTTCGTGCCGGTGGCCTTCATGCCGGGCGTGTCCGGCGAGTGGTTCCGTCCGTTCGCGCTCACCGTGACCTGCTCGGTGATCGTCTCGCTGTTCATCTCGTTCACGCTCGACCCGATGCTGTCGGCCTACTGGGGCGACCCGCCGGACCACCACAGCGCGCCCAAGAAAGGCATCGGCCGCGTGCTGGACCGCTTCAATCACTGGTTCGACCGCCAGGCCGACCGCTACGGCCGCGTGATCGCCTGGGCGCTGCACCATCGCCGCTGGATGGGTTTCATTGCCCTGGCGAGCTTCGTCGGCGCCATCGCCCTGCATTCGAGCTTTGGCGGCTCCAGTTTCCTGCCGAAGATGGACTCGGGCACGATCATGATCGACGTGCGCGTGCCGGCATCGTCGAGCATCGAATATGCCCGCCGCAAGGTGGAAGCGGCGGCCGAGCTGGCGCGCACCCTGCCGGAAACCGAGGACACCAACAGCAACGCCAACCTGAACGGCGGCCGGGTCTACGTCGACATCGGCAAGCGCCGCCAGCGCGACCGCAGCGCCTCCGAGGTCGCGGTGGAACTGCGCCAGAAGATCAGCCGCCTGGTCGGCGCCGAGTACACGGTCATGGATGACCTGAGCGGCAACGGCAAGCCGGTGCAGATCGAGTTCAGCGGCCCCGATTCGCGCCGCCTGATGGAGCTGACCAACGCCTACATGGCCAAGCTGCGCGAAGTGCCGGGCGCGGTCGACGTCACCCTGTCCGAGCAGGATCCCAAGAACGAGCTGCAGATCGTGCTCGACCGCGGCCTGGCGAATATGATGGGTATTTCGGTCAACGACGCCGCCCAGTCGCTGCGCGTGGCCTTCGCCGGCATCGAGGTGGGCGACTGGGTCGACCCGACCAGCGAGACCCGCGACGTCGCAGTGCGCCTGCACCCGGACGACCGCGTCAATACCGAGAGCATCGAGCGCCTGCCGATCTCGGTCGGCGGCACCGGCATGATGGTGCCCCTCGAGCAGATCGCCTCGATCACCATGGGCAAGGGCCCGTCGGGCATCCGCCACAAGAACGGCGAGCGCATGATCACGGTCTCGGCCAATGCCCAGGGCCGCTCGCCGGGCGAGGTCACGGCCGACGCCATGCGCCTGGCGCGCACCTTCGACTTCCCGCCGGGCTATGGCCTGGCGCTGGGCGGCTCGGGCGAAGACCAGCAGGAACTGTTTACCGAGATGATCATCGCGCTGCTGTCGGGCATCGCCCTGATGTACCTGATCCTGGTGATGCAGTTCGGTTCCTTCACCGCGCCGATCGGCGTGATGATGTCGCTGCCGCTGTCGCTGATCGGCGTGGTCGTGGCGCTGATCATCACGGGGCATACGCTCAACCTGATGAGCATGATCGGCATCATCATGCTGATGGGCCTGGTGGCCAAGAACGCGATCCTGCTGCTGGACGCCGCCCGCGCCCTGGAGCACGAAGGCATGGACCGCGAAGAAGCGCTGATGGCGGCCGGCCGCAAGCGCCTGCGTCCGATCCTGATGACCACCTTCGCGCTGATCGCCGGCATGCTGCCGGTGGCGCTGGCCTTCGGCGACGCGGGCGAGTTCTACCAGCCGCTGGCGATCGCCATCATCGGCGGCACGATCACCTCGACCGTGCTGACCCTGCTGGTGGTGCCGACCTTCTACGACAGCATCGAGATCGCCCGCGACCGCATGCTGGCCAAGTATGGCCGCCGCGCCGAGCGCTGGAACGCGCTGCCGGCCTTCCTGATGACCTTCGTGGAAGCGATCCTGACCCTGACCTTCGTGCGCCTGGTCTATCGCGTGATCGTCCGCGCCGGCCGCTTTGTCACCGGTCGCGGCAAGGCCGTCCCGGCCTGATCCTCACCCTGCGGGCGGCGCCAGCCGTCCTTTGCCCCTACACGGCCAGCCATGCGCTGGCCGTGTCTTTTCAACGACGGGTCGCATGGGCTCGCCGTGCAGTCGCCGTTGTTGCGTCAGTATTTCCTGTTGTTATGGTCTAATAGCGGGTGCCTTGTGGATAATTCGATACTGAACTGCTTGCGTAGTAGTGAACAGTGTTTCAAGAATCCCGTCTTCCATCCCTCCCGCCGTTAGGTCTCCATGCCCATGTCAGTAATCCCATCACCCTCCACACCTGCCGGTTCCGATATGAACTGGCTCGCCGGCGGCGGCGAGATGGGCGAACTGATCCGCAGCATGGACTGGTCGAAGACGCCGCTCGGGCCGCTGTCCGAATGGCCGCAGAGCCTGCGCACCTCGGTCAGCCTGTGCCTGTCGTCGACCTTCCCGATCCTGGTGTGCTGGGGGCCGGACGACATCCAGATCTATAACGACGCCTACCGCCCGATCTGCGGCGACCTGCATCCGGCGTCGATGGGGGCGCCGTTCAAGGTCATCTGGGCCTCGGCCCTGCCGGTGGTGGGGGCTGCCTTCGAACGCGCCCACCAGGGCGAGGGCGCCTATATCAAGGACCAGCAGATGTTCCTCGACCGCAGCGGCTATCTCGAGGAAGCGAACATGACCTTCTCGTTCTCGCCGATCCGCGACGAGTCGGGGGCGGTGGGCGGCGTCTTCCACCCGATCACCGAGACCACGGCCCAGGTGCTGGGCGCGCGCCGCACCCAGGGCCTGCGCGACCTGACCGCCAGCCTGGCATCGACCCGTTCGATGGCCGAGATCGGCCAGCAGCTGACGGTCCACGTCGAGCGCATGCAGGCCGACGTGCCTTTCCTGCTGTTCTACCAGATCGACCAGGACAGCGGAAACCTGGAACTGCGCGGCGGCGGCGGCTTGCCGGCGCACTGCGCGCTGGCGCCGCAGTCGGCGCGTCTGGACGACGCCTGCTGGCCGTTCGCGCGCTGCGCCGCCACGGGCGCGGCGGCGCAGGTCGACGACGTCGCCGAACGGCTCGGCGGCGCGGCCTGCGGACCCTACGACGATCCGCCGCGCTCGGCCCTGGTGCTGCCGCTTTCCCTGCCGGGCCAGCAAGAGCTGTTCGGCTTCGTGGTCGCCGGCGTGAGCGTGCGCCGCGCGCTCGACGCCGACTATCGCAACTTCTACGAATTGCTGGGGGCGGCGGTGAACACCGCGGTCGGCAACGTCATCGCCTACGAGCAGGAACAGCGCCGGGCCGAAGAACTGGCCAAGATCGACCGCGCCAAGACCGCCTTCTTCTCGAACGTGTCGCATGAATTCCGCACCCCGCTGACCCTGATCCTGGGTCCGCTCGACGACGCCCTGGCGGACGCCGCGGACAGCATGAGCGCGGCCCAGAGGAAGCGCATCGAGGTCACCCACCGCAATGCGCTGCGCCTGCTCAAGCTGGTCAACTCGCTGCTCGACTTCTCGCGCATCGAGGCCGGCCGGGTGCAGGCCAGCTACGTGCCGGTGGACCTGGCGCACCTGACGCTCGACCTGGCCGGGGTGTTCGAGTCGGCCATGGCCAAGGGCGGCCTGGACTACAAGGTCGCGCTGCAGGACCTGGGCCGGCCGGTCTACGTCGACCGCGACATGTGGGAAAAAATCGTCTTCAACCTGCTGTCGAACGCCTTCAAGTTCACCCTGCGCGGCAGCGTCACGATCAGCCTGCGCGAGCACGCCGGCATGGCGCGGCTGTCGGTGCAGGACACCGGCACCGGCATCCCCGGGCACGAGCTGCCGCGCATGTTCGAACGCTTCCACCGCATCGAGGGCGCGCCGGGACGCACCTATGAAGGCACCGGCATCGGCCTGGCCCTGATCCAGGAACTGGTGCGCCTGCACGGCGGCACGATCGCCGTCTCGAGCGTGTTCGGCGAAGGCACGCGCTTCGACGTCGACCTGCCGTTTGGCCAGGCCCACCTGCCGCAAGACCGCATCCTGCACGCGCCGGACGCGATGGAAGACCGCCAGCGCATGGGCTCCGCCTTCGTCGAGGAAGCGCTGCGCTGGCTGCCGGACGCCGAAGCCGAACCCCACGAGGAGGAGCAGGCGGCGCCGGTCGACATGGCCGGCCAGGCGCGCCCGCGCATCCTGATCGCCGACGACAACAACGATATGCGGGCCTACCTCAAGGCGCTGCTCGAGCCGCACGCCGAGGTGCGCGCCTGCGCCGACGGCCAGGCCGCCTTCGAACTCGCGCTGGCCGACCCGCCCGACCTGCTGCTGAGCGACGTGATGATGCCGAAGCTCGACGGCTTCGGCCTGATCGCGCAGATCCGCGCCAGCGAGGAGCTGCGCCTGCTGCCGGTGATGCTGCTGTCGGCGCGCGCCGGCGAGGAAGCCAAGGTCGAGGGCCTGCAGGCCGGCGCCGACGACTACCTGGTCAAGCCGTTCTCGGCCAACGAGCTGCTGGCGCGGGTGCGCACCCAGGTGGCGCTGGGCCGCGAGCGCAGCCAGATGGAGCGCGATGCGCGGGCGCGCGAAGCCCATGTGCGGGCGCTGGTCGACGCCTCGCCGGCCATGCTGTGGACCACCGACAACGAGGGCCAGTGCACCTATCTCAGCCAGCGCTGGTACGACTACACCGGCCGCACGCCGGAACAGGACCTGGGCCTGGGCTGGCTCGACAATACCCACCCCGACGACCGCCAGCGCTCGGGCGAGATCTTCCTGGCCGCGAGCGCGGCGCGCGAGCCGTTCTCGATCGACTACCGCCTGCGCTGCCACGACGGCAGCTACCGTTGGTTCATCGACGCCGGCCTGCCGCGCGCGAACGCGGCGGGCGAGCCGGACGGCTACGTCGGCACGGTGATCGACGTTCATGCGCGCAAGATGCTGCAGGAGCGCTTCGAGCGGGTGTCCGAGGCGGGCGACATCGGCGTCTGGTATGCCGACGCGCCGTTCACCGAGTTCCAGCTCAATGCCGAGATGGCCTTGCACTTCGGCCTGGACGGCGCGCGCGCGGCCTCGGTCGACACGCTGCTGGCGGCGGTCGACCCGGAAGACCGCGAGCGGCTGGCCGGCAGCGTGGCGCACGCGGTGCGCGCCGGCGCGCCGCTCGACCTCGAGTTCCGCACCGTGGCGGGCGACGCGCCGCGCTGGCTGCGGGCGATCGGCTGGTGCGGCCTGGACAAGCACGGCCAGCCGGAGCGCTTCGACGGCGTGACCCTCGACATCGACAGCCAGAAGTACGCCGAGCAGGAGTTGCAGCGCCTGGCCAACGAGCTGGGACAGAAGAACCGCGCGCAGAGCGACTTCCTGTTCACGCTGGCGCACGAGCTGCGCAACCCGCTGGCCCCGATCCGTTCGGGGCTGGAGCTGATGCGCATCGGCGCCGCCGGCGGCGACGTGCAGGCCATCATGCGGCGCCAGGTCGACCACATGGTGCACCTGGTCGACGACCTGCTCGACATGGCGCGCCTGGCCGAGGGCAAGGTGACCCTGCGCCTGGAACGGGTGCGGCTGGACGACGTGGTGCGCGAGGCGGTCGACATGAGCATGCCGCTGGTGGAAGCCGGCAAGCACGCGTTGTCCGTGCGCCTGCCGCAGGAACCGCTGGCGCTGCACGCCGACCGCCACCGCGTGGCCCAGGTGCTGAGCAACCTGCTCAACAACGCGGCCAAGTACACGCCGCAGGGCGGCGCGATCGAGCTGGTGGTGCGCGTCGAGGCGAACGAGGTGGCGCTCACGGTGTCGGACAACGGCATCGGCATCGCCGCGCCGGCGCTGGAGACGATATTCGATATGTATGCACAAGCCCATCTCGGCAGCGGGATGGCGCAGGGCGGCTTGGGCGTGGGCCTGAACCTGGTCCAGCGCCTGGTCAAGCTGCACGGCGGCCGGGTGGCGGCCAGCAGCGCCGGCGCCGGCATGGGCAGCCGGTTCACGGTGTGGCTACCGTTGCCGCAGGGTGCGCTGGCTGGGCTGCCCTCCGCAGCCGCGCCCGAACCGGTGACCGCGCCGGTCTCCGCCACACCGGGCGGCATGCTGCGCATTCTCGTGGTGGACGACAATGTCGACGCGGCCGAGACCTTGCAAGCCCTGCTCGAAATGAACGACCACACCGTCAGCGTCGCCAACGACGGCGCCGCGGCATTGCGCCTCGCCGGAGAACACCTGCCGCAGGTGGTGTTCCTGGACATCGGCCTGCCCGACATGAGCGGCCATGAGGCGGCCGAGGCGATGCGCCGCATTCCGGGCATGGAAGACGCGACGCTGGTGGCGCTGACGGGATGGGGGGCGGAGCAGGACCGGCGACGGTCGAGCGAGGCGGGGTTCGATCATCACCTGACCAAGCCGGCCGATTTCACGATGGTGGAGAATCTGATCCGCGACGTCGCGGCAAAGCAGCGCACGACTGACTAGCCGACGGCGGCAGGTGCGGGCCTGAAAAAAAACAACCCGGCCGTGAGGGGCCGGGTGCTGGTATTGGGTAGAGCGCTACCCCGAGCGCGCCCCGCGCGCAGGGCGTCGTTCGGGGCGTTGGCCAATCGATTACTGGCCGGTGGTGCCGGTCGGCGGCGTGGTGGTGGTCTGCGGATCGGTGGTGGTGGTGCCGGTGGCGCCTTCGGCGGTGCCGGTGCCGGTGGTGCCGGTCGCGCCGGTGGTGCCTGCCGCGCCGCTGGTGTCGCCGGCGGTGCCGGTCGCGCCGGTGGTGCCGCTGGTGCCCATGTCGGTGGTGCCGGTGGTGCCGGTGCCGGTTGCGCCGGTGCCCACGTCACCCGTGGTGCCGGTGGCGCCCGAGGTGCTGCTTGGCATGGTCGCCGAGGTGTCGGCCGGGGTGGTGGTGGTCGCTGCGTCGTCCTTCTTGCAGGCGCCCAGCAGGGTGGCCAGAACCGCGGCGGTCAGCAGGATTTTTGGTGCTTTGGTCATTGCATTCATTTTTAAACTCCTCGTTTACGTCTATCTTTGTGCCGCAGCTTCCAGCTCATTGGTGAGGCGCTGGAAGAACAACGGCGCCAGTTAGTTCCACCCCTTTGCAATTCAAGGGAGGAACACTCAGGGAACCGACGCAATACGCGGCCCCGGTGCGTACTTCAATCCAACTGTGCCCATTAGACCGGATGCCCGGCTGCCGGTTCGTTAGATACCGCACTCTTGCGAAACTCCGTAACATTTTTTACAGAGTTTTCTTTCGCCGGGCAAAAGTCAAGCACCCAGCTGTTCGTCTCCCGGCACGGGCCGGATGTTCCGGTCATCGGCGCTGCGCTTGATATGGTCGGTGTGAGCAAGCTGTTCCAGCAGCGCGGGAACTTCCATGGAGATTTCTCGCGCCAAATATCCCAGGGTGCCCAGTCGTTGCGCCAGGCGGTCGCCGGCGCGTGCGTGCAAGGCCACGCCCCAGCAGGCCGCCTGTTCCGGCGCCGCGCCGCGCGCCAGCAGGCCGGCGATGATGCCGGCCAGTACGTCGCCCGACCCTGAAATGGCCAGGCCAATATTGCCTGCGCCTTCGTGTTGCCACAGCGTGCTGTCCGGCGCCGCGATCACCGTGCGTGCGCCCTTGAGCGCGATCACCGCATTCCAGTCGCGCGCCGCCTGCAGCGCCGGCGCGTCCGGCGCGCCGACGAGGCATTCTTTCTCGAGGCCGGTCAGGTGGGCCATCTCGCCGCAATGCGGGGTCATGACCACGGGCCGCTCGAAGCGCATCGGCTTGCCCTCGGGCCAGTCGTGCGGCATGTGCAGCATGACGTCCATGGCGCAGGCATCGAGCACCAGGCCGACGCCGGCTGCGTCCAGGCGCGGCAGCAGCGCGTGCACCAGGCGCGCGGTGCAGGGGGCGTCGCGCATGCCGGGGCCGACCAGCACCGCGTCGACCTTGTCGGCCAGCGGATCCAGGCTGCTTAGTGCGTCCAGGTGGAAACCGTCGGTGTCGTTCTCGAGCAGGCCGATCACTCGCGCCTCGGGCATCGCCAGCGCCACCAGCTGGGCCACGCTGGCCCCGGTGGCGATGGTCAGCTTGCCGGCGCCGGCGCGCAGGGCCGCGGTGGCGGCCAGGATGATGGCGCCCGGCATCTCGCGCGAGCCGCCCAGCACCAGGACGTGGCCGCGCAATTCCTTGTCGCCCTCGGCCTGTGGTTGCGGCAGCGGCCATGCCGCCAGATAGTCGGCATCGACGTCGTGCACGGTGTGATTGGTGGAATCCATGGTGCGGCCTCAGGCCTTGGGCGAGGTGGGCAAGTCCTTGGCGACGGTGACCGGGGTGCCGGTCGCTTCCAGCGGCGCCACGAAGTTCACCAGGCGCAGCGCCAGGTCGCCGCGCTTGCCCTGGTTGGGGTCGAACTCGTAGGACGTGACCGAGCAGTTGGGCACGTCGCCGGCGCGGTCGAAATCCAGGATCTGCGCCTCGTTCAGGTGCTCGAACAGGTAGCGGAAGCAATTCACGGTGACCTGGTGCGCGACGATCAGCACGCGCTCGCCGCAGAAGTCGCGCTCGAGCGTGTCCATCACGCTGCGCAGGCGCAGGATGACGTCGCACCAGCTTTCGCCGCCCGGCGGGCGGAAATAGAACTTGCCGACGTGCTGGCGTTGTTCGTACAGATCGGGGAAGTGGTGGGCGATGCCGTGCGTGGTGAGACGGTCGAGCACACCGAATTCTTTCTCGCGCAGGCGCTCGTCGGACCGCACGCACAACAGCTCGTCGCGCTCCAGGCGCTGCATCAGGATGTTGGCGGTCTCGGTCGCGCGGACGTAGGGCGAATGCAGCACCACGTTGGGACGCTGGTGCGGCGGCAGGGCGGCGAACCAGGCGCCCAGGGCTTCGGACTGGCGCTCGCCCAGGTCGGACAGCGGCACGTCGACGTCGCGGTCGGCGATGTCGATGCGGTGCCCGGCGGCGGCTTCGGCCAGGTCACGCGCAACATTGCCCGCGCTTTGTCCATGCCTGACCAGCCAGATCTCCTGTGGCCATTTCTGCTCCATCGCCGTCCGCCGAAAAGTTAACATGGCGTCATCATGACGGATTCGGCAAGGCGTCAGCGCACGATTGCTGGCGCCCGCGGCGATGTTTACGCGTGCTTACACGGCTTGTTCCTCGCCGTCGAGGTTGACGTCGGCATCGTCCTGGAACACCCGCATATCGGTCTGGCCCAGCACCCGGCTGGTGACGCTGCCGGCCGCGATCGAACCGCTGACGTTCAGCGCCGTGCGGCCCATGTCGATCAGCGGCTCCACCGAGATCAGGAGGCCCGCCAGCGCCACCGGCAAGTCCATCGCCGACAGCACGATCAGGGCCGCGAAGGTGGCGCCGCCGCCGACGCCGGCCACGCCGATCGAGCCGAAGGCGACGATCGCCAGCAGAGGTAAAAGGAAAGCAACGGTGAACGGATCGATGCCGACCGTCGGCGCGATCATCACCGCCAGCATCGCCGGATAGATGCCGGCGCAGCCATTCTGGCCGATGGTGGCGCCGAACGAGGCGGCGAAATTGGCCGTGCCTTCCGGCGTGCCCAGGCGCGCGGTCTGGGTCGCCACGCTCATCGGGATCGAGCCGGCGCTGGTGCGCGAGGTGAAGGCGAACACCAGCACCGGGAAGATCTTCTTCAGGTAGCGCAGCGGATTGAGTCCGACGCCGGCCACCATCGCCAGGTGCACGCAGAACATCAACGCCAGCGCCGCATACGAGGCGACCACGAAGTTGAGCAGGCCCAGGATGTCCTGCAGGCTCGAACCGGCCACCATCTTGGCCATCAGCGCGAACACGCCGAACGGGGTCAGGCGCAGCACCAGGGTCACCATCCGCATCACGATCACGTGGGCCACGTGCACGAAGCCGCTGAAGGACTGGAACACTTCCGGCTTCTTGCCGGCGATGCCGACGGCCGAGATGCCGATGAAGACCGCGAACACCACCACCGCGATGGTCGAGGTCTTGCGCGCGCCCGTCATGTCGAGGAAGGGATTGGCCGGGATGAAGGACAGCAGCAGCGACGGCAGCGACAGTTGCTGCGCCGTGGCCAGGTTGCCCTGCAGGTATTCGCCGCGCGCGACTTCGGCGCTCGACGCGGTCAGGCCCACGGCCGACAGGCCGAACAGCTTGGCCATCGCGATGCCGATGCAGGCCGCGACCACGGTCGTGACGAGCAGGATGCCGATGGTCAGGGTGCTGATCTTGCCGAGCGACGCCGCGTCGCGCAGCTTGAGGATGGCCTGCACGATCGAGACCATGATCAGTGGGATGACGATCATCTGCAGCAACTTGACGTAGCCGCTGCCGATGACGTCGAGCCAGGCATTGGTGGCCACGATGTCGCTCGCGCCGGCGCCGTACACGGCCTGCAGGCCGGCGCCGAACACGACGCCCAGCCCGAGGCCGGCGAACACGCGCTTGGTGAACGAGGCGTGGCGGGCCTGCATGCCATACAGGAGTGCGCAGATGGCCAGGGCGAGGGCCAGGTTCAGGAGGACGGGGAAGGTCATAACACTCGGGTTGAAGCAAGGAATCGCGCCATTCTATCGGCAAAGTTGCCTTGACGTAGTGTTAATGTCACCTTTGCTTATGCGCTCAGAGCATATTGACGGAGGAATATCGTGCGGTCGCGCCAGATGTGTGTATCTGTTGCTGCACTGCGACGGAAGATAAGTCATAACGCAAGGAAATACTCAATGCTTCCCATAAAGGGAACAATGTTTCTATAATCCAATGGATACCACATTTTTTTATCCATGGGCTTAGGCCAGCGAATCATGTTCAAACATCTCAGCATCAAGTCGCGCCTCATCTTCGTCATCGCCTTCCTGGCCGTCGAACTGGTCGCCGGCGCGGTCATCGGCATCTACAACCTCGGCGTCGCCAACACCGAACTCAAGCAGATGTACGACCACCGCCTGGTGGGCCTGAGCCAGGTGGGCCAGGTCACCCAGCTGATCACCACCAACCAGCTCGCCGTCGCCAAGGCCGTCAACCTGGAAGACAGCGGCCAGCGCAATGCCGCGCTCGAGTCGGTCGACGCGAACATCGCGGTGATCAGCAAGATCCTCGACAGCTACCGCCAGCTGCCGATGACTGCCGGCGAGAAGGCCCTGTACGAACAGTTCACCGAGGCGCGCAAGGTATTCGTCGAGCAGGGCATCCGCCCGGCCATGGCCGCGATCCGTGCCGGCGACAACGCCGGCGCCGTGGCCCAGCTCAACGGCAAGATGACCACGCTGTACCTGCCGGTGGCCGATCTCGGCGCCAGGCTGGTCAAGGAGCAGCAGGACGCGGCGCTGAAGGAATACCAGGCCTCGCAATCGACCTTCGAGATCGTGCGCGCGGTCTGCCTGGCCGGCCTGGTGTTCGGCCTGATCATGGCCGCCTTCGTCGGATGGGTGCTGGTGCGCGCCATCGTGCGTCCGCTGGAGCAGGCGGTCGCGATCGCCGGCGCGGTGGCCCAGGGCGACCTGACCCAGACCATCGAAGTGACTTCGAAGGACGAGACCGGCCGCCTGCTGCAGGCGCTGAAGGACATGAACGATTCGCTGGTGAAGATCGTGAGCCAGGTCCGCACCGGCACCGACAACATCGCCACCGCCTCGAGCCAGATCGCGGCCGGCAACCTGGATCTGTCGTCGCGCACCGAGCAGCAGGCCGGTTCGCTGGAAGAAACCGCTTCGTCGATGGAAGAACTGACCTCGACCGTGAAGCAGAATGCCGACAACGCACGCCAGGCCAACGCGCTGGCCACCTCGGCCTCGGAAGTGGCGGGCAAGGGCGGCGCGGTGGTCGAGCAGGTGGTGCAGACCATGGGCGCGATCAATGCCTCGTCGACCCGCATCGTGGACATCATCGCCGTCATCGACGGCATCGCCTTCCAGACCAATATCCTGGCGCTGAACGCGGCCGTGGAAGCGGCGCGCGCCGGCGAGCAGGGCCGCGGCTTCGCGGTCGTGGCGGGCGAGGTGCGCAGCCTGGCGCAACGTTCCGCGGCGGCGGCCAAGGAAATCAAGCTCTTGATCGACGACTCGGTCGACAAGGTGCACCACGGCTCCGAGCTGGTCGAGCGCGCCGGCGCCACGATGCAGGAAATCGTGCAGAGCGTGAACCGCGTGACCGACATCATGTCCGAGATCACCGCCGCCAGCCAGGAACAGACCGCCGGCATCGAACAGATCAACGGCGCCGTGGCCCAGATGGACCAGGTGACCACGCAGAACGCGGCGCTGGTGGAAGAAGCGTCGGCCGCAGCGGCCTCGCTGCAGGAAGAAGCGACTGCGCTGGCGCAGACCGTGGGCGCGTTCAAGCTGAATCAGGCGGGCAGCAGCCGCGCCAGTGCGGCGGCCCCGCGCGTGACGACGACCTTGCCGGCGGTGGTGGCGAAAGCGCCGGTGAAGGCGGCCGCAAAGCCGGCCAATCCCGCAGCGCCGACCAAGCCCAAGGCGCAAGCCGCCCCGGCTGCCGCTGCGAAGCCCAGGAAAGCCGAAACCGCGGATGTCGGCGACGGTTGGGAAGAGTTCTGATTCCCGCCTGACGCCAACGGAACGAAGAAGCCAACCCGACGGTTGGCTTTTTTTCGTCTGCGCCACGAGTCAGATGCGCAGCTTGCGTAGTCCAATCGAGACCAGCGCGAGCGCCAGCGCGCCCAGCGCCAGCAACTGACCTGTCGGCAGGCGGCCGGGCGCCGCGACATGCTCATACCGCGGCAGCTGCGCCAGATCGTCCTCCGTCATCGCCCGCTCCTCGAACAGGTAGGGATAGAAGAAGCGCCGCAATTGCGTGTGATAGGCGGCGATACGGTCCTGGTAGGCCAGCTGCGCCGCCAGGTCGGTATCGGCCAGCCGGTGCAGCAGCACCTGCACGTTCACCGAGGCCAGCACCAGGCCGACGCGCGCCGTCCAGCTTTCCCTTGCCTGCATGCTGGCGCGGTATTCGGCGACGTCGGCGGCGACCGCATCGTCGCCTGCCTGGTGCATCGCGTAATACCACGTCCAGTGAAAGCGTCCTTCGACCGGCGGCGTGTCCTTCCACTCGGGGTGGGCGCGGAAGAATTTTTCGAAGGTCTCCGGCTTGGGGATGTCCCAGCCCGAGTGCACGGCCTGGCGCTGCGCCAGCGCCAGCTCGACGCCTTTCGACACCGGCGACAGGCGCGCGATCGCGGCGTCGGCCAGGGTCGGCAGGATCATCGTCAAGCCGACCAGGCAGGCCAGCAGGATCGCGGCGCTGCTGCTCGAGGTGCGGGCGCGCGCCGCGACCCAGCTCGCCAGGCCGAACCAGAAGGCCAGATAGAGCGTGGCCACCAGCGCGATCGCCGCGAAGTCCGCCACAGCGGCGCCGGCCACCAGCGCGCCACAGGCCAGCGGCAGCAGGGTGGCCAGCCACACCAGGCCATAGCGCAGGCCGACCCGGCGGCGCCAGGTGTCGGCGGCGGCAGGTAGCGACGCCAGCAGCCGCAGGCGGCCGGCTTCGCGCTCGCTCGAGACCAGGTCGTGCATCAGCGCGATCACGAACAGCGGCGCCAGGAACACCAGCACGAAGGCGAAGTCGAAGCGGCCCGGCATGGCCAGCTCGGGGTTGATGGCCTCGGACTCGTACAGCTGCGAGTGCAGGCCGAGCAGGCGCACGCGCAGGGCCTGCGGCTGCAGGTCGCGCTGGCCGATCGCCGCGAAGGCCAGCGGCGATGGCGGGTTCAGCGTCAGGTGCGGCAGGTAGTAGCCGACCGAGCCGGCTTCGGCCACGCCACCCTTGAGCTGCCTGGCGGCGATGGCGGCATGGTCCTGCGCGTGGCTGGCGGCGATGCGCTCGAGAGCGGCGCGCTGCTGGCTCACGGCCTGCAGGCCGGTCCAGACCGACAGCGCGCACAACAGTCCCAGCAGCACGACGGCGCCGACGGCCAGTCGCGAATGCGCGACCTGGCGCAGTTCAAATGTCAGCGTTTTCATTTGGCCTTCCTTTCCAGGCGTTTCGCGATGGGATAAGCAGCGCCCAGCAGGGCCAGCAACCAGCCGCCCAGCAGGGCGAAGGCTGGCCAGGCATGGCGCGCCGCCACCTCGGCATAGGGCGCGGGCGGATAGCCGAAGCGCGGCGTGTCGTCCCAGTGGTGCTTGTCGATGCGTTCGTCGCCCGCGCCCTGCGGCGAGACCACGTTGGCGTGCAGGCCGTTGAGCGCCTGGACGAAGGCGTAGCGGTATTTTTCTCCCTCGCCCAGGAAGCGCGCGTGGCTGTCGAGGTTGGTGCCGGCCAGCGCGGTCGACATGCGGCGCAGCGCGATCACGGGGCTGAACAGGCTGGCCGAATGCACGATCGCGTTCTCTTCGCGCTGGCGCGCGAAGTCGGCGCGCATGAATTCGTCGAACAGTTCGCTCGTCAGGCGTTCGCCTTCGGCCATCAACAGGCCGCCATAGTTCACCGGCAGGTCTTCGACCCGCTGCACGCCGTATTTCTCCAGGGTGCGCGCGCGGAAGGCGTTGAAATAAGGGTCGTCGGGATTGTGGCTGTCGCCGATCGCCGCCAGCCGCTCGTGGATCGCGACTTCGGTTTCGATGCGGCTCGGCCGGCCGACGTCGCCGGCGGCGAAGTCGGGCATCACGCGCGGCAGCAGGATCGCGGTGACGATCCAGCCGGCCACCAGGGCCAGCAGCGCGTCGCGCGCGCGCGGCAGCGTCGCCGACACCAGCACCGCCGCCACCACCCACAGCAGCAGGTAGAGCGCATACCCGAGCAGCATCGTCAGCGCCTGCGGCGCCGCCGCCGGATGCAGCAGCGCGATCGCGGCAAGCGCGATGAAGGCGGGAGCGCCGAGCAGCAGCGCCACGCCGGCATGCGCGGCCAGCTTGCCGAGCAACAGGGTCGCGCCGGGGATGCCCTGCACGATCTGCAGGCGCAGCTGGCCGCGCTCGCGCTCGCGCGCGACGCTGCCGAAGGCCAGGAACACGATCAGCAGGGGCGTCAGCACCTGCAGCACGAAGGCCGGGGTGAGCTGGCCGAAGCGCAGCAGCACCGAGGACTGGCCCGCATCGCTGAAGTTGGCGCTGTTCTGGCGGTGGCCTTCGAGGAACAGCGTGTTGCCGGTGAACGGATCGACGCCGAAGTCGAAGAAGGCGAGGGGACTCAGCGGACGGAACACGTAGTGCCCGTAGTGCACCACGCGGTGCGGATGACGATCCGGCTGGTTGTGCCACTGTGCGTCGGCCGTGCCTTGAAAGCGCGCGCGCTCGGCGTCGACGGCTTGCACGCGTTCGTGGCTGACCAGGATCGCGGCCAGGGTCAGCGCCAGCATGAGGATGCCGGCGGCCACCGCCACCCGGTTGCGCAGCATGGCGCGCCATTCGCTGCGGGCGATGGCGGGCAGCGCTTGCCTGATGGTGGCGCTCATGCCGGTTCCTTTGCCTGCGTCGTTCCGGCATAGCGCCGGTACAGGTCGCGCACGTCGTAGCGTTCGTCCCCGCCGGCCGCGACTTCATGGCTGATGTGGCCGCGCTCCAGGAAGCCGATGCGGTCGGCCACCTCGGCCGCCCCCAGCAGGTCGTGGGTGACCATGAAGATCGCGCTGCCGCGCCCGCGCAGGCCCTGCAGCAGGGCGTTGAACTCGCTGGTGGCCTGCGGATCGAGGCCGGTGGTGGGCTCGTCCAGCAGCAGCACCGGCACCTGGCGCGCCACGGCCAGCGCGATCGCGACCTTCTGGCGCATGCCTTTCGAATAGCCGCCAAGGCGGCGTTTCCAGGCCGAGGCGTCCAGGCGCACGGCGTCCAGGGCCGCGTCGATGCCGGCGTCGCTCCAACTGCTGCCCGCCAGGCGCAGGAAGTATTCGATGTTCTCGCGGGCGTCCAGATGCTCGTACAAGGCCACGTTCTCGGGCACATAGGCCAGTTGGCCGCGCGCGGCCAGCGGGTCGGCGGCGACGTCGATGCCGCACACGCGCACGCTGCCGGAGCGGGGCGCCGTGAAGCCGAGGAAGGTGTTCATGGTGGTCGACTTGCCGGCGCCGTTGCCGCCCAGGAGGGCATAGATCTCGCCGCGCGCAACGCGCAGGGACAGGTCGCGCAGCACGGGCGCGGACTGGTAGGCGACGGTCACGCCGTTCGCCTCCAGGGCAGGGGTATTCATGGTCATCGTGGTCCTTTGTGGTGAAGCGGGAGCGACAGGCCACACGCGCGTCGCGGCGTGACTGCCGGCGGCGGCGCGCGCGGGATGCACGCAGTGCGCGAAAGCGCATGCGCGTCCGCAAGCCGGCGCGGGCCGGCCTGCACGGGTTCTGGAGGCGGATCAGTGGCGCGGAGGCGCCTGGCGGGAAGGAATCAGGTAGCGGCGCAGGACGACCGGCGCGGGGCGCGGCAGGCGTGCGAGGACGTAGGCGATGACGAGGAAGATCGCCAGCAGTTGTGGCGATGCCGCGGGAAGGTCGGCCGTGGAATGGGAAGCGAGCTGGCAGCTGACGCAGTCGGACAGCTGTTCGGACAGGTCATGGTCGTGGAACGAGGCGCCCACGAGTTGCAGGGCAAGGATCAGCGCGCACAGGCAGGCCAGCACCCGGCGCAGGGGTGCGCTCATCTGCTGAAAGCTGGCGGCCTGGAACTGCATGCGATCCCGATTGACGTTGATGCGGGGCAGTATAGCCCAGCGGACATCGAGCCGACAACCGGGTCGCACCAATCGAGGCTTACTCGAAAGCGATCAGCAGCGCGGTCAGGCCGATGCAGGCGGCGGCGATGACGCCGATGCGGGTGCGCAGGCGGCGGCCGTTGGAGACGATGTCCTTGGCGATGCCGCGTTTCGGCGCCTGTGGGTTGCTGCGGTCGACCGCGGTCGCGGCATGGATGGAAGAATGGTGGCGTTCGGTATGTTCGGTGTTCATGGTTGACTCCAGCGCCGTCTCGAATGAAGACTGGCAAGTAGATGATGAATGGCCGGCGTGAGCCGGGCGTAATACGAAGATGGTGTGCCGTTCAGGCGCGCGGGGCGCGCTGGGCAGGAAGAAGGGCTGTCTGGCAACTGTGGCAACTGGGCCGCACCGCCACGTCGTTGGGATAACGCGGGCTGGGGTAGGGCGGACAGTGAATGCGTGACATGCGGATGCCAGTACAAAGCGTCGAATTCGGGACCCGGGACGGGAGCAAGACCTTCAAGTCGGGCTGCGTTCGGGACGTTATTTATTTTACATGCATGCCACGTATAGACAAGGGCCGCACGATTGACAACTGGTGTTTTCTTATAGAAACAGTCCATCCTAGCATGCCGTGCCAGCGAGTTGAAGGGTGTATTTGCAGCTTCGCTGAGCGGACGCAACAGCTCGTCCAAAATGATGCGATGCGCAATCGCAGTGCGCCATTCTCGCCATCGTACGGTGCGCTGGCGGTGCAGTTTTGGGCGCGTCCCTCTGCGCGCTTCCTGGCATGAAGATTGCGTAATCAGCATCAGCGCAACGGAGCGCTGCGTGTGCCGCCAACGAAGGCAGCACCCACAAGACAATGACGTCTACCGGAACATGAATGCGTTCATGTCGGTACGCGTCTTTTTTTTTGCCTGACCACATTGGGATTGCGATGAAAAATCAGAAGCTTGAAGCGAAGAGCGTAGCGACGACGGGCGTCGGCGAAGTCGATGTCACGCGCAGGAAAGTCATTCATGGCGCAGGTCTGGTAGCGGGAGGAAGCTTGATGGGGCTGGCAACGGGCGGCGTGTGGGCGGCGGGGTCGGACAAGCCGGAAAAGACCGAGATCAGGATCGGCTTCATTCCACTGACCGATTGCGCGTCGGTGGTCATGGCGTCAGTGCTGGGCTTCGACAAGAAGTACGGCGTCAAATTCGTGCTGAGCAAGGAAGCGTCGTGGGCCGGCGTGCGCGACAAGCTGGCCAACGGCGACCTGGACGCGGCCCACGTGCTGTACGGCTTGCTGTATGGCGTCCAGATGGGCATCGGGGGCCAGCGCAAGGACATGGCGGTGCTGATGGGCCTGAACAACAACGGCCAGGCGATCACGCTCTCCAAGCAGCTGGCGACCAAGGGCGCGGTCGACGGCCAGTCGCTGGCCAAGCTGATGCGCGCCGAAAAACGCGACTTCACCTTCGCCCAGACCTTCCCGACCGGCACCCACGCGATGTGGCTGTATTACTGGCTGGCGGCCAACGGCATCAACCCGATGAAGGAAGCGAAGGTGATCACGGTGCCGCCGCCGCAGATGGTGGCCAATATGCGGGTCGGGAACATGGACGGCTTCTGCGTGGGCGAACCCTGGGGCCACCGCGCCATCATGGACGGCATCGGCATCACCGCCATCACGACCCAGGACATCTGGCGCGACCACCCGGAAAAGGTGCTGGGCTCGACCCTAGAGTTCGCGAAAAAGAACCCGAACACCTGCCGCGCCATGATGGCCGCCATCATCGAGGCCAGCCGCTGGATCGACGCCTCGATGGCCAACAAGAACAAGATGGCCGAGGTCATCGCCGCCAAATCGTACGTCAACACCAGCAAGGACGCGATCGACCAGCGCATCCTGGGCCGCTACCAGAACGGCCTGGGCAAGACCTGGGACGACCAGAACTACATGAAGTTCTACAACGACGGCGCGGTCAACTTCCCGTATCTGTCGGACGGCATGTGGTTCATGACCCAGCATCGCCGCTGGGGCCTGCTCAAGCAGGACCCCGACTACCTGGCCGTGGCCAGCGCGGTCAACCAGATCGCGCTGTACAAGGACGCGGCGACCCTTGCCAAGGCGCCGGTGCCATCCAGCCCGATGCGCAGCTCGAAGCTGATGGACGGCAGCGTCTGGGACGGCAAGGACCCGAAAGCCTATGCCGCTTCGTTCAAGGTCAGGGTCTGATTTTCATCTTGTTTGAATGGGGGAATGCCATGAACGCTATTCTGAAATCCGAACACCATGCATCGACCGGTGGCGGCGCGACTGTCGTGACGCTGCCGCTTGCGGCGGATGTGCCTCTCGCCGCGACTCCGGTCCGCAAGCCGGCGCCCGTTGTGCGCGGCGCGCAGCCGTTCGCCCGAGCGGTGAAGGCGGTCCTGCCGCCGCTGGTAGGCATCGCCTTCGTGGTGCTGGTGTGGCAGCTGATCGCCACCCGCAACGAGACCTTCCCGTCGCCGCTGGCGACCTTGCAGGAGGCGCTCAAGCTGTTCGCCGATCCGTTCTACCACAACAGCCCGAACGACCAGGGCATCGGCTGGAACGTGCTGGCCTCGCTCAAGCGGGTGGCGGTGGGCTTCGGGCTGGCGGCGCTGGTCGGCATTCCGCTCGGCTTCATCATCGGGCGGGTGCGTTTTGTGAGCGGCATGTTCGGTCCGATCATCAGCCTGCTCAAACCCGTGTCGCCGCTGGCCTGGCTGCCGATCGGCCTGCTGGTGTTCAAGTCGGCCGACCCGGCGGCGATCTGGTCGATCTTCATCTGCTCGATCTGGCCGATGATCATCAACACGGCGGTCGGCGTGCAGCGCGTGCCGCAGGACTACATGAACGTGGCGCGGGTGCTGAACCTGTCGGAGTGGAAGATCCTGACCAAGATCCTGCTGCCGTCGGCGCTGCCCTACATCCTGACCGGCGTGCGCCTCGCCATCGGCACCGCATGGCTGGTGATCGTGGCGGCCGAGATGCTGACCGGCGGCGTGGGCATCGGCTTCTGGGTGTGGGACGAGTGGAACAACCTGAACGTGGCGAACATCATCATCGCGATCGTCGTCATCGGCGTGGTGGGGCTGCTGCTCGAGCAGGCGCTGGTGGCGCTGGCGCGGGCGCTGACGCACGAACAAGTGGCTAACTGATTAAGGAGCGCGATCATGGAAGACCTTCAAACCAGGTTCATCGACATCACCGGCGTGGAGATGGCGTTTCATACGAAGAAGGGCGTGTTCCAGGCGTTGCAGGGGATTGACCTGGCGGTGCGCAAGGGGGAGTTCATTACGCTGATCGGGCACTCGGGCTGCGGCAAGTCGACCTTGCTGAACCTGATTGCTGGTCTGTTGAAACCGACGGCGGGCGTGCTGCTGTGTGCCAATCGCGAGATCGCGGGGCCGTCGCCGGAGAGGGCGGTGGTGTTCCAGAATCATTCGCTGCTGCCGTGGTTGACCTGTTACGAGAACATTCATCTCGGGGTCGAGCGGGTGTTTGGCGCCGGTGAGACCCGCGCCCAGCTGCGCGAACGGACGCTGGATGCGCTGGCGCTGGTGGGGCTGTCGAGCGCGGAGGGCAAACGGCCGCACGAGATCTCGGGCGGCATGAAGCAGCGGGTCGGCATCGCGCGGGCGCTGGCGATGGAGCCGAAGGTGTTGTTGATGGATGAGCCGTTCGGCGCGCTCGATGCGCTGACGCGGGCGCATTTGCAGGATGAGTTGCTCAAGATCGTGGCGGCCACCAAGTCGACCGTGGTGATGGTGACGCACGATGTGGATGAGGCGGTGCTGCTGTCGGATCGGATCGTGATGCTGACTAATGGGCCGGCGGCAACCATCGGCGAGATCGTCGAGGTGGGGCTGGAGCGGCCGCGCGATCGGGTCGCGCTGGCGCAGGATGCGCGCTATACCGAGCATCGCAAGGCGGTGCTGGAGTTCTTGTATCGGAAGCAGGCGCATCCGGTGGTGGAAGCGGCTTGATTGGCAGGATGAGCAACAGATCGCTTTACGGTATCTGTACCTCAGCTATAGAGAACATCTCGCCTATACGCTATCCTAAACTATAATTATCTTACGGTTGCAGGCTGACTGCCAATCAGTTTGCAACCGCATTCAGTCTCGCAACCTTCTAGCGCAACTGGAATACCGTTTACAGTAAATGTGTCGCATGCGGTAATGATTTTATTAATTCCGTGTGGATTGCCGCTTGGATATAGTTGAGGACAGTCTACGGCATCGCCGAGTCTTGCAATCGCACGGCCTCGCACATCGTGAGTAGCTGAGCCGCTTGTAACTGTTCCGCCATGATCAGTTTTGTCGCCTACCGCGATTATCTTTAAAGGCATTTTCAGTCTCCCGGCAAGGCGGCATCGAACATGGCTTATCTGGAATAAATTCGAAACTTTTCGGTAGTTATTTTAAAGGCGCAGGGGCGCCATGGTCAAATCAATCTTCTGGCCATTCACGTAAAATCTGAACAAGTTCCGCTTTCGTAACTTTCCTGGCCTTGAGGATTTTCACAAGCTCATCATTTGTTACCGGATAATTGTTTAAAAGCTTTGGTAATTCCTCAGGGTCGACAGTCCGAAGCCAAAGCGGTGATATCATTTCTGCGTCAGCTGGCTCTGAATCAAACTCGCCTTTGAAGTGAAAGTATACATGGTACGTTTGATGCCCCTCGGGCCAAGCGCGATCGTAGTAAAGAACGGTCCCCGCAGGGAGAATGGAATAATAATTCTGTTCGCCGGCGATTAATAATGGCTCTTTCGTGGTGTAAGCGTTCTTTGTTGTCATATTTAAAGTTCCAGTAGCGGAAATGATGAAGCCAAAAAATCCAGACAAGAGTGCAATAAGGATGCCAAGAAAGGCTCTCTTCATTTTCGGCCTTTTCCATAGATAGTGATTTTTTTGGCAGGGGTCCGCTTATTATTCTCTAGCATCGATTGCACATCCTCCGGCATGAAAATCTTTGAAGGCCATCCGAAATTTTGTGCCTTTGCCGCGGTTTTCTCTACATCTGACATGCCCCGTCCAGAATTGTAAAGTTGAGCTTCTGAATCAATTGTGGGGAGCGCTATTTTAGCACCGGAAAGTGTCATGGTAGCGCAGTTGTTCTTGATTGCATCATAATCTTCATTGAGCTTGAACTCTCTTTGGTTCGGATGTTTTGCTACTCTTTCTTTAGCCCCGGATGTCATTTTTTCAAAGTATCGATTTACGGCTAAAGTTTTTTCGTTGGGAACTGTATATGAGAACCCAGTGGTGTTTCTTCCATATGCGTTTTCGCCGGAGATGTATGTTTCAAATTTGTCCCAGACACGGAGAATACCTTCACCTTGTTCACCAAAGAGCCCTTTCGTTGCGCCATAACGCCCGAAGTCGTAGATCCGTTCTTCGGTCGCTGAAATTACGCGCAATGCCGCGTGTCCGTAATTGTTAATTTCTCCCTTTTTGCTCTTGTATGGACCTCCAATCAGGATCTCCACAGTAGCTGTGTTCAACTGTATTGTCGTGGTTTGATTCGTCAGAATACCCACTCCCGCTTTTAGTTTTTCTGACGTTCGTTCTAGTTTTGTCATGGCCGCAGATTTATCGTGAGAACGTCAATCGAGCAATCAAGCGCTTAACACTTCTATTGCAACTCCGAGCTCCGGGAACTCCACGTTGCATCGTCCAGCCGGCAGCTGTTCAATACGTGCTGTACCTATATTATCAACGTTGCCAACGTGCTTATTTCCCGATGGATCGGTAAGAATAAATCTCTCATTCGGTATAGGTCCGTCTGAGTCGATAAGCTTAAACTCGACCCAACTGGTATTTTTTACTAGCTCGCTCAAGAGTTGCTCGCGCAGCATTGAGTTCCCAAGCTTTGCATTTGTCAGGGCGCTGCTTACGTTAAGTGTCTTTGGGCCGGGGAAACTGTGTGTCGCCGCATGGGCAATTAGGGTTCCTGACGTTCCGATTTCAATTGAGTCTGCAGAGAACTTGGCAAAACTTCCTCCGCCATTTATTACGAGCTCTTCCTTGGCAGTAATGGTGATTTGATTGGCTGATTGATTAATTTCGAGTTTGGCGAGAATTTTTATACTATTTGATAATGCTTTTACGTCGATGTCTCCAGCGGCCGCCACCATTTTTATTCCCGCCTGCTGTACGAATAAACGGAAGGCGTGGCGAACGCTTGCAAATATATTCTCCCCGGCAGCCAAGGAGAAACTTCTTCCCGTTGTTATGGCTGTGTGGCGGCCACTGGAAATGTGAGTATCTGTGGTAGTCGAGGTGGAAATTCCGGCGGCACTGGAAACAATCAAATGTGGTTTGGTCAATTCAGGTGAATTGCTTGGGTTAGCATTGGTTCCACGAATTGAATCGCTCTCTTCCTGAAGTATGTGTGCTACTTCGCACTGATTCCCATCAGCCTCATATGTCCCATTTTCTTCCGCACTTTTCGCTAATGATTGCTGTTGTTTGATGGCTGCATCAAGGTTCTCGACCGCTTCTTCCATGCTTTTTATTGGACCACGAGCGTTCATTCTGGCTTCGGTTGTTACCAGCATGCCCTTAGCGGCGCGTATGGCGCCGTGTCCATCGGTCCGTAGCTCCCATCCTTCACCACGGGCATCCGTTCGGCCACGATTATTCTCGATTCTTTTTATATATCCTAGAGAAAGCTGGCTCTGTAAGTGATCGCTTTTGAGTTGTGCTTGAATTTCTTTATTGGTGTCGTCGAGGATGAGGTGATTACTGCGTCCAACGGGCGAATTGCCGGAACTTGGAGCTAATTCGCGGCTCCTGAATCCGGTCAGCGCTCGTTGTGTTGGAGTAGACCATGGCGGCATGTTACGTTCATTAAAAACGGCTCCTGTAATGATCGGGCGATCTGGGGAGCCGTCGAGCCATTGAACAATCACTTCCGTACCTACCCGCGGAATTGCTGTAGCGCCTAGCTCCGCTCCGGCCCAGGAGCTGGACACGCGCAGCCAAGCTGAGCTGCGTTCGTCGTTGCTGCCTGCCCGATCCCAGTGAAACTGCACCCGTACCCGACCGTATTCGTCTGTATAAATGCTGTCAGGGCCGGAAGGCCCGACTACGATGGCAGTTTGGGGGCCAACGATCTTGGTATCCGTGCTGTTGAAGTTGCGCCCGGGGCGCCACTTAACGTTCTTGCGCGTGCAGACAAAGCGATTGCGATATTGAATCTTTTCATCAGGTTGCTGTAGATAGTTATTAGTGGCGGTGTGATGGACGGACAAGAGTAAGAAGTTATCGTTGCCAACCTTGTTGCCATGCCGCAAGACATTGTGCTTGAAATGGTCCACCAGTTGGAACCAACGACCGGGCATCAAGAAGCGATTATTGCCTGCGCCTTCAACATGCTTGGCGGTTGCTTCGATTTCTTCCAAACGTATTCGACATTGGGTGTCACCGTCCTGGGAATTTCTAAAAGCATAGGCTCCACTATATTCGTAGGACTCGATTTCTGGTACCTTGCCTTGCTGATTTAAGGTTGGTAGAACGACGCTACACGGTCGAGGATCCTTGAAATTAAAGCTGTTCAGGGCAAGGGTCGAGGGTGTCACACGGCGTATTGGGGACCAATGGTCCACAGCGTCCTCCTCCAATGAGTTACCTTCACTATGGAAGCGCACTTGCGGGCCGCCGTCGAGGACGGGAGCGTGCATAGAATCGCTGCTGACGATAAGCTTATGACCCGTTGGATAATGTCCGTACCAATAATACAACCCTGCTGCTTCCCATCGGCGACTTAGGTAATTGAAATCAGTTTCGTTGAATTGACACGCTTCAGTCATCTTGGGATCATCACCGGTTACATTCCAATCCCATTGCGCGTAGGTTCCATAATCCTGGAAAATGCTCTCCGTCTGTTCTCGCAAAGTCTGGTTGTGAAATAGATAGCTATCCTTGCGCAGACTGAGAAATTTCAGCCAGGGACCGAGAGTGGCTTCGTATATCGTAAAGCCACCGTCCGAATGATGCCGACGGAAGGTAAATATATATCCTGAAAAATAGCGCAAGCCACCGTCTCGTCGCACCAATTCAATATTGATTAGCTTGCCTTGGACTTCCTTAAAGGCCACGCTATCGTCGTCAGACAGTAACTCGACCGTAAATTCGAAATTTCTCGACAAACTTTCAATGGCAACGATTCTGTTGACTACAAATTTGGAAGCCGGTGCGTCATTGTTTGGGAACGACAAGCGCAGGATGCGATTGTGCTGTCTGTCGTGAATAAGGTCGTGAAGAAAGCGACGAGCTTGAGTCATGGGCGAACTTGGAGCTTGAGTCGTCAGTTGAGGAAATTGTGCCGGCCAATGCGAATTTTTTATAATTATTCAGGTACATGCACAGATGAAAATTGAGCAGACTCAACTATCTGTGCGAGAGGCAAGTGGGGCGATCCATAAGATACGCTGCGTGACACCTGAGCTTTGCCAGCATAGAACCTACGTGTCAAGTCCCGCCTGTTCATAAACCCGCTTAACGAATAATTCCGGCCGTTTTTGCTGCCATTCTTTGAGCGCGAGGATGGGCGTCTTTGCATCG